>JAISYO010000142.1 GCA_031269865.1 Dysgonamonadaceae bacterium | reverse complement strand
GAGCGCGGCATCGTTTTTAACCGTTCCCGCACACGAATACAGAAAAATTGCGACTGACACAATCGAGAGTGCCTTAAAAAATCCTTTCTTTTTCATAAAGCATTTTGTGTAAAGAGTATAAATTATATAGGTTATCTAAATTTCCCCCTCGTCCGCGAAGCTGTAATACGATTTTTCGCAGACAATCAAGTGATCGAACAGCGAAATATCCATCAATTGGGCTGCCTCTTTCAGTTTTTTCGTGATGAGCATGTCCTGCGGACTCGGCTTGCAGTTTCCCGAAGGGTGGTTGTGTCCGATGACGATTCCCGATGCGTAGTGCCACAAGGCTTCGCGCAACACCAAGCGTATATCGACTACCGTCCCCGATATGCCGCCCTTGCTGATTTGCAGCATCGACACCACCACGTTGGCGCGGTTCAACAGCAACACCCACGTTTCCTCGTAGTTAAGCCCGGCGAAAAGGGGGTAGAAAATATCGTAGGCGTCTTTCGACGAGCCAATTTTCTTGGGTTGCGCCGATTCCGATTCGCGGCGGCGTTTGCCGAGTTCGAGGGCGGCGACGATGCTGATCGCCTTTGCGTAGCCGATTCCGCGGAAGTTCGCCACGAAGTCGTCCACGCTGAAACGCCCCAGCTTGTTGAGATCGTTCCCAGCCTTGTTCAAGATGCGTTTGCAAAGCTCAACCGCGCTCTCTTTGTCGTTTCCCGAACCGATGAGGATAGCCAGCAATTCGGAATCGGACAGCGCGGCGACGCCCTTCATCAAGAGTTTTTCGCGCGGACGATCTTCCTCCGCCCATTGTTTGATACTGATTTTGTCCATTGTTTTGTGGTGTTGGGATAGGCAACACGGGGACAAATATACAAAAAATCGGATTCCAAATCCCCAAAGGTGGAACTTGAAATCCGATTTTTGAAATGTGCTGTCCGAGGGGGACTATTTCGCGCGTTCCACGTAGGTTCCCGTGCGGGTGTCCACCTTGATTTTTTCGCCAGCCTCGATAAAGAGCGGCACGCGAACTTCCGCGCCCGTTTCCACAGTGGCGGGTTTCAGGGTGTTGGTGGCGGTGTCGCCCTTCAAGCCCGGCTCGGCGTAGGTTACTTCGAGAATGACGTGGGGGGGCATTTCCACCGTGAGGATCGTTTCGGTTTCGGCGTGGATTTGCACTTCCACCGAGTCTCCTTCCTTCAAAAATTTCACGCCGGCGATCTGTTCTTCGGGAATGGATACCTGATCGAAGGTTTCGGCGTTCATAAAATTATACCCCATATCGTCTTTGTAGAGGTATTGGAAGGGACGGCGTTCCACGCGCACGTCTTCCAGTTTTTCGCCGATATTGAAGCGGCGGTCGATCACTCGCCCGTCCACCACGTTTTTCAGCGTTGTGCGCATAAACGTGTTGCCCTTTCCGGGTTTAACGTGCAGAAATTCAATAACAAAATAGAGTCCGTCGTCTATTTTGATACAAGTTCCGTTTTTAATGTCTTGTGCATTAATCATAAAAAGTATTTTTTTAGTTGTGATTATTTTTCTTCCTTCCGGGCTGCAAAAGTATAAAAAATTGGTGGATAATGCAAATTTAGCTTTTAAAGGGGGGGGGATTGAGAATTGAAAATGAGGGTGGGGGTGTCCAATAACACCATTTCTGCTTTATCGGAATAACCCTTAATCCGCCTTCTATACAAAGCGTACAACAATTGAAGTTGTATTCTTGGTGTTTTCCAAAATTCATCTACATTGGCAATTCTTCGTAAATCATCGTCCATTTTCAAAATAAAAAGTAAAAACACAAAACCGCTTCGCCCTGTACCATCTGTTCATTGTCAATTATGTCCAGCACAACGTACAAAAAATTCTCTCGCGTTCAAAAAAAAAACCGCAGGAATTTCCACCTGCGGTTTTTTGCTTGTTTCGCGGGTTGCTCATTAGGGCAACTCTTTGATTTTTACGTTTTTGAACCACACATCGTCGCCGTGATCCTGCAACAGGATATTGCCTTCGGCGGCATTGCCGAAATTAGCCCAGTCCTTGTATTTGCTATACGCCACCAATGCGTTCCATAGTTGGTTGTTGCGCTCGTACTCGATGATTTTCACGCCGTTGAGCCAATGTTCCACGTGGTTTCCCATCACGACAACCATCGCCGTGTTGAACACGCCGGCGTGGAAAGGTTTGTCTTCCGGCGCAGGAATCAAGTCGTACACCGAACCGAGGCGGCGGTTGCCCTTAACTCCAAGTTTCGCGTCGGGGTGGCGCAAATCGTCCAAGATTTGAAATTCGCAACCGATGGCAGAGCCTTCGCCCTTGTTGAGCGCGGGATCCACGAAGTATTTGATGCCGCTGTTGGCGCCGTCGGTAATTTTGAAGTCCACTTTGAGAATGAAATTCTTGTAGGGCTTCGTGGTAACAATGTCGCCACCGTTTGCCGATTCCGCGCCGCCGCTTTTCTGCACTTTCAGCACGCCGTTGTCAATCGTCCAGCCCTTCGCAGGGAAAGCGTCCAATTTCGCGCCGCGCCAGCCCTTGGTGGTTTTGCCGTCCCAAAGCAGTTTCCATCCCTCTTTTTGTTCGTCGGGCGACAAGGTGTTTACGGCGGCGTTGATTTCCTGCGCGGTAGTCGCGGTACGGTATTTTTCAACGTCTTGCGTGCAGATGCGGATATTCTTGAATTGGACTTTCTGCCCTTCGTGCGCCTTGTCGGTACCGATGGCGTGAACTTGCAGGGCGATGAAGCCCTTGCTTTCGGTGTCGTCCCACAAGTTGGTTACCGCCTTGCCGTTTATCCACGTGCGTATGGAATTGCCAACCGCCTCGATGCGGACTTTGTTCCATTCGCCTTCCACAAAAGCGTTTTGTGCGCCCGCGTTGGCAGAGGGCGGATAAATCCAGCCGCGCCGCTGTTCTTCGTAGATAAATCCGGTGTTGCGCCCGTCGATTTCGAACTGATAACCGTAAACCGGTTCTTTTTTCGAGTCGTGGCTGCGCAGTTGAATGCCGGAATTAACCCCCTTGTCGGCTTTCAATTCCAATTCGAGGATAAAATCGCCGTACTGCACCGCGGTGGCGAGGAAAGAGCTTGCCTCCCCCGTTTTGGTTGTCCCGACGATTGCGCCGTCTTTCACGGCAAAGGGTGCGTGTCCGCCGATGCGCGTCCAACCTTTCAGGTTTTTGCCGTCGAAAAGATTCTGCCACGCGCCGTCCTGAGCCGAAGCGGAAATCGTGAAAGTCAGTGCCATCAATAAAAAGATATTTTTTTTCATCGTTTGTTGAATTTAGAATTTGTAAAATTCTTCCCAGCCTTTGCGAGGGGGAAGTCCGGTAAGGAAGGCGTTGGCGAAAGCGTCGTTCTTCACTTGTTTGGTGTTGCGATCGAAAACAATCTTCCGATTGAGGCGTTGCGCCATAACGCCCAGACAAAATACTTGACTCAACGGTCCGGAAATGGCGAAGGGCGAGCGCGTTTTTTCGACGCCTTGGCAAGCCAGCAGGTAGTTTGCGAAGTGGTTCGAAGGGCTTTTCGGCACTTCAGGCAGTTTCTTTTCCATTTCTTTGGCTTTCTCGTCGGGAATGATGCTCAACGTGCTTCCGTGCGATCCGCCCTTGAAAGTCAAATCTTTGCCGTAAATTTCTTTGCCGGGGTTCAGCTTGGCGGGCTGTATCTTGCCGCCGCCGACGGTGGGAATGTTCGGATCGATTTCCGAAACGCCGTATCCGTCGGGGACGGCGGGGATATTGTTCAAGCCGTCGTGCCACGTGATGGTTAGCGGGGGCATCTTCCCACGTTTGGGGAACTTGAACTCGATGGTGCTCGACATCGGGTAGAAATAATCGTTGTGCCCTTCCAATTTGACGGGGTTCACTTCTTCGGGCAAGCCCAGATCGAGAAATTCGTGCGCGGTGTCGAGAATGTGTGCGCCCCAGTCGCCCAGCGCACCCATACCGAAATCGTACCAGCAACGCCATTGTCCGTAGTGGTAGTCTTTGTTGTACTCGTGATAGAACTGCGCCATCGTCCACGTGTCCCAGTCGAGCGTTTCGGGAATCGGTTCGCCCGGAAGGTATTTCTTAATGTTGGGATCCCAGCCGTGCCACCTTCTCGAACTGTTCATGTGGGCAGTGATGGCGGTTACGTCTTTGATGATGCCAGCCTCTTTCCACGCTTTGAATTGGAAATAGTTGGCTTCCGAATGTCCTTGGTTGCCCATTTGGGTTACGACATTGGGGTGTCTTTTCGCCATATCGATCAGCAATTCCGATTCGTGGAAGGTGCGCGTGAGCGGTTTTTCCACGTAAACGTGTTTCCCAAGGTGCATAGCGAGCATACAGATGGGGAAGTGCGAAAAATCGGGCGTCGCGACAATCACGGCTTCGATTTCGTTCCCCACCTTGTCAAACATTTCGCGGAAATCTTTGAAACGCTTGGCGTTGGGGAATTTGTTCAGTGCGTTTTTGGTGTGAGCAGCACCCAGGTCCACATCGCACAAAGCCACGAAATTTGCCAGTCCGGTTTTGTCGAACTCGTTGATTACTTCCCAGCCCCGGTTGCCGATGCCAATCATAGCAACGTTCACTTTCCGGTTTGCGCCGATAACCCGGCTATAACTTGCCGCATTGAGTTTCGATGAAACTCCGCCGAATGCCAACCCGGCAGAAGCCAATGCCGCGTTTCGGATAAATTCTCTTCTTGTTGTCATAAGTATTTATTTTAGAGTTAGTTTATAACGATTTCAAAATTCAAACCGATCACGGTAAGCCCACAATCCCAATGCGGGGCTCGATATGTAATAGATTTCTTCGCCGTCGGGAAGCAGGTTGAAGCCTTCTTTCAGACGCTTCGGGTTGTATTTTCGGGTTGTTTCGTCGATGTCCGCCCAACGAAACCCGACACTTTCAATCTCTTGCCGCGTGAGGTTATCGGCGGTTTTCCCCGGACAATAGGTAACGGAAAACCGCCCTTCCGCCGAACCGTGGATAAGGTGCGCCGCCGCGCTGAGGTTGTTCCTCAATTCTTCGTTTTCCCTCACGGCTTGCAGGGTGTGCGCTGTGCCGAAATAGCCGTATTTGCGGATCAGGCGATCGATTTCCGTGTCTTCCCCAAATTCTTTCAAGGCAGGGGCAAGCACAATCAGTTCGCCACCATCGGCAATCGCCATACGGGTGCGGTAAATGGATTTGTTGCCGAGCCACGTGCTTTTAAACTCGGTAGGATCGAGCCACACGACGACTTTTTTCAGCGGTTTGTCCAGCATTTCGAAATTCACTTCGAGCGAGAGCTTGGCGGCGGTGTCGAACACCGACAAGTCGTCGCCCACGAAAAGCCCGTAGGTTTGTTGCCGTCCTTCCCTGTTCACGCCCACTACCGTGAGCACATAAACGATGGGCAGGTGCTTCGCGAAATGTTCCGACGCATAGTTGAAAATCTTGCGCACCGGCGTGTCGGCACGTCCCATCATTCGTTCCATACCGTAAACAGCCCCCACGTAGTGGCTCTTGTTGATGCCTTCGATGCCGCCCGTCCCCACGAAAATGTTTTTGTTGTAGTTCGCCATACCCACCACTTCGTGCGGAACAACCTGCCCGATGGACAGAATCAAGTCGAAACCGCCGTCCACCAACAGTTTGTTTACCTGCGCAGGCAAGGGAAAATCGACTTTCCCTTCGGAAACTTGGGAAACGAAATCCGAAGGCACCTCGCCCAACGTAACTACGTCGTGCCGCCAATCGTGTTCGCGGAACAAGTTTCGGGGCGTTTTGCCGAACATTCGGGCGATTTGTTCGTCCGTCATCGGCGAATGCGTACCCAAGGCAGGAAGTATGTCCGTCAGTTTGTCGCCGTAATACTCCCACGCCATTTCCGTCAGTTCCCCGGCTCGGCTCGGCAAGCGCGTGTAATCAGGGGGGACAACGGCTATTTTTTGCCTTCCCCCCAATTTGCACAAGGCGTCGCGAAGTCCTTTTCGAAGATCGTCCTGCGACAAATCGTGCTGTTTCGAGCCGTTCCGGTAATAAATCATCTTTTCGCTTATACTTGATATGTCGAGGAAGCCGTGTCGCCTCCGTGTCCCGTCCAGTCGGTGTGGAAAAATTCCCCTCGCGGTTTGTCGGTGCGCTCGTATTGGTGTGCGCCGAAATAGTCGCGTTGCGCCTGTAACAGGTTGGCAGGTAGCCGTTCGCTGCGGAATCCGTCGAAATAGCAGAGCGCGGACGTCAGTGCCGGAACGGGAATTCCATTTTCCAATGCGGCGGCGCAAACACGCCGACAGCCTTCCTGCGCGGTTTCCACGCTGTTTTTGAAAAATGGATCGAAGAGCAGGTTTTCGAGTTTCGGATTGCTCGCGAAGGCTTTTTCAATGTCGTTCAGGAATACGGAACGAATGATGCAGCCGCCGCGCCACAACGAGGCTATGCCTCCGTAATTGAGCTTCCATTTGTATTCTTTGGCGGCTTCCATCATCAAATCGTACCCTTGCGCGTATGAAATGATTTTCGCCGCATATACCGCCTGCTCCAAATCGGCGATAAATTGCTTCTTGTCCCCTTTGAACTGCGGTTTCGTACCCGAAATAACGCGGGAAGCCTTCACGCGCAACTCTTTTTGTGCCGAGAGGCAACGCGAAAAGACCGATTCGCCGATCAGTGTCAGGGGAATCCCCATATTGAGGGCGGTAACCGCCGTCCATTTGCCCGTGCCTTTCTGCCCTGCCGTGTCCAAAATATGTTCCACGAGCGGGCTTCCGTCCGTATCTTTGAACGCGAGAATATCCCTCGTGATTTCAATCAGGTAGGAATTTAATTTCCTGGCGTTCCATTTTTTGAACACTTCGTGTTGCTCAAACGCGCCCATACCGAGCAAATCCTTCATCAGTTGGTAAGCCTCGTTGATGATTTGCATATCGCCGTATTCGATGCCGTTGTGCACCATTTTCACGAAATGTCCGGCTCCGTTTTCGCCCACCCAGTCGCAACAAGGTGTTCCGCCGTCCACCTTCGCCGAGATGGATTGGAAAATCTCTTTCACGTATTGCCACGCGGCAGGCGATCCGCCGGGCATTATCGAAGGTCCCTTCAACGCGCCCTCTTCGCCACCCGAAACGCCCGTGCCAATGTAGAGTAAACCTTTGCTTTCCAAGTATTTGGCGCGACGAATTGTGTCGGGGAAATGGCTGTTTCCGCCGTCGATGATGATGTCGCCAGCTTCGAGCAGGGGAATGAGTTGCTCAATGAAATCGTCCACCGGATTTCCGGCTTTTACCAGCATCATCACTTTGCGGGGGCGTTGCAAGGAATCAACCAATTCTTTCAGGGAATGCGCCCCGATAAAATTTTTTCCTTTTCCGCGCCCGTTCACAAACGCATCTACTTTCTCAACCGTGCGGTTGAAAACGCCCACCGTGTAACCTTTACTTTCCATATTGAGGACGAGGTTTTCGCCCATCACGGCAAGCCCTATAAGCCCTATATCTGCTAATTTCTTCATTTAGTTTTCTGTTTTCTAATTTCTAATTTCTTACTTATCTTTTCACTCTCGCATTCCCTTGCCACACACTCCAAACCATCTCTTCGTCAGACGGTTGGGCGTAGTCCGTCAAGAATGTTGTCGCCAAGGCGCCACTCGCCCAAGCGAACTGAATCCATTTTTCGGGTTCCCATTCTTTCAAGATGGCGTAAAGCAAGCCCCCGACAAAGCCGTCGCCACCGCCGATGCGATCCATCACGGCGATTTTGCGTGGCGTAACCGTGTACCAACGTTCATTTTCATAAACAATCGCCCCCCAAAGATGTTCGTTCACGTTGAGGACTTCGCGCAGCGTGTTGGCGAAAACCGAAACCTTGGGGTAGGCGTTTTTCACGTTTGTGATCATTCCTTTGAAGGCGTCGATGGTGGCTTCGATGTTCTCGCCACCAGCCTTCGGTCCTTCGATGCCGAGGCAGAGTTGAAAATCTTCCTCGTTGCCGATAAGAATGTCCGCCAAAGAAGCGATTTCGGCGAAGGCAGTTTTCAATTCCGCCTCGCGCCCTTTCCAAAACGTGGCGCGGTAGTTCAGATCGAAAGAGATGAGCGAGCCGTATTTTTTCGCGTAACGGGCAATTTCGAGGCAGAAGTTGCTCGTGTCGGGTGAAAGCGCGGCGATCAGCCCCGAAAGGTGCACGATTTGCACTCCTTCCTTCCCGAAAATGCGTTCCAAATCGAAATCTTTTGCGTTCAGCGTCCTGCCGACTTCCCCTGCGCGATCGTTTTGGACACGCGGTCCGCGCAATCCGTAACCGCTATCGGCGATGTTGAATTGGTGGCGGTAGCCCCAAGGTCCGCCTTGCAGCACTTCCACGCCTTCGAAATCCATAAAGCGGTTCTTCAAATCCGCCTTGATAAATTTGGCTATTGGGCTGTCTTTTACGAAGGTAGTCAAAACCTTGACGGGCAAGCCGAGATAGGATGATATGCTCGCCACGTTGGTTTCCGCGCTTGTCGCCTGCATTTCGAAGAGGCGGCTGCTATGCACGGGTTGCGCGTTGGCAGGCGTGATGCGCACTCCCATACTCGTGGCTACGAGCAGAGAGTATGTATAATCTTTTTTTAATTTTAATGACACGGTTTTGTTTATTATATAATTGTTTATAAGTTAGATACAAAAAGCATCGAAACCGCCGTCGATAACCGTCAGCGTTCCGGTAACGAATTTCGATGCGTCGCTCGCGAGCCAATGCAGGGCGCCGAGCAACTCTTCGGGTTTGCCAAAACGACGGAAGGGCGTGTGCGAAAGAATCGTGTTGCCTCTGTCGGTGTAAGAGCCGTCGGGCTTCGTCAGCAAGCTGCGGTTTTGCTCCGTGATGAAAAATCCGGGGGCGATGGCGTTCACGCGCAAGCCTTCGCCAAACTTTGTCGCGAGTTCGATGGCGAGATATTTCGTGAGATTGGTAACGGCGGCTTTTGCCGCGCCGTATCCCAGCACGCGCGTAAGCGGGCGCAACGCCGATTCGGACGAGATGTTGATGATACTCCCATGTTTCCGTTCCACCATATTTTTGGCGAAAACGATCGTCGGCAAAACCGTCCCGAAAAGGTTGAGATCAACCACTTTCTCAAAATCGGACAGATTCAAGTCGAAGATGGTTTTGTCGGGGCTGATGGTAGCCCCCGGCATATTTCCGCCCGCGCCGTTAATCAAAACGTCGATTTTGCCATAGGTGGCGAGGATTTCCTTTTCGTTCTGTTCGAGGATTGCCCTGTCGTTCACGTCAGTAACGAAAAACGAGGCTTTCCCCCCTGCCGTTGTGATTTCGGCGGCGAGCTTGTCGCCTTTTTCTTTGTTGCGTGCCAGGATAGCGACTTTTGCCCCGTGTGCGGCAAGGTATTTTACCATTGACGTGCCGAGTACGCCGGATCCTCCGGTCATCACAACCACTTTATTGGTAATATTAAAGAGTTCGTACATATTCTTTTTCTATGCTTTTAATTCTATTTTTTTATTCCGTTGTGTTCGTCCACAAAAATACAATTATCTCAATACAATATCAAATAAAAATGAGTTTTTTTATTTTTTATTATGCTACTGAGGTTTTTTTGAACGGTAGAACCAAGAATCGAGAGCCAAGAACCAAGAATCAAGACGGCGGGACAATTTGCTAATTTGCTAATGGGGGTACGCCGTCATTCCGTTCCGTGCCACGACACGGAATCTCACACGGAATCCCCTAAAAACCTTCTTTATAACCTTCTTTTGCATTTAACAAAACAAACTCAATAGCAACGGAATATCACACACCACCCAACCTCATTACCTCATAAAAATAAGGGAATAAGGGCGGCTTTGTGTGCGCTGTTTTTGGCTACTATGGGCGCTTGCTGAAATAAGGGTTTTTTAAAACAAAAAAATCTGCGTCATCTGCGTTCAAAAAAACGCTTGTTTTACCAAATCTTTGATTGTTCCTGTCTTTTTATCGGTGGTTTTTCAACCATTCTTTTACAATTTTTCGGTGTTCCCGATAGGAATAGGGGGGCAAACTTTCCACCTCTTTTACCATCTCGCGAAAATCTTCCACCGTAACCGTTTGGGTTTCATTGGAGGACAGCCAATCAATCGCTTTTTTTATCCGTAAAAACGATTTTCAGACAAAAGGACAAAAGGACGGAAGGAAAATTGAGAATTGAAAATTGAGAATGAAGAGGGGGAAGGCGTCCTTTTTTAATCATAGATTTTTTCTATGATATATAAATAACTATATATTTTTTTCTATCGTGGAAAACCCCTATTTTTGCCGAAAAGAATTAAAGCTAACAATTAAAAAATTCATCATTATGGGAGTATTAGTAGGAAAAAAAGCACCGGTTTTCCGTGCGCAAGCCGTAATTAACGGCACTGAGATAGTGGATAACTTTTCACTCGAACAATACATTGGGAAGAAATACGTATTGTTTTTCTTCTATCCGGCAGATTTCACTTTTGTTTGCCCGACTGAACTGCACGCTTTCCAAGCGGGATTGAAAGAGCTTGAAAGTCGCGACACGGTTCTCGTCGCCGCTTCCACCGACTCTGCGGTTTCGCATTGGAGTTGGTTGCAAATACCAAAGAATCAAGGTGGTATCCAAGGCATCACGTATCCGGTTGTTGCCGATCACACCTTGCTTATCTCAAAGGCTTACGACGTGTTGGCTGGCGAACAGGGCACGGACGAACAGGGCGCGGCGGTTTTCAACGGTTCGCCCGAAGCGTATCGTGGCTTGTTTCTCATCGACAAAGAAGGCGTTGTGCGCCACCAAGTGGTAAACGATATGCCCCTCGGACGCAGCGTGGAAGAAGCCTTGCGCATCATCGACGCCTTGCAATTCACGGAAAAATACGGCGAAGTCTGCCCTGCCAACTGGCACAAGGGCGACAAGGGAATGCAAGCCACACACGATGGCGTTGCCTCGTATCTTGCTGAAAAGTAATTATTTTGCATAGATGTTATTTCGTTAAGAACCTGCTTTCGGGCAGGTTTTTTTTTGCCGAAAAGACGAAAAGACAAAAGGACGAAAGGACAAAAGACAAAAAAAGAATTACAAATAGCGATTTTTAGACTATATTTGCATCGTGAAGCGATAAAAGAATCGTTCAACTTCATTTTACAGACAAATTTTTTTAATAGTATGAATCACGTTTCTTCCCGTTTGGCGGCGCTTTCGCCGTCCGAAACGCTTGCGATGTCGCAGAAAAGCAACGAATTGAAGGCGCAAGGCATCGATGTTATCAACCTGAGCGTAGGCGAACCCGATTTCGCCACCCCCGATCACATTAAAGCCGCCGCGAAAAAGGCGATCGACGACAATTTTTCGCACTATTCCCCCGTCCCCGGTTATCCGGCTTTGCAAAAAGCCATCGCCGAAAAATTGCAGAAAGAAAACAGCCTGACTTACCCGCCCGACCAAATTATCTGTTCCAACGGGGCGAAGCAATCCGTTTGCAACGTCCTCTTGTCTATCATTGATAAGGGGGACGAAGTGATTATCCCCGCGCCGTATTGGGTTAGCTATCCCGAAATGGTAAAGTTGGCGGAAGGCACGGTGGTATCGGTTTATGCAGGCATCGAGCAGGATTTCAAAATTACCGCACGGCAATTGGAAAACGCCATCACGCCGAAAACGAAAGCCCTTATCCTTTGTTCGCCGTCGAACCCTACCGGCAGCGTTTACACGAAAGAAGAGTTGAAAAGTTTGGCGGACGTGCTGGCGAAATATCCCGACGTCATCATTTTGTCGGACGAGATTTACGAGCATATCAACTACGTGGGGCGGCACGAAAGCATTGCCCAATTCGACAACGTTCGCGAGCGGGTGGTTGTGATAAACGGCGTGTCGAAAGGATATGCAATGACAGGCTGGCGCATCGGCTGGATTGCCGGTCCGAAATGGATTACCTCAGCTTGTTCGAAGTTGCAAGGGCAATACACGTCGGGACCGTCGTCCGTCTCGCAAAAAGCGGCGGAAGCAGCCTACACCGGCGATCAAAGCTGCGTTGAGGAAATGCGCAAGGCTTTCGAAGGGCGAAGAAATTTAATCGTCGGGTTGCTGAATACGGTTCCGGGCATAAAAGTGAACAACCCGATGGGTGCGTTTTACATTTTCCCCGATTGCAAAAGCTATTTGGGTAAATCCTTCAAGGGCAAGAAAATAAATTCGGCTGCCGATTTGGCGATGTACCTGCTCGAAGAGGGGCACGTTGCTTGTGTGGGCGGCGACGCCTTTGGTGCGCCAAGTTGTATCCGCATATCCTATGGCGTGTCGGACGAGCAAATAGAGAAAGCGATAGTCCGCATCAAAGACGCGCTGGCGAAATTGGCGTAGCGCAAGCCCTTTCCGGGCTTGGTTTTGTGGGATAATCCGCTTCGTAGGGCATCGCCCTACGCTATTTGAGGCAAGGCTTTCAGCCTTATAGTGCGTGTCGGTTGCAGATACCAAAGGATAGCCCTATCGAGCTAAAAACACAAATGCAGAACAGGTTCAATAAACCAAATAAGAGCCTATGGGCTATTGAATTTATCTATATCTGTTTTTCGTCATTAGATTTTGTCTATATTTGCAAGTGGAGCTGAGAAATACATACCCAATTTTTTTACACTAAATTAAAAATCAGGATTATGATGGAAGAAAAAACACAAAAATTAACGACAGAAGCCGGCGCACCCGTAACGGATAATCAAAATATCCAAACGGCAGGGCTAAACGGCCCGGCATTATTGCAGAATGCGTGGTATATGGAAAAGCTGGCGCATTTCAACCGCGAGCGAATCCCCGAAAGGGTGGTTCATGCGAAAGGTTCCGGGGCTTTCGGAACGCTGACGATCACGAACGACATTACGAAGTACACCTGCGCCTCTGTTTTCGCGAAGGTGGGGAAGAAAACCGATTTGTTCCTGCGTTTCTCTACCGTGGCTGGCGAACGTGGCGCGGCGGATACGGAACGCGACGTGCGCGGCTTCGCCATTAAATTCTACACTGACGAGGGCAACTGGGATTTGGTGGGGAACAACACTCCCGTGTTTTTTATTCGCGATCCGCTGAAATTCCCCGATTTCATCCACACGCAGAAGCGCGATCCGAAAACGAATTTGCGCAGCGCGACATCGGCGTGGGATTTTTGGAGTCTGATGCCCGAAACCCTGCATCAAGTGATGATATTGATGAGCGACAGGGGAATTCCCAAAAACCTGCGTCAGCAACACGGCTTCGGAAGCCATACTTACAGCTTCCTCAACGCGAAAAACGAGCGTTTCTGGGTTAAGTTTCATTTCAAAACCTTGCAAGGCATCGCCAATTTTACCGACGAGGAGGCTGCCGAGGTGGTTGCCAACGATCGCGAATACTCGCAACGCGATTTGTTTGAGCACATTGAGAAGGGCGATTTCCCGCGATGGAAAATGTGCGTGCAGATTATGCCCGAAGCGGAAGCCGCCAATTACCGCTTCAACGCCTTCGATTTGACGAAGGTGTGGAGTCAGAAAGACTATCCGCTCATCGAAGTGGGGATTATGGAATTGAACAAAAATCCCGAAAACTATTTCGCCGACGTGGAACAATCGGCTTTCAACCCGGCTGCCATCGTTCCGGGAATTGGCTATTCGCCCGACAGAATGTTGCAGGGGCGTTTGTTCGCCTACGCCGATGCGCACCGTTACCGCTTGGGCGTGAACCATTCGAGCATTCCGGTAAACGCACCGCGCTGTCCCTTCCACAACACGCATCGCGACGGACAAATGAGGGTGGACGGAAACGGCGGTGGCGCACCGAATTACGAACCGAACAGTTTCGCGAAATACTTGGAATCGCTGCAAGCTGGCGAACCGCCCCTGAAAATCAACGGCGACGCCCACAATTACAATTTTCGCGAGCTGGACAGCGACTACTACACCCAACCGGGCGACTTGTACCGCTTGTTGCCGGAAGACGAGAAAATGCGCCTTCACGCTAACGTGGCTCGCGCAATGGCTGGCGTGCCCGAAAAGATAAAGATACGCGCCATCGCTCGTTTTTATCAAGCCGACGAAAAATGCGGGAAGGGCATCGCGGAAAAGGCAGGGGTAAAATTAGCCGATGTCTTGGCGGAAGTGGAAAGGCAGAAAAAAAATTGAAAATTGAAAACCAATAACCAAGACAAAAGACGGCGGAATAATTTGCTAATAAAGGTTTTCCGTCATTTCGCGCCTGGCGCGGAATCTCCTTGTCCTTTTTGAACGCAGATGACGCGGATAGCGCAGATTTATTTACGTCGTAGGTGTTGTATATCAATAGAATGGTGTTGCATCCCGATGGGATGCGAAAATTGAGGCGGCATTATTTTCTACCGAGCGATGCAATCCTAACGGATTGCGGGGACGGATTTTGCCCTTTCGTCTTTTCGTCCTTTTTGTCTTGATTCTTGATTTTCAATTTATTCGTGGTGGTAAGGCTCGTGGTTCAAAATCGTCATTGCGCGATAGAGTTGTTCCGCGAAAATCACGCGAACCATCTGATGGGTAAAAGTCATCTTCGAGAGCGACAGCTTTTCGTTAGCCCGTGCAAGCACCTCGTCCGAAAATCCGTAGGGTCCGCCCACCGCAAACACCAATCGTTTGGGCGTGGCGTGCGTTTTTTTCTCGATGAAAAAGGCAAATTCGGTAGATGAGTACTGCGCCCCCTTGTCGTCCAACAACACCAAATAGTCCGAGGCTTGCAATTTTTTCAGAATCGTCAGCCCCTCGGCGTGCTTTTGCTCGTCTTGCGACAGGTTCCGGCTGTTTTTGATGTCGGGAATGGTTTCCGTCTCGAACGCGATGTAGTGGTTCAGCCTTTTCGCGTACAAATCCACCGTGTCAGAGAACATTTTTTCGTCGATCTTGCCGACGGCAAGCAGGATAATCTTCATTTTGTAATTAAATTTGTAAAATTTTGTGTAGAAAAATAGATTATGAGTGCAAAGGTACAAGTTTATTTTATATTTTTGCGCTTTGGCATCGTCGGGGGCTGTACGCAAGCCTTTCGGCAGTGGGTGCCGGAATTTTTGCGATTCATTGAAAATGAAAGAAAAGGAACTGATTGACAGCTTGATAGACTTGTCTTTCGCCGAAGACATTGGCGACGGCGATCATAGCACATTGAGCAGCATTCCCGACACCGCCGTGGGGAAGGCAAGGCTATTGATTAAGGAAAAGGGGATACTCGCGGGCGTGGAAGTCGCCGAGGCGGTTTTTCTGAAATTCGACTCGGAACTGCAAATCCGCGTTTTCATTCGCGACGGGGCGCAGGTAAATCCGGGCGACGTGGCGTTTACGGTGGAAGGAAAAGTGCGCTCGCTCTTGCAGACGGAAAGGCTCGTGCTGAACATTATGCAGCGAATGAGCGGGATAGCCACCGTAACCAACCGCTACGTGAAACTGCTCGAAGGGACGAAGGCAAAAGTCCTCGACACGCGCAAAACAACGCCCGGAATGCGTATCCTCGAAAAACAAGCCGTGAAAATCGGCGGCGGCTACAATCATCGCATCGGTTTGTTTGATATGATTTTGTTGAAAGACAACCACGTGGATTTTGCCGGGGGCATCGCCAAGGCGATCCGCGGGGCGCAGGATTACCTGAAAGAGAAAGGCAAGGATTTGAAGATAGAAATTGAAGTGCGCAACCTCGACGAGCTGAACGAAGCCTTGCTGGTGGGCGTCGTCGATCGCATAATGCTTGACAATTTCACGCCCGAACAAACGCGGAAGGCGGTTGAAATCGTGAACGAAAGGGTGGAATTGGAATCGTCCGGCGGAATCACGCTCGACACAATCCGCCAATACGCCGAAACGGGGGTGGATTACATATCGGTGGGTGCGCTCACACATTCGGTTAAGAGCCTCGATATGAGCCTAAAAGCCGTTTGAGCAGTCATTCATTCAAAAAAATCGCTTCGAAAGTGGATACAGAGAAACAAAAAAACTTGGATAAACGTTATATGCGTATGGCGATGATATGGGCGGAAAACTCGTATTGTCAGCGGCGGAAAGTAGGTGCCATTTTGGTAAAGGACAAGATGATTATTTCCGACGGCTACAACGGCACGCCTTCCGGTTTTGAAAACGTTTGCGAAGACGAGAACAAGGTTACTAAGCCATACGTGCTTCACGCAGAGGCGAATGCGATAACAAAAGTAGCTCGCTCGAACAACAGTAGCGCAGGCGCGACGTTGTATGTAACCGCCTCGCCCTGCATCGAATGTGCCAAATTGATCATACAGGCGGGTATCAGCCGGGTGGTTTACGCCGATTCGTATCGGTTGAGCGACGGCATAGAACTGCTCGAAAGGGCGAATATCGAAATCGTTTCGGTTGCCATAGAATAAAAAATATAAAGAAGGAAGATGAATTCGGAAAAGAGAATAAGGATATGGATTCCCCTTTGGATCGCCTTGGGCATCGCCTTGGGCATTTTCATCGGGAACAGATACGCCCGTCTCGGAAGCGTCAATCGGCTTTCGGGGACGGGGAAATTGGACGCGGTGCTTCGCTATATCGACAATTCGTATGTGGATACGGTAAATATGCGCGAATTGGTTGAAGACGCGCTGCCCAATGTCGTGCAAGAGCTTGATCCCCACTCGGTTTATATCTCTGCCGAAGAGATGAAAAGGGTAAACGAAGACCTCGAAGGGCATTTTTCGGGAATCGGGGTAACGTTTTACGTGTTGAAGGACACGATTGTGGTTACGAGCATCATTCCCGGCGGTCCTTCGGAAGCGGCAGGGATAGAGCCTTGGGACAGAATCGTTACGGTAAACGATTCGGTGGTTGCCGGCAAGAAGATAACGAACGCAGAGGTTCAGAAAAAATTGAAGGGCGAAAGAGGCTCGGAAGTGAAGTTGGGCATCAAGAGGGACGGAGCGGCGCAGCTCGCCGAAATAACGGTAACGCGCGGCGATATTTCGATGCCGAGCGTCCCCGTGTCGTATATGCTGACGGAAACCATAGGCTACATAAAAATAACCATCTTCGCCATTCCCACTTTCGGCGAGTTTATTTCGGCGATTTCAAAATTGAAAAATATGGGTTGCACGGCTTTCGTGGTGGATTTGCGAGGTAATTTCGGCGGATCGCTCGATGCGGTGGTGGCGATGGTAAACGAGTTCCTGAACAAAAACGACTTGATTGTTTACACCGAGGGGCGCAATTTCCCCCGCGAAAACAGGGTCGCGAACGGTTCGGGGACGAGCAAATCGGATCAAATCATCGTGATGATTGACGAGATGAGCGCGTCGGCGAGCGAAATTTTTGCCGGCGCCATTCAGGACAACGACAGGGGGCTGGTCATCGGGCGGCGTTCTTTCGGGAAAGGGCTTGTGCAAAGTCAGCGCGATTTCCCCGACGGCTCGGCTATCCGCTTGACGGTTGCGCGGTATTATACCCCATCGGGGCGATCCATTCAGCGAAAATATGAAAAGGGGAAATACGACGAGTATGAGATGGAAGCCGTGAACCGCTATATACAAGGCGATTACGTGAATGTCGATACGGTTTCAAACGTAAATCTCATTCCCTTCAAAACGCTCGGTGGACGCACGGTATATGGAGGCGACGGCATTATGCCCGATATTTTCGTGCCACGTGACACCACCGGAATCAATTCATATTACAATCTATTGGTAAACAACAATCTATTGCAGGAATACGCCATCGTTTATTCCGATATGAACAAAAATCGCTTGCAGGAATTTGAAACGTGGCAGGAAATGTATTCCCATTTGCACCGGCAACCTTTGCTGATAAACGTGGTGAGCTACGCCGACAACAAGGGCATTCGCCGCCGTCCGTATTATATCGAAGAATCGCGCGATTTGATCGAGTCGCAGGTGGAAGCCTTGATCATACGCAATTTCTTCGGGGAAGAAGGTTTTTATTCCGTGCTGATGAAAAGCGACAAGCTCATATCGAAGGCAACGGAATTGATTGAAACAGGAAAAGATGCGGTTGATGCCGTGCGCAACGGACTGCATTCCTCGATGATGGAAAGCCGTTTTTTGAAAAACGGAAACGCCGCATATTTTCTCGTTTCGGGAAATTTTGCGTGATGGATACAGCCATTTCGTTGTCGAAACGACAAGTCAGGGCCGAAATCGCCGCCCTGAAACGAAAATTTTCGGCAACAGAGTTGGGGGAATTTTCGTCCGCCGTCGTTTCTCGTCTCGAACAGACGGAAGAGTTCAGGAACGCCGCCGTCCTATTTATTTATTATGGCGTGGACGACGAGGTTTGCACACGGGGACTGATTGAGAAATACCTTGGGACGAAACGTATCCTGCTTCCCGTTGTGGAAGGAAACGATTTATTGTTGAGAGAGTTGGAAGATATTGAGCAGATGGAAGTGGCGACGTATGGAATTTTGGAACCCAAAGGCGGGGCGGTTTTTCGCGACTACCCCGACATTGATTTGGCGGTAATACCGGGCGTGGCGTTCGATAGAAAATTGCACCGCTTGGGCAGGGGCAAGGGTTTTTATGACCGCTTGCTGCCTGTCGTGAAAGCCCCGAAAATCGGGCTTTGTTTCGACTTTCAGTTGCGGGAATCTATCCCCTTCGATATGGACGATGTCCCGATGGATCGTGTCATCACGCAACGCGAAGAAGTGAAAAAGTTGGACGCGCTTTCTTCTTGAAAATGGGATCTGCGACGTAACTCGCTGATATATATATATATATATATATAGAATTTTTTATAAATTGATTTGTATATACAAAAAATAAGTATTACATTTGCAGTTGAAAAAAAGTGAAAAAACTTTGTAAGAAAGAGTAAAAACGAGCGAGAGTTGAAGCAGTTAATAACGAGAGTTGAAGCAGTTTAATTATGAGAAAATTATATAATAGGTATATTGATAGTTTTAGTGAACGGGTGTTGCCCCGCTCAGCGGTATTGTTGATAGATATTTGCATTATAGCCTTTTCTAATTTTTGGGTCTGTTCCATTCGGTTTGGATTGCAGTCTTTTGTGGAAAGTGTAAAGGCAGACACAGTTCAACTGACAATTATCTTGGTATTTTTCAATATCGTGTTTTTCTTTCTGTACAAGACGTTTAGCGGAGTTCTCCGATTTTCGTCCTTTTCCGATTTGTTGAAGATTGTCTATGCGTTGAGTTTAGGATATGCCTTGTCCTTTCTTTCCGTGAAAATTATTCAGTCTCAGGGCGGGCTTCCTCACATAACCGATGTGTTTTTCTTTGCGAGTTACGCCCTGAACGTGATGCTGATGACTTTCTCTCGGATTTTTGCGAAAGAGATGTTCGATGTGTTTTTTGGTCATAAAGGGAAAAGCGTGAATGTTTTTGTGTATGGCACAAAAGGATCGGGCATTAGCGTGGCAAAGGCATTGAGGGAAGAGCGAACATTCGATTACCGCTTGAAGGGCTTTATTACCGACGAGGAATACATGATCGGCAAACATTTGCTGGGTGTGAAAGTTTACCCCAACGATGAAAATTTATTCCGGGCAATGGAGGAGAAAATGGTAAAAACCGTCATCATTTCGCCCCGAAAAATGGAAGAGATCAAAAATTCCCCGTTCCTGGTTCGCTTCATAGACAATAACATATCGCTTCTGACAACGGCACCCATGAGCGAATGGGACGGGAAATTGACACGCAAAGAACAACTGAAAGACGTACAAATTGAAGATTTGCTGTCCCGCGATCCCATTCATATAAACACGAAGGGAATCGCGTCCCATATCGAAGGCAAACGGATCATGATAACGGGTGCGGCGGGTTCCATCGGGAGTGAAATTGTCAAGCAGGTGGCTTCGTTCAATCCTTACAGCATTATTTTGATTGATCAGGCGGAAACGCCGCTGCACGACATTCGCTTGGAAATGCACGATCGTTGGTGCAATATCCGCACCGAAATTGTGGTGGCGGACATTACAAACGCATCGCGAATGGAAAAGATATTTGCCGAAACACAACCGCAATACATTTTCCACGCGGCGGCGTACAAGCACGTGCCGATGATGGAAGATAATGTGTCGGAATCCATTCAGAACAATGTTCTCGGCACGAAAATACTTGCGGATTTGGCGATCAAATATAACGTGTATAAATTCGTGATGATTTCCACCGATAAAGCCGTCAATCCTTCCAATGTGATGGGTTGCTCGAAGCGGATTTGCGAAATTTACGTGCAGGCATTGGCGATGCACTATGGGCGTATCGCCAAAAAAACAACGCAATTTATCACTACCCGTTTCGGGAACGTGCTCGGTTCCAATGGATCTGTAATCCCGCTGTTTAAGGAACAGATTAAGAACGGCGGACCGATTACGGTTACCCACCCCGAAATAATCCGGTATTTTATGCTGATTTCCGAGGCTTGTCAGCTCGTGTTGGAAGCGGGTTCTATGGGGCGCGGCGGCGAAATATATATCTTCGATATGGGCGAGCCCGTCAAAATTTTGGACTTGGCGAAACGTATGATTCTTCTTTCGGGTTCGAAAGACATTAAGATAGAATTTTCAGGCTTGCGCCACGGCGAAAAACTGTACGAAGAACTGCTGAACAATGCCGAGCAAACCAAGCCCACCCACCACGAAAAAATTATGATCGCGAATGTCCGCGAATACGAATACGGCGAAGTGAAAGCCTTGATAGACGATTTGATAGAAACATCGTATGTATATGACGATAAGCTGACGGTAATGAAAATGAAAAGGCTTGTCCCTGAGTTTCATAGCACCAACTCGCCCTTTGAGGAAATCGACAAAGAGATGGAAGATCTGTCGTTTAACGTGTCCTCGCGTTCGCAAAACGGAGGCGAAGAACGAGACGAGAGGCTATGCCGTTAATTCCCCCTGCATATTGCACAACTTGGTGTAATATCCGTCGAGTGCATACAATTCGTTGTGCTTGCCCGATTCAACAATTCGTCCGTCTTGAATGACGTGGATCACGTCCGCATTTTTAATGGTTGATAGGCGGTGGGCGATGACGATAGTCGTCCGGCTCTTCATCAGATGTTCCAAGGCTTCCTGCACCAATCTTTCCGAATCGGTATCCAACGCCGATGTCGCCTCATCTAAAATCAATATCTGAGGATTTTTGAGAATGGCACGTGCGATGCTGATGCGTTGGCGTTGTCCGCCCGATAATTTCCCCCCCCGGTCGCCGATGTTGCTGTCGTAACCGTTTTCGGTTGCCAGAATGAAATCGTGGGCGTTCGCGATTTTCGCCGCTTCCACCACCTGTTCCATCGTGGCGTTTTTCTTCCCGAAGGCGATGTTGTTGAAAAACGTGTCGTTGAACAAGATGGCTTCCTGATTCACATAGCCCATCATCGAACGCAAGTCGTGCAGGAGGGCATCTTTGATGTTGGTACCGTCGATGAATATCCCCCCTTTTTGAATGTCGTAAAAACGGGGGATCAAATCGGCGATGGTGGATTTCCCGGATCCCGACTGCCCCACCAGCGCAACCGTCTGCCCCTTTGCGATGGACATATTGATGCCTTTTATAACCCAGTCGGCATCGTATTTGAACCAAACGTTCTTCATCGAGATGCTGCTGTCGAAAGCAATTTTTTCGGGTTGGGCTGCTTCCTCAATATCGTTTTTCGCCGTCAATATCTTGTCTATCCTGTCCATTGATGCCAAGCCCCTTTGAACGGTATATACCGAGCGCGAGAGATCTTTTGCCGGATTTATGATGCTGTAAAATATGGTAAGGTAATAAATAAAGGTTGCCGCGTCGATAATTCCGCTTCCGTTTAAGATGAGCTTTCCCCCGAACCACAATACGACGGCGATAGTCAGCGTGCCCAGAAACTCGCTCATCGGGTGTGCGAGGGCTTGTCGTCGGGCGATGCGGTTCGACATACGCCTAAATTCATAACTTCCCTTGTGGAACTTGTCCGAAACTTCCTTTTCGGCGGTAAATGCCTTTATCACGCGCAATCCGCCCAGCGTCTCTTCGATCTGCGACATTAAAAGCCCCCACTTGTTTTGGGCTTCGAACGATTTTTTTTTCAACGTTTTTCCCACCGTGCCCATCACATAACCCATCACAGGCAGCAGAACCAAGACGAAAATCGTCAGCTGCCAGCTGATTACAATCATCGTGGCGAGGTAAATCAAAATCAATATCGGGTTTTTGATGAGCAAGTCCAACGAACTCATCACGGAATTTTCCACTTCGTTCACGTCGCCCGATACACGCGCCAAAATATCGCCTTTCCGCTCTTCCGAAAAAAAGCCGAGGGGAAGGGACAGTATTTTATCGTTGATTTGATTCCGAATGTCTTTCACGACGCCGGTGCGTATGGGAATAATGAAATGCGAACCCAGATAGGCTGTCCCGGTTTTCAACAATGTTGAAAAGATTAACCAAAGGGCGAGCAACAACAACGTCGTGGAAGCCCCATACACCTCTATTAAATGATCGAAGAACCAATAACCGTTGTTTTTTATCAAGTCCAAGGTTGATATTTTGGGGCTGTCCCACGGAATAAAGGTATAAACTTCGTCGCTGACCTTGAAAAGAATCATCAATATGGGTATGATGACGGTAAAGGAAATCACATTCAGCAATGCCGTCAGGAAATTGAACAATAGCGTGAGGACGGCATATTTTTTGTAGGGGGGCAAAAAACGTTTGATAATTATTAGGACACCTTTCATCGAAATTCATTTTTTTAATGATCGGGGATTCGGAACAAATGCTTCCCCCGTTTTTGAAAACGGTTGCAAGATACGGATAAAATATGATTTGAAAAGGGCTTTGAACACCTTTTTTGTTTTTTTTGGGGGAATAAGGCTTCGTTTTTTCAAATTTTATTTTGATTCTAAATCTCTGTTTTACTAAATCTTATTCCGACGAGGAAAAAAATCTTTTAAAAAACCAAGAAAAAAATGCTCGGAACATTTTGCTGGTAAAAAAATAGTGTTTATCTTTGCACCCGCTTTCCGAGAGAGGGGGGCAGGAAAAGGAGATCTTTGGACGATTTACATATACGTTTCGAAAAGACAAGGCAGCAGCGGCGCCGCGGGGG
>JAISYO010000138.1 GCA_031269865.1 Dysgonamonadaceae bacterium | reverse complement strand
GGTTGAACACCTCGTCGCCGCAGCAGCCGAGGAAGTCGCAGTACATAATTTCGGGAATCACACGCCCGCCGCACATTGCGTAACCGATTGCTGTTCCGATGATTGCGGCTTCGGCAATCGGCGAGTTGAACAGGCGATGATACGGAAGCGCCTCTGTCAGACCGCGATAGACGGCAAATGCACCTCCCCAGTCGCGGTTTTCTTCGCCGTAGGCAACGAGCGACGCGTCCTTGTAAAATCTATCAATGATTGCCTCAAAAATTCCGTCGCGAAGTTGATACTGTTTCATTTTCGAAAACGGTTTGCCATCTTTATCGAACGCAAAACGCTCTTTTGCAGCGATTTGTTTCACGCGAGGATTTTCTTCCATCTTGTGATTTACATCGGGTTTGGCGGTGGACAATGAATCTGCCGAGCCGTTGGAAAGCATCATTTCGCCAAGCAATTCGGCGTTTTGGTGCAAGTCCATTCGGGGCGAAAGGTTGTCGTCAATCGCGAGTTTGAATGTTTCAAACATTATCGCCTTAACTCCGTCGGTAATTTTCTGTAAATCAGTGTCTTTCACAACACCAGCAGCCACAAGTTGCTTGCCGTAGCCGATGATGCAATCCTGTGCTTCCCAAGCCTCAACCTCTTCTTTGGTGCGGTACGACGAGGCGTCGGAAGGCGAGTGTCCACTGTAACGGTAGGTCAGCACGTCGAGCAGGACGGGACCTTTTTTGTCTTCGATAATTTTCTTTTTGCGTTTGTAGGCGTCAATCACGGCAAGCGGATTATAGCCGTCAACGCGCTCTGCGTGCATCTGTTCGGGGTTTACGCCTGCGCCGATGCGGGCTGCAATGTCGTAGCCCATCGTTTCGCCGCAAGTCTGTCCGCCCATACCGTATTGATTGTTCATTATGTTGATAATCACGGGCAAACCGCCTTTCATATCGCCTTCCCAAAGTTTGGTAAATTGGTCCATAGCCGCAAAGCAAAGCCCTTCCCAAACGGGACCGCGCGCCATCGAGCCGTCTCCGATGTTTGCGACGACGAGTCCGGGTTTGCGGTTCACTTTCTTGTAAAGCGCCGCGCCGACTGCGATTGAGCCGCTTCCGCCGACGATGGCGTTGTTGGGATAGATGCCGAAAGGCGTGAAAAAGGTATGCATCGAGCCGCCGAGACCTTTGTTGAAACCCGTTGTGCGGGCAAAAATTTCGGCAAGTGCGCCGTAGAGCAGGAATCGGATACCCAAATCCTTGACATTCTTGCCTTTATAGGCTGTTTTAACGACATTGACGGTTGCTCCGTCCCAAAACTCGTTCATAATTTTAGACAGTTCCTTATCGCCGAGTTTTTGGATAGCGCGAAGACCTTTTGCAAGGATTTCGCCGTGAGAGCGGTGCGATCCGAAGATGAAGTCATTGATGTCCAACTCGTAAGCCATACCGACCGCAGCCGCTTCCTGCCCTGCCGAGAGGTGCGCCGGACCGGGGTTGTTGTATTCCACGCCGCCGTATCCGCCGGTCGTTTTGACCAACTGCAACATCATTTCAAACTCGCGAATAACCACCATATCGTGGTAAATCCGCACCAATTCATCCTTTGTGAAATTACCCGCTTTGAGTTCGTCCTCCACTGTTTTTTTGTACTGATTGACGGGGATAGGCTGAAATTTCACTTCGCCTACTTTCCGCGCATCAACCGGACTGATATACTGTCCTTTTGGCATAATATAATGATTTTTATTGATTTATGTTTCTGTAAATTTTAAAGTTCGAAAATGGCTTCCTTGAAGATTTCGCTTACGGTGGGGTGTGGGAAAACGACTTCCTGCATCTCTTTCACTGTCATTTCCTGCTCGATAGCAATGCAAGCGCCGTAAATCATTTCGCTGCAAGGATTTCCCAGCATGTGAACGCCGATTACTTCGCCGTATTTCTCGCCGACAAGCACTTTGCAAAGTCCGGTGCCGCCTTCGTTTTCGGCAACAAACCGTCCGGCGTATGCCATCGGAAGTTTGGAGATGCGGTAGGCAATGCCTTCTTTTTTCGCCTGCTCCTCGGTCAGTCCCACGCCCGCAACTTCGGGGTTGGTATAAACCACGCCCGGGATGGCGTTGTAACGCATCGTGTCCGTTGGTTTTTGTCCGTTGGCAACGGCGACAAGATTGTTTACAACCACCTCGCCCTCGCGACTTGCTGTGTGCGCAAGCATCGAAAAGCCTGTAATATCGCCTGCCGCAAAGACATTCGGCACATTGGTGCGCATCTGATCATCGACTTTCACTGCGCCGCGGTTGAGTTCCACGCCGAGATTTTCAAGTCCCAAACCTGCCGTAACTGCCCGCCGCCCTACGCTGACAAGGATTTTGTCGCCTTTCACGGTTTCTGTTTTGCCGTCGGCTGCAAAGCAAACTACCTCATTTCCACGCACTTCCGCAACACGGCACGAGAGGTTGAACCGTATACCTTTTTTCGCATAAATGTCGCGAAGCATTGCGCTGATTTCGCCGTCGAGTCCGCCGAGAATTTCTGGAAGCATCTCTACGACAATGACTTCAGTACCGATGCTGTTGTAGAAACTTGCAAATTCCATACCGATAACGCCGCCGCCGATGATGACGAGCGACTTTGGCTGTTCGGTCAAAGCAAGGATTTCGCGGTTGGTAAGGATAACGTCGCCCGCCTCTTTCACGCCGGGGATAGGCGGTACAAAAGCCTCCGAGCCGGTGCAGAGCAGCAGGTTGGCAGCGCGGTACGACTCGCCGTTGCACGTGATTTCGATGCCTTCCGCCGAGCGTCCTTTGATATACGCCTCGCCCTTGATGACCTCCACTTTATGGGCTTTCATTTTTGCACCGACACCTGCAACCAACTTCTTGACTACCTTGTTTTTGCGGGCTACAATCTGCCCAAAGTCATACGACACGCCTTCGGCTTTCACGCCGTATTTGTCGCCGTGTCGAGCGTAGGCATACACTTTTGCGCTGTATAGCAGCGTTTTGGTGGGGATACAGCCTTCGTTGAGGCATACTCCGCCGAGTTCGCGTTTTTCAAACAGGACAACGCTCAATCCTTTTGCGCCTGCGCGCTCTGCGGCTACATACCCTCCGGGTCCTCCGCCGATAATTGCTAAATCAAACATAATGTTTCTATTTTATTTGTTTACTCATTTCTTGTTTACTTTTCAATCCATATCCATTGAAAATTCACCTCACTTTTTTTCGCAGTAACTATCTTTAACTCAACCTCATACACTCCTGCTTCCGGAAACGCTATTTCGCCAAGGCGATGCGACAAATAGCGGTCGATAACCCAATTTGAATTTGGCTCCCCTACCGTTTTGCCTGTCGGTTCTATATTGTGTGTCAGTTGTTTACCAGCAGCGGTGCAAGTGATTTCGCCACCTGCCTGCTTGCCCTGAAAACTATATGAAACGTCTATTGCGTGCACTCCTGCTTCGGGGATAAAAATTTTCCATTTCAGCGTTTGCGGTGTGTCGATAACAAGGTGTTGGGGAACTGTACCCTCGTGTTTACGTCCTTGCTCTTTCAAGTTTTTTTCTGACGATATATTGCTGTATGTCAGCGAATAGCCTCCTTCGGCAGTTGCGGTTGCAAGTCCGTTTTCGACAGTCGGTTTTTTGTCGTATTCGACAACAACTACCGATATGTAGTTATCGGGAAGAACGACAGGAAGTTGAATTTCAGTCAGCAAACCGCCGTGTGAAAATTTAAGGGGTTGTTTCTGCTTGTCGGCAAGTAAATAAACTTTCGACGGCTTTTGAGAAACGCCTGTCAGCGGGATTTTTTTACTCAATGGCGGATTAAAAAGGTGCAAATAGAGCCGAGTTTTGCCGTCTATGGTTTTCGATGTGATTTTACCCCAGTTGTGCGAGTTGCGGATTTCCGAAGTGCCTGCTCCGTATATCGCCTCTCCGTTGATTTCGAGCCATTTACCTATTTCAAGCAAGCGTTGTGAAGTTTCGTAATTCACGTCGCCGTTGGCACGAGGACCGATATTGAGCATAAAATTTCCGTCCAGGCTTACGTTGCTAATCAGATATTTCAGCAGAGAAGAAGTTGATTTCCAAGATGTTTCGCCAGAATGATAGCCCCAAGAGTGAGCCACCGTTCCGGGTGTTTGCCAGGGAATTTCTTCGAGAGTACTGCCAAAATGATTGTCGCCAAGCGTTTTAAAGTCAATATCGGCATCTTCCTCTATCGACAGTCCAAGACGTGAATTGACAAGGCTATTGGGCTGCAATTCGCGGATAAGACCTTTGAGTTGAAGCAGTTGCTTGCGAGTTACGCAAGTTCCGGAATGATGAATCCACATGTCAAACCACAACATACTGATTTCGCCGTAGTTGGTAAGCAATTCGCGAATTTGCGGGATAACTTTTTCCTGCCAATAAACGTCGTAATCGGCAGGTGCGATACCTGTCAGTTCGCGCTCGTGATTCCAACCGAAACGGTGTTCCCAATCCACCCAATGCGAATAGTATAGCCCCATTTTCAGTCCGTGCTTGCGACAAGCGGCAGCCAATTCGCCCACTATGTCGCGCTTTCGCGTTCCGTCTTTGAAATAACTTCCAAGGTCGTAATCACTTACGCGACTATCCCAGAGGGCAAATCCGTCGTGATGCTTTGCCGTGAGGGTAACGTACTTCATCCCAGCCTTTTTCGCCAGCAAAACCCATTCTTCGGGGTTAATCTCATCCCAATCGAAGCGGTCGAGCAGTTTCACGTATTCATCTTTCCCGATTTGATTTCGGTAAAAAATCCATTCGGCATAATCGTTGTCGTTACGCAGTTTTTCGCCCTTCCAATAGCCCTCGGCGCCACTGTAAACGCCCCAGTGGATAAACATACCGAAACGGGAATCAACGAACCACCGCGCCCTGTCATTTACCCTCGACTGCGCGAAAGAAGTGAGGCACAATGCCGACAGAAGCAATGTTATCGCATATTTTTTCATTACTGAATGTTTTATTTCGACAACGCAAGGGCTACAAATCCATTTCCAAATTCTCAATTTCCGTAGCAATCTGTTTCAGGAAACGAGTTGCTTCGCCACCATCGAGCGAGCGATGATCGTAAGTCAGGCTCAAACCGATATAGGGCACAAAACCGTACACGCCGTCGCCCAAATCTTTCGGACGGGGAACAATCGTGTTCACGCCGAGTATCGCCGATTGTGGCAGGTTGATAACAGGGGTAAACATTTCCACGCCGTAGTTCCCAAGATTGGAAACGGTAAACGTCCCTGCTTCCGCCGCCAAAATTTCGGGGTTCACGCCGCCTTTCCGACAAGCGTTAGCCAACTCTTTCAACTGACTTGCCAACCCGATAATCGACAAGTCATCGGCATTACGCACGACAGGCACCATCAGCCCACGCTCGGTATCCACGGCTACGCCCAAATGTACCTTGTTGAAATAACGAATGCTGTTGCCAAGGAAATGCGTATTCACGTTCGGGAATTTCTTCAACGCCTTGATAACCGCGGAACAAACCATATCGTTGAGCGTGATATTTACCGCCACGCGGTTTTCCTCGAAGGCTTTTTTGGCACGCTTGCGCAAGTTGAGGATATGGCGTGCGTCAGCGCCCAAATGGTGCGTGAGTTGCGCCGAGTTTTGCAGGGAAGCGTGCATCGACTTGGCAATGATTTTCCGCATATTCGACAATTTTTTGTCCTCGTAATCAGTACCGTAAACGACGTTTGCGGGTGCAGAAAGATCGGAAGCCTTTACTGTTCCGCCCAAGCCCGATCCAGCCGTTTCGGGTTGCAAACCTTCTTCCGATGCGATTTTTTTTGCCAACGGCGTAAGTTTCGGGCGGTTTTCCAAAGCCGACTGCACGTCCCGCTCAATGACACGCCCATAGGGACCGGTGCCTGTCAGCGAAGCCGTATCCAAGGCTTCTTTCGCCGCCAATTTTTTGGCGCGGGGGGAAACGGCTTGCGAAGCGGACGACGGGGCTTGAACTGCCGCGGGTGGCGTGGCGGCAACGCTTTGCGAAATCGGTTTTTCGGGTTCATCCTGAGGCTCATCCACTTCGGAAACGCATGCTTTTTCGCTACTTACCAAATTAGAATAATCCTCGCCGGGATTACCGATAACCATCACATTTTCCAACACGAGTACTTCGTCGCCTTCCTGATGAAAGCATTCCAATACCACTCCGTCTTCGGGGGAAGTTTCCTCAAACGACGCCTTGTCGGTTTCGTAAGAAAACAACACGTCCCCTTTCTTCACGGCATCTCCTTTTTTCTTGTTGATTTCGGCGATGATGCAACTCTCAACCGATTGCCCCAACTTGGGCATAATGATTAAAACAGCCATTTAGCGTTTGATTTTGAATTTTTTATATGATAATTTATTTAGATTTCAAGTCTTGCTGTGCTGAACTATCACGTAACAAAGATAGGTACAACAAACCATATTGCCAAACATATTCAAATCTTTATCCGACTTGCGGTAGGGACGAGAATGTATTTTCACAATATCATTATTTTAAGACGGCGCAAATTTAAGGAATTTAATCTTTCCGCAGGTGGTACAAATTGATTTTTCGACTATGAATTTTGACAAGAAAACAAATAAAATCCCGATGACTACAAACGATAAAAATTATTTCCGCATGTAATTTAATTGAAAATATTTTATTGCTGTCCGCTAAACTTAAAAAACCGCACAAAGCACCTGTCCGAGATGCCGATAAAACGGCTTTTCGGATTTGTTTTTGAAAATAAGCCCTCCCTACTCGAAATTGAGTGAATAT
>JAISYO010000073.1 GCA_031269865.1 Dysgonamonadaceae bacterium | reverse complement strand
AGTCGGCTTGGCGAGGTCCTTCCGTGGCGATTTTTTGCAATTCGTCGAAGACAATCTTGTTCAGGTATTCCATTTTTGCCGGATCGGTGTCGTACTGAATCTGCAAAACGCTTTGATCTTTCGGGTAGCGGGCGATGCTTCCGTTGGAAGAAACGCCGTAGGTGCCCCCTTCTTCCTCGCGCACCTTTTCGGTATAGACAATGTCCAATATCTGATCGAAGATGCTCATCGTCAGCGTGTTTTTGAGCGTCCGCTTCATCGTGCCGCTATAAGCGTTGAACACCGACGATTTCGGCGTTTTCATTTCGCGCTCGAAGATTACCTCTTTTTTGCCGGACGCAATGTTCATCGGAACCTGCACGAAGGTATTTTTCGCATACTTCCCTTTCAACGAGCCGAGATACTGCAAAATCAGCGGTTTCACGGCTGCTTCGTCGATATTGCCCACAAAAGTGAAGATGAAGCTGCCGGGATTACTGAAACTCTGTTTGTACATTTGCATAATGCGCTCGTAATCAATCTTTTTCAAGTCGTCCAATTTCAGCCTGTTGCTAACCGGATTGTTTCCGTACAAGGTGTTCAGCACCGAATCTTGGTAGGCAACCGAGGGTTCGGCTTGCAGGTTCTTCATCTGCACTTCCATACGCTGGATATAGGAATCGAAGGCGTCCTTATCGCTTCGGGGCGCGGTAAAATAGAGGTAAACCAATTGCAGCATCGTCTCGAAATCTTCGATGGACGAAGATCCGCCGAAGCCTTGGCTGGTTAAATTGATGTTCGGTCCGGCGGAAGCCGTTTTCCCTGCCAATACCTTGGGAAGATCTGTCGAACTGAAATTGCCGACACCGCCCAAATTCATCACGTTGTTCATCACTTTGCTGTTGACCGGATCTTTCGCGAAATAGAGGGACGTGCCCCCAAAGCTGGAAGCCGTCATCAGTATCTCGTCGTTTTTGAAATCGGTATTCTTCAACACCACGGTTACGCCGTTCGACAAACGCCATTCTTTTGCGCCAAGGGCTTTGTTGATTTGTTCCTTCACGATTTTGCCGGACGTTTTCGGCGGGTTTGCCACCAAAGGTTCGTTGGAAATTTCTTCGACGTATGCCGCTATATTTTCCGCGTTCACGGTTTTGAATACGTCAATCAAGGCTTCGGGCGTAGGGTAAGCCAAGCCTTCTTTTTCGGGACCGGTAACGGTAATCACGATATTTTTGTCGCCGATCAGTTGCTGAACAACCTGATTGACAGCCTCCAAGGGTATCGCAGGGACAAAGTTCTGAACCAACTGATACTCGTATTCGATGCCCGGTATCGGTTCGCCATCAACGAAACTGCGAACGTATTCCGAAGTGTATGCCGAATTTTTCTGCTTGTCGCGGTTGTTGTAGGAATTTTCGTAGGATTTCAGAATGTCAGCCTTCGCCCTTTCGTATTCCGCGGGGGTAAAGCCATGTCTTTTCACACGTTCCGTTTCGCGAATGATTGCCGACAAAGCATCAATCACTTTATCTTCCGATGCACCTGCGGACAAGGTCCACGCATCTTTCGTCTTTGCCACAAAATAATCGTCGTCGTAAGCGTAGGCGAAGAGAAAGGGGGAATTGGGCTTTTCCGAAATCTCAGATAAGCGTTGGTTCAACATCGACGCCGCGATATTGGGAAGGTATTCCATAATATATCCGGCTTGCGTGTTGCGCAATTCGCCCGGCATCGGATCGTGTTTGAAAAACACCTGAATGTTTACGCGGGTGGCTTCCGGATCGGTGGCGATTGTCGCGATAAGCTCTTCGTTGTCGGGGACGGGGAAATAAACCCGCTCTGCCCTGTCGGGATCTAATTTTATGGTGGAAAACAGCGCCTTTACTTGTTGTTCCATCGCATCGGCGTCAATGTCCCCGACAACAATAATGCCTTGCAAATCGGGACGATACCATTTGCGGTAATAGGCGCGGATTTCTTCGGGTTTGAAGTTGTTGATCACGTCGATGCTGCCTATCGGCAAGCGATTGGCATATTTACTTCCCGGGAACATACCGGGCAGCACCTTTTCCCAAATGCGCTGTTGCGCCCCGCCGCGTGTCCGCCATTCTTCGCGGATAACGCCGCGCTCGTTGTCGATTTCCCCCTCTTCCAAGGCAATGCCGCTCGACCAGTCGAAAAGCACCAGCAAGCACGAATCCACCAGATTTTTATTGGTGGACGGGACGTTGGAAATGAAGTAAACAGTTTCATCGAAAGAGGTATAGGCGTTGATATTCGTCCCAAACTTGATGCCGTTGTTTTGAAGGTATTCCAGCATTGTTTTTGCCGGGAAATGGGTTGTGCCGTTAAATGCCATGTGTTCCAAGAAGTGCGCCAATCCTGCTTGGCTGTCTTCTTCCATCATCGAGCCTACTTTTTGTGCAATGTAAAAGTCCACCCGGTTTTCGGGGGTTTTGTTATGACGGATATAATACGTCAATCCGTTTTCTAATACCCCGGTTTTTACATTCGGGTCCACCGGGAGCGGTGTGTTTTGCTGCGGCATCGCAACGATGCTCATCGCAAAAAAAACAAGAAAGAAAAGATTTTTCATAAAATGTGTATTTGTGTTATTAAAAGTTTGAAAATGAACAAAATAGTATTTCTGTAAAGGGCTTCTAAATCCGGGCAAGGACGATTTTCAGCAGTTCCTCTATCGAGCCTTTGTAATTGGTGTCCGATTCCAACGCCACGCGGTTTGCAATGATGGTGCAAACAGTCATCGCCTTATGCCCCATCAATTTACCCAATCCGGCGAGGGCTGAACTTTCCATTTCGTAATTGGTAATGGAATAATCGCCGAAGCGGAAGGCTTCTATTTTCGCGTTCAAATCGGGATCTGCCAAGGGCATTCGCACGTATCGTCCCTGAGGACCATAAAAGCCGATGGCTGAGGCGGTAACGCCACGTATCATATCGAAACCGATGCGATCTACCAATTCTTCGTCGGCACTTACCACGTAGGGCGAGCAGTGGTAGGGCGACCAATTGACTTGCTTTTGGAAAGCCTCTTCGAAATCTTCCTCGCAAATCGCCCGCGAACCGGCATAATAATGCAGCAGCCCGTCTAAACCGATTGATTTTTCGGAAACGACGTATGAACCCACTGGCGTATGCGGCTGCATTCCGCCCGAAGTGCCCACGCGAACCATCGTCAGTTGCGTGAAATTTTCCTTGACTGTCCGCGTGGCGAAATCAATGTTCGCCAAGGCATCTAATTCCGTCAGCACAATATCTATGTTGTCGGTGCCGATGCCGTGCGACAACGCCGTGATACGCTTGCCTTTATACCCTCCGGTAACGCTGTGAAATTCGCGGCTGCGAACATCACATTCCACGGAATCGAAGAGTGAGGCAGCCAGGCTTACGCGATCGGGATCGCCCATCAACACAATTTTATCGGAAAGCTGTTCCGGTTTTATGTGCAGATGAAACGCGCTCCCGTCGGGGTTGATGATGAGTTCCGACTCAGGAATAGTTCTCATAATATATTAGAAATTACTACCTATTTGTTGCCCGTCTGCGGTTTTTCGCTTCCCCCTTGTTGCGGTTTGGCGATGGCATCGCGCATATCGGTGTCAGCCTTGATATTTTGAAGGCGATAATAATCCATAATGCCGAGGTTTCCGCTACGGAAGGCTTCCGCCATCGCGATGGGGATTTGCGCTTCCGCCTCGATTACCTTTGCGCGGGCTTCCTGCGCCTTCGCCTTCATTTCTTGTTCGAGGGCGATAGCCATCGCTCGCCGTTCCTCGGCGCGGGCTTGCGCGATATTTTTATCGGCTTGCGCCTGATCCATCTGCAACACCGCCCCGATATTTTTGCCTATGTCGATGTCGGCAATATCTATGGAAAGGATTTCGAATGCGGTTCCGGCGTCCAAGCCTTTTTTGAGCACGAGTTTCGAGATGGAATCCGGGTTTTCGAGCACCGATTTATGGGAAACAGCCGAACCGATGGACGACACGATTCCTTCGCCCACACGCGCCAAAATGGTTTCTTCCCCTGCGCCGCCAACCAACTGTTTGATATTGGCGCGAACCGTTACGCGGGCTTTGGCGATAAGTTGGATACCGTCGATGGCGACAGCCGTAACGGGTGGTGTATCAATCACTTTCGGGTTTACCGACATTTGCACGGCTTGCAACACGTCGCGTCCGGCAAGATCGATGGCGGTTGCCATTTGGAAGGGCAAATCAATGTTGGCTTTCGATGCCGAAACCAAAGAGTGGACTACTTTTTCGACGTGTCCACCGGCTAAATAGTGCGCTTCGAGGTTGTCGCGCGTTACGTTTTTAAGCCCCGCCTTGTGCGCCTCAATCATCGCGTAAACGATGGTATGGGGCGGTACACGGCGCAAGCGCATTAAGAAAAGCTGCACCAACGAAATGTGTACCCCTGCCGACAAAGCATTGATCCACAAGAAAAACGGAACGTAATGAAAGAAAATCAGTACGAACACAACGGCGATTACCGCAATAACAATAAGTCCTATTCCTATTTCCATAATAATTAATATGTTAGTTGTTTAACGTTTTATCCTTTAATTGTTTTCAATCACGACAATTTGGTGGGAAGCCACCCGCACTACCTTTATCGGCACGTCGTTGTCGAGCAGTTCGCCGTTGGCGGTTTTCCCTTCCACCGCCACATTATTAACAAGCACCTTGCCGATAGGGTTCAATCGCGACAGCGTAACCCCAGTGTCGCCGGGTTGTATTTTCTTTAAGTCGCTATTGTCCACCGATTCTTTTATCTCTGTGTCCAAGGCGATTTTTCGCAGCGATTTCGATCGCAACAGCCAGATGAAAGATCCGCCCAGCACGACCCCCGAAGAAAGCAGCGCGAGATTTCCGGCGGCGCCGCCCAGATAAAGATAGGCATACGCAATGCCCCCCACCACAAGCAACGCCCCGGCGATACCGGCGACGCTGATGCCGGGAAGGAGGAAAAACTCTATCAGCAAAAACAAGATTCCCAATAGGATAACGAGGGCTACGAGGGCAATGTTGAATGTCATAACGCTTGATGTTTTTACGATTAACGGTTTTTACTCTTTATTTCTTCGTTCCGCGACTGTATTTTCAGTTGTTCCACTTCCTTCCACAACGATTCGGTTTCACGTTCCAACTGCAAGATGGACGTTCTCAACGTGGCGTTGTCGCCACCCGAATTGGCATACTGATTCCGCTTTTCGGTAAGTTCCTGCCGCGTCGCCGACAACAATTTTTCTTTGTCCTCGGCGCGAGAAAACAAGTTGCGAGCCTGATCGCTGTTGAAGTCCGACAGGGCGTAGTAGGTACGCTCGTCGTTGATGACAAACGAAAAATCGACTTCCGATTCCTGCTCACGCAAGCGATCCGATGAATAGACGTCGGTCAGCAAAGGGGAATAATCCACTCCTTCGCGCCACGAATCGCGGACAGCGGCGATACGCGCCCTTTTTGCCAAGTATTGCTCGTCGTCGCTTTCGAGCAACGAAATTTCGCGCGAAGGAATGAAGGTATATACGCAAACCTTCCCTTCGGGCTGATAGCGATCGGAAGCGAAGCACCCGATGCCGCGCTCTTCATCTACCGCCATCATATAATCGTTAAACGGCGAGTTGAAAGGCATATTCTGCCAACCCGGATTGAGGTAAGAGTCGGTGGACAGGTTGTATCGCGTAACAAACAGATCGTAGCCCCCGATGGAACCGTTTCCCGTGGACGCGAAATAAAGCGTCAGCCCGTCGGGCATCACGAAGGGATAAGCCTCATCGCCCGACGTGTTTATCGAAGCCGGCAAACGCTTTTCGTTGCCGAAATTGTCGAGCAGTTTTTCCATACTGTACAAATCCAACCCCGAAGCGGGATCGCCTTGCGCATAATATATTTTATCTTTCCGCTCGTTGAGAAACAGCGGTTTGCCCTTGTCGTCCTGCCCCTTGAAAAAATCGCCCATCGGCAACAGAGAACACGATGCCGCGCTCAGCGTGTAAGCCGAAAGAAGGGCGTTTTTGTCCACCACCACGCTGTCGATGATTTGCAGGTCCTCAACCTTCCGCAAGAGGCTCGAAAGCCGTCCCGCGTATTCGCGCCTCGGTTCCAATGCCGACAAGGCAACTTTGTCGCGGCGTTTTGCGCGTTCGTACTTGGCATATTCGTCCTCAGCCTCTTTCAACCGGTAAGTCTTGGCGTAAATGTCGCCCAGATACAGAAAGGCGTCGGGCTGATTTTTTTTCGATGCAAACTGCAAGTATTTCTCGGCTTCGCGCCATTTTCCGGTTTCGTATTCGGAAATTCCCAGCCACACATTCAACGACGGATTGTTGGGGTTGGCTTCGTATTCGGCACGAAAAACGGGCAACGCATCGGCATAACGCCCTTCCCGATACCACGTTTGCGCTTCGGCAAGCGTCTGCGCAGGGGCGTGGGCAAAAGCCGTGGCGAGAACAAGAAATAAGATGGACAAGCGGGTTTTCATTATCTTGTTAAATTCTAAATCCCAATTTCTAACCTTCAAAGGTAGTAATTTTATTTGTTATGCAGGCAAAATTAAGAGAAAATTTTACGTTTAGCCCCCTCACTCGCCTTGATCGCGTTAGTCGAATTAGTCCCTTCCCTCTTAATTGGCTACCGCCGAACGTTGTTTCTTAATTCTTAATTCTCTTATCCCCCATTATTTTGAAAAACAAAAAAAAACACACAAATTACCACAAAAAATTATTACCTTTACCGCAGGAAAATGAATGTTAAATAAATGAATAATCCTATGAAAAAAGTATCAATCCTCTTCTGCGCCTGCTTTCTGCTTTTCGGGAAGTCTGCCGCCCAAACGCCCGAATGGGAAAATCCCGAAATTTTTGGGATCAATCGCGAAGCACCGCGCGTTTCCGCTTTTCCGTATAGCGATGAAAATCAGGCTGTCGCCGATATAATGCAGTCGTCGCCTTATTTCCTTTCGCTCGACGGGGTGTGGAAATTCAATTGGCACAAACGCCCGGAAGACAAGCCAAAAGATTTTCACAAAGAAGGTTACGACGTGTCGAAATGGGATAATATCAATGTCCCCGGCAATTGGGAAATGCAGGGCTTCGGCGTGCCAATCTACACGAACATCAATTATCCCCACCCAAGCAATCCGCCCTACATTGATCATAGCGACAATCCGGTGGGCTGTTACGTGCGCGATTTTTCGCTGCCCGACAACTGGGACGGGCGCAAAGTTTTTCTGCATTTCGCGAGCAGCCTCACCGCAATGTACGTCTGGGTTAATGGGCAGTACGCCGGTTACAGCGAAGGCACCAAAACGCCCGCCGAATTTGATATTACCAACTTTTTGAAAAAAGGGAAAAACAAAGTTGCCGTGGAAGGCTATCGTTGGAGTGATGGCGCCTATCTCGAAGATCAGGATTTCTGGCGTCTGTCCGGTTTCGATCGCAGCGTTTACCTTTACAGCACCGCCCAACAGCGGATTTTCGACTTTTTCGCCCACGCCGATTTAGATGCCGCCTACAAAAACGGACTTTTCTCGCTCGAAGTTGTCCTGAAAAATTACCAAACGGCAAGCCCCAAGCTGAAATTGGCGGTTAAACTGCTGGACACAAGCGGAAAACAGGTTTATTCGGGAACAAAGCCGGCTGAACTTGCCCCGGAATCGGAAAAAGAAATGGCTTTCTCGGAAAAAATACCTTCCCCGAAACTTTGGAGTAACGAAACACCTGATCTTTACACGCTTCTGCTGACGTTGAGCGATGGAAATGGAAAAACGCTGGAAGTAACGTCCTCTAAAATCGGTTTCCGAAAAGTGGAAATCAAAAATTCGCAGCTGCTCGTCAATGGCAAACCCATTTTGGTGCGCGGAGTGAATATCCACGAGCACAATCCTTACACCGGACACGCCCAAACCGAGGAAATGATGCTGAAAGACATCACTTTGATGAAACAATTCAACATCAATGCCGTCCGCACAAGCCATTATCCCGAACCGGTGGAATGGTACAAACTTTGCGATAAACACGGCATTTTCCTTGTGGACGAAGCCAATATCGAATCGCACGGACTGGGCTACGGCGATCGCAACGTCGCCAATTTCCCCGAGTGGTTCAATGCGCATAAAGATCGCGTTTACAGAATGTTGCATCGCGACAGAAACCACCCGTCCATCATAATTTGGAGTATGGGCAACGAATGTAGCAACGGCAAAGCCTTCCCCGAAATCTGGAAATGGCTGAAAGCGCAAGATCCGTCGCGCCCGGTTCAGTTTGAACAAGCCTACGAAAACGAAAATACCGACATCGTTTGCCCAATGTATCCCCGCGTTGAACACCTTGCCCGATACGGACAAAACGACAAGTCGGGCAGACCGTTCATTATGTGCGAATTTGCACATTCGATGGGCAACAGCACCGGCAATTTTCAGGAGTATTTCGACGTGATTGCCCAATACCCCAATTTGCAGGGCGGATTCATTTGGGATTGGGTTGATCAGGGGATTGCCGCAAAAGACGACAGCGGGCGCGATTATTGGGCTTACGGCGGCGACATCGGCGGTTATCAATACACCCACGATCAGAATTTCTGCGCCAACGGCTTGATTACGCCCGATCGCAAACCGCACCCGGCTCTGTATGAGGTAAAAAAAGTTTATCAAGACATTCTTTTTCACGCCAAAAATCTTGAAAACGGATTGATTAGCGTTGAAAACCGCTTCCTCTACAACGATTTGAAAAATTATGATTTCAAATGGGAATTGATAGTGAACGGGGCAAAAGTGAAAGAGGGTTCTTTTTCGCTGAACCAAGCTGCCGGAACGAAAAAAGACATTACCATCGAACTGCCGAATATCCAAAACTTGGTTTTCGGACGCAATGAACGATTCCTGAACATCTACGCCTACACAAAAACCGCTACCGAAGTGCTTCCTGCGGGACACGAAGTGGCGAGGGAACAGTTTGCGCTGTCGAAACCGACGGATTATTTTGTGGAAATCCCAAGCAGTTTCGCAAGCGGCAAGGCAGAAATTTCTCACGAAGACAACAACCGCATCGTCTTGAAAGCGGATAAAGTAAGCGTTTCGTTCAATAAGCGCAACGGCAATTTGGAATCCTATTCTTACGGCAATAAGCGGTTGTTATCCAATCCGCAACCCGATTTTTGGCGTGCGCCCACCGATAACGACTACGGAAACAGAATGCCGGAAATCAGCGGAATATGGAAACTCGCCGGACAGCATAAAACCCTGAAATCTTTCGAGGTAAAAGAAAACGTTGTTACCGCCGAATATCTTCTTGACGACGTATCGAGTTCATATACCGTTGTTTATGCCTTGCTTCCCGAAGGGAAACTATCGGTAAAAATTTCTTTTGAGTCCGGGCGCGACAACCTTCCGGAAATTCCGCGCTTCGGGACACAAATAAGGCTCTCGTCGGAATTCGACAATTTCACTTACTACGGACGTGGTCCTTGGGAAAATTATTCCGATCGAAATACAGCCTCATTGATAGGTATTTACAATAGCACGGTTGCCGAGCAACAGTTCGATTACGTCCGTCCGCAAGAAAACGGCAACAAAACGGACGTCCGTTGGTTTACGCTGACAGACAAAAACGGCAACGGCATAGAGGTTATCGGATTGCAACCATTGAGCGTGAAAGTTGCTCGCAATTCGGCGGAAGATCTCGATTTTGGAGTTCAGAAGAAAAATGCGCACCCAAGCGACATCACGCCACGCAAGGAAATTTTCCTGAACATCGATCTCGCTCAGCGCGGAGTGGGTGGCGACGATAGTTGGGGTGCCTTGCCACATCAACCGTATCGTCTGTTGGATAAAAAATACAGTTATGGTTTTGTGATTTCGCCATTGCAAAAATAGGGGCGAAAGATTGATTTTAAACAACTTCCCCTCGTTGCAAAAACGAGGGGAAGTTGTTTTTTATAATTAGAAGCTGTTTAAATTTTACAGTTTCTTATTATTTTCACGAAAGATGATGTGTTTTCGTAAAAGCATTCGCAGGGCAAGATAGAGCCGAGAATCACGATTCGGTTTGTCCCTGCGGGACGACACTTGTCCTCACCCCGACCCCTATCCTCAAAAAGAGGGGGAATGTCTTGAATCTTGGCTCTTGGAACCCTTGGTTCTTGGCTCTATCTCAATTCTGGACGCAACGCACCGATTGTCCGCGGCTGCGAGGGCCGGGCTCCACGGCCATGTAGCCGAAACTGGAATCGAAGCCCAAGATCCACGCATAGTCCGAACCGTGGAGCGTGGCACTCCAAAAGCCGCCGAGGACGCCATGAAAGGCCACCCAACCGTTGCTTTCCAAGCGGTAGCCCGCAGCCGGCAAAAATAGGGTGGTGCCGGTGTAGTAGGTAAACTCGTAACCGTTGATGCCGGGAAATATGTAATCGGTTTTCCATTCTTTCGTGGTCAGGTTCGCCAAGGCGTCAAACTCATCTTTCGTCGGCAGGCGCCAACCGTTGGGGCAAGGACCAAGTCCGCCGTTCCAATTGTCGCCTGTCGGCGTACTGCTGACCCAATCCGACACGATGCCGCTTGAAGCCCAAGCCTTATTCCTGTTCCATTGGTAGAAACTGCCGTAATCAAAAATGTATGTGGCGAACTTGCCACCGTCGTCATCCGTACCGTCGCCTTCCACGTTGGTTTCCGCCCATTTGGTGTTCCCTGCGACGAAACCCGCGTATGGCGTCCATGGCGTCAAAGGATTGGCAGCCAATTTGTAGCGGTAGCCTTTTTGGTGGATCTTGCCGGATGAAGCGGTGCTGTAATCCCAACACGCGTCGTTGTCGTAAACGCTTACCTTGATCGTGCCGTCCACGCCCGAAGGCGTGGGGATAAAGGGAATGTAAACCTTCGGGGTGGCGGATACGATTTGCGAAGTCGTGAATTTCAAAGGGTGATCGACACTCCAACCCGAAGCGGTTTCATACGCGAAATTGACCTTGTCAATTTCTGGCGCAGGAAGATATGACAAAGTGATTTCTAACAGCGCGGATTCCCATTTCAAGATAACCTTGTCGTTTTCAGGATTGTCCACGTAATCCGGTCCGCTCGAAAGAATCACTTTCACGTCCGCAGCAGACGATGCCGTCAGTTCGTTCAGGCAAGCCTGATAGCGTTCCGCGCCCGTCGTGTGGTCAACGGCTTCCTTCGGGAAATACACCTTGTATTTCGTCGCGCCGTCAATGGCTGTACCCGTAAACGTGGCGGACGAAGAAGTGCCGTCGGCATCGTTTGTCTGCAAAACCGACACGCCATTAACTACGCCGCCGTCGTCATAGCCCACGACGGCTATTTCATCGTTCAACTGCCATTTGAGATCCAAGCCGTCGGCGGTGGTTACGCGGGTGGCGCCCGCCGTTTCGGCGCCGACCTTTATCGTCAGGGTTTTCGGCCCGGCGGCAGCCTCGTCGAGAGGCGGTTCTTGCT
>JAISYO010000047.1 GCA_031269865.1 Dysgonamonadaceae bacterium | reverse complement strand
ATCTCGTCGGCGGTTGTTTCCATGGCGTACATTAAATCGGCAGGGGCGCTCGCCACCGCTACCCCGGGGTTCTGGTTTAAACCAGCGTTTGCAGGGCTTGTCACCGATGGGGGGGCTGTCGTCGAGTTGTACGACAACGCCTTGAATACGTATCTCTTGCCCACGTCCAACAAGACGTCGGTTGCCTGTGCCGTCGGACCCACCGTTAAGGTGGTGGTGCCTACAAAATTGCCGGAAGGACTTTCATACACGAAAAGTTGTATTTTCGTTCCGTTTGCCATAAATGTCGCCCTCGTCTGCGGTTCTCTCACACGCTCTAAGGTGGCTTCCATCGGGAAATCGCCGTTGAATGGGAGGGCTTCCACCACCTGCTTGACAGCTGTCGTGCCGCCTCGCGTTTCAGCGTCGTCTTGGTAAGCCGCAATGCTACACGCGTTGAAATTCAACGCCACTTTGCCTTTTCCCAAGGCGCCCTCGTCGTTTTTATCGCACAACACCGCCACAAACACCATCGCCAGAACAGTAAAGGGCAGTAATTTTCTCATCAATGCTAGCTTCTTTTTCATTTTTCTGCGTGTTTAATTAATATGACAGATCTATATCATTATTATCTGTGTCGGAACAGGTTTCCGTACCCGATACCCAATCGTCGTATTGATAGGTTCCTGCTGTTCTCAATGTCACCGATCGGGCTATGATACTGTCGTTCTGCTCAATGGTGCTTACCCTAATTTCCGGCGCGGTGTAAGGCATCTTGCCATAGCCTGCGTTTTTCGTTTTTTCTTGCATGTTTTAGTTTTATTTGATTATCATCGTCATTTTTTGCTAACCGGTTTTTTCCAATACAAAATTCATCATTTCATTTGACAATGAAAAGCGATTTTTCCAGAAATATTTTCATATTTTGTTGTGAATGAAACATTAAATTTACTATTTTAGCAATGGAAGCGGGTTAAGTTATATCATTTTTCGACAACTGATTTTTCATGTGCAAAATTTATCGCTTTATTTGACAATTTGACGCGATTTTACCATAAATATCTTCATGTTTTGTTGTAAATATATCAAATTAATACTTTATTTGTAACAAAAAAAAAAAACGCATATTTTTGCTATCAGTTTGCGAAAACAGCAACTCGTCGTTGGGATTTGCGGAATGGGTTTTGCAAAAAAAATTGAAAAAGACAAAACTTATTTTCGCAAAGCGCCCTTAGCAGCGAAAATAATGCCTTTCAGGCAAGAAGAAGCCTAATCTATGTAATTTATTCATTATCAATAAAAAAAACAGCTACATCTACCAACAAAAGTGGCTTTCAGGCTTTTCGCGCCCGATCAAACCGTGGTGGAAGGCGAAAAATCCATCTTAAAATAGCGATAAAAAAGATGAGCTGTAAAATTTAAACAGCTTCTAAAAATTTGAAGAAATAAAAATAAACAAACTAAATAAAAAATAAATATGAAAACTCGAATTATTTTCTTACTTTTGTCCGCGATTATGGTCGCGAGTGCTTCTTTGGCGTCTTGCAGTAATAATGAAGCACCCGCCCCGATAGTGGTAAATCAAATCGTAACCGTGGTATCCGCCACGCCGATGAACAATGCAAGCGACACAAGCATAGACGCGGCAATAAAAATCGTATTTGATTATTTGCCGGCGCAAATAGATCCGGCGCAGTTCACGTTGAAAGACACTAACGGCAACAATGTGGCAGACGTACAAACAACAGCCGATGGCAGCAACCGTAAAACATATATTATGACACACGCCAACCTTGCATACAACACGACCTACCCGGTTACTGTTCCCGCAACAGCCGTGGGGGGATTGCAAAGCGATTACAGTTTCCAATTCTCAACCGTCGAAAAAACTTCGATGCTGATTGCCGATATGGAACCCGCTGCCGAACCGACATCATTAAAAACTTCCGCGACTATTTTGATATTTAGGCTGTTGGTGGCAGAATCGCCCGTTAGCGGCATACAAGAGACACCCGGATTTTTCGGCACGGCAAACAACAAAGAACCCAACAGTCCGACAGGCAATCCAAGAATTTATGAGGCAGGCGAAAAAGACAAACGTTGGGCAGACTTTTTGGAATTTGATAAAATTTATACTATAAAATAACCCCCGCCTTCCCAACCTCGACAAAGGGATTGAGAGGGCAATAAAATGAACAAAAATGAGAAAAATTCTGATTCTATTTGCTTGTGTGCTATCCTTCTCGTTCCTATCGTGCAAGGATAAGCCAGTGCTTCCCCTTTTGGAGCAAGGTTTTCGTTTAGTGCCCGACAGCATCAGGATAGGCTGTTATTGGTACTGGATTTCCGACAACATCTCAAAAGAAGGCGTAGTCAAAGATCTTCACGCGATGAAACAAGCCGGGATAACCCGCGCCTTCATCGGAAACATCGGCTTAGATGATATTCCCTTCGGGAAAGTGAAAATTTTTACCGACGAATGGTGGGACATTATTCACACCGCGCTGAAAACAGCGACTGAACTCAATATCGAAATCGGAATTTTCAACAGCCCCGGTTGGAGCCAATCGGGTGGACCGTGGGTAAAACCCGAACAAAGTATGCGCTATCTGGCGACTACCGACACCTTGTTGGTAGGCGGCAACGCATTTTCCTACACGATACCCGAATACACAACCGGCAAACAGCTTGTCAAAGTACTCGCTTATCCAACTAATACCGAGGTATATACAATCGAAAAAACAATTATCCCGAACAATCTCCCGGAAGTGATTGTGCCGAGCGACGATTCAAAAACCATTCGCAGCTTCGTGTTCCGCACCAAGGATTATATCCAGGCAAATGTGCAGGTTCAGGCGAAAATCAACGGCGCTTTCGAAACACTCAGAACCTTGGATTTCGATCGCAGCAAGTACGAAAAAAACGTTGGTTTCGATCCTTATGCCCCCATCGTTGTTTCGTTGCCGGAAACAAAAACCACCGAGTTTCGCGTATGCTTCGACCGACCGATGAGAGCTTCAAAAAACCCATCAACCTTGACTTTTTCGTCGGCGCCCGTCGTGGAACGTTATCCCGAACAAACGTTGGCGAAAATGTTCCAACGCCCCCTTCCTTTTTGGGAAACGTATATGTGGGCTAAACAAGATTGGTATCAACCTGTTGTAGAGGGCGCTATACCCCAAGACAAAATCATCGACCTTAGCGCGCAAGTGGCTGCCGACGGCTCATTGAAATGGGACGTGCCCAACGGCAATTGGACGGTTTCTTTCTTGGAAATGAAGACAACCGAAGTAACCAACAGCCCGGCTACCCCCGAAGCTACCGGGCTGGAAATAGACAAGATGAGCAAAAAACACGTCGCCTATCATTTCGACTCTTTTCTGGGCGAAATCATCAAGCGCGTGCCGGAAGCCGATCGCAAATCGTTCAAAGTGGCTGTTCAAGACAGTTGGGAAACGGGCGGACAAAACTGGACGGACGATATGGGCGAACGCTTCAAAGAGGTTTACGGATACGATCCCACGCCCTACCTGCCCACCTTGTCGGGTAAAGTGGTGGGGAACGAAGACGTATCTTCGCGTTTCCTTTGGGATTTGCGCCGGCTAATATCCGACAGGGTTGCCTACGATTACGTGGGCGGATTAAGTGAAATTTGCCACCAATATGGCATTACCACGTGGCTTGAAAGTTACGGACATTGGGGCTTTCCCGGCGAATTTCTGCAATACGGCGGACAATCCGACGAGGTGGGCGGCGAATTTTGGAGCGCTGGCGAATTGGGCGACATCGAAAACCGCGACGCCTCGTCCTGCGCCCACATTTACGGCAAAACCAAAGTCTGGTCGGAATCCTGCACAAGTGGCGGACCCAATTATGGACTCTACCCTGCCGTTATGAAAAGCCGAGTAGATCGCTTCTTTACGGAAGGCATAAACGCCACGTTATTACACCTTTATATCCATCAGCCCTACGAGGACAAATTTCCGGGTATGAGCGCGTGGTTTGGCAACGATTTCAACCGCAAAAACACGTGGTTCAACCAAATGGACTTGTTTGTCGACTACCTGCGCCGTTCCAACCTTGTGTTGCAACAAGGGAAATACGTGGCTGACGTCGCCTATTTCATCGGCGAAGACGCCCCGAAAATGCGAGGAATCACCGATCCCGAACTTCCGAAAGGCTATTCTTTCGATTATATCAACGCCGAAGTGTTGATGACAAGATCCTCTGTAAAAGATGGTTACCTGACATTGCCCGACGGTATGCGCTATCGGCTGCTGGTTTTGCCCAAGCAAAAATCTATGCGCCCCGAATTGTTGAAGAAAATCAGCGAATTAGTCAATCAAGGATTGGCAGTTTACGGCGACACGCCCGAATACTCGCCAAGCCTGCAAAACTATCCGGAAGCGGATAAGGAAGTGCAACAATTAGGGAATGAACTCTTTGCCAAAAACGAATACGGCAAGGGGAAAGTTTTCAAACGGGACACCAAATTGGAAGAGGCGTTGTTGGCAACCGGCGCAAAACCCGATTTCAAGACTTCGCAAGAGAAGGTGTCGTTTATCCACCGCTCACTCGGTAGCGAGGGCGATATTTATTTCATTTCCAATCAAGGAAAAGGCGAACAGTCTTTCGAGGCTGAATTTCGCGTGAACGGCAATCTCGCACCGCAACTTTGGAATCCCATCACCGGCGAAATCAGAACCCTGCCGCAATACACAAAAACGGCAGACGGAATCTCGTTGCCCATCAAACTCGACGAAATAGGTTGCGCATTTATTGTTTTCAGAAAAGGGAAAACCGCCGTATCCAACGAAGAAAATTTCCCCGCACCGCAAAAGTTGCTGACGGTGGACACGCCTTGGAACCTTGCATTTATGTCGGACACGATTCATCGAGGACCTGCAAACGAAATAGTTTTCAACACCTTAACCGATCTGAAAGACAATGCCGATCCTGCCATCAAATTCTATTCGGGCGACATACAATATGCTACCGCATTTACGTTCAATGATTTACCTGAAGGCAAAGAAATCTATTTGGATTTGGGTAAAGTGATGGTTACGGCAAAAGTAATGCTCAACGGACGTTACGTGGGCGGCGTTTGGACAACGCCTTACCGCCTGAACGTTACAGACTTTGTGAAGCAGGGCGAAAACCAATTGGTGGTAACAGTCGTCAATAATTGGCAAAACCGCTTGATTGGCGATCTTCGCCTGCCCGAAAAAGAGCGCAAACTCTGGACGATGGTTAATCATTTCAGAGCCGAAACAGAACTGCAATCGTCGGGACTGCTCGGACCAGTGGAAGTGCAGGCTATCGATTATAAGATAGTTCAAAAATAAAAAAACGCATCAATGAAGAGACTGTCTCAAAAGTGAAACACCTTTTGAGGCAGCCTTTATATCAAATAACAACGACGACGAAACCCATAAAAATGCAAGCACGAATTATTACTAAGTTACAGAAATACACCTTGTTATTTATTATTTGCTGTCCCTTGGGGGTTTCGGCGCAAAGCTTCCCCGTTTCCTTTAACCGATGAGTACCGGACAATTAAAATTGAAAAATGATATGAAAAAAAATACGTCTATGAAAAATTTTATCCTATCCGTCGTTTTGCTATTATCCGCAACCGCGATTACGGCGCAAAACCCCATTTCGCCCGCGGGCGTTTATATCGCCGATCCGACAGCCCGTGTGGACAAAGACGGCAAAATGTACATTTACGGCTCGCTCGACGAATCGCCGAAATACTATTGCTCAACTCGGCACAATGTGTTATCGTCCAATGATTTGTGCCATTGGCAATTGTTTGAGGACACTTTTGCGTCCGCCGGAAAAGGCGATCAAGTTCCTTATTCCGACGATACCCTCTACGCACCCGATATGATATACCGCAACGGCATCTATTACCTGTATTACTGCTTGTCGAACATCACCGAAGGCGTGGCGACAAGCAAATCGCCTACCGGACCTTTCAAAAACGGCAAGCAAATTGAGGGTGCAAAGCAAATTGATCCGACTGTTTTTATCGACGACGACGGGCAGGCGTATTACTATTGGGGGCAGTTTTCGCTGAAAGGCGCGAAGATGAATACAGATATGCAAAGCATTGATATTTCGTCCATTAAAGACGGACTTGTTACCGAGAAAGAGCATCATTTTCACGAAGGCGCATTCGTTTTCAAGCGGAAAGGCGTCTATTACGCCGTTTTTGCCGACGTCAGCCGCCAAGATCGCCCTACCTGCATCGGTTACGCCACGTCCGATTCGCCGCTCGGCACTTTCAAATACGGCGGCGTGATCATCGACAATGCGGGCAGCGATCCTTCAGTTTGGAACAACCACGGTTCCGTGGCGGAATTTCGAGGACAGTGGTATGTTTTTTACCACCGCCCGACACACAACTGCGTGATGATGCGCAAGGCTTGCGTAGAGCCGATTAGCTTTCGCGAAGACGGCAGTATTTCCGAAGTCGTGATGACTTCGCAGGGCGCAGGAAAACCGCTTGTCGCCACCGAAAAAATTGATGCGGAACGCGCTTGTCTGCTGTTCGGCAATGTTCGCATTCAACTCACTGAAAGTCAAAAAGATAATGAACAACTTTCCGCTATCCGCAACGGCGATCGCACGGCGTGGAAGTACATCGACTACGGCAACGGCGTTACGCGGTTGGAAATTCGTGTCCGCTCGCAAGCCGGAGGCAGGATTGAGGTGGTTGGCAACACACCTTGGGCGGGCTCGAAAGGCGGAATAGACGTCCCGCCCAATCGGGACTGGACGACGCTTTCCTGCGATATTCGCGGTTTAAGCGGCGTGCAAACGCTCTGGTTGCAGTTTCACGGCGAGAAAGGCAAGGATTTATTTGATATCGATTACTTGCAATTTGAAAAATAACTCATTGAAAATAAATAATCAAGGAACTATAATAATATGACTGAAAAAACTTTTAAAATCGGTTTGTTCGGCACCGGGCTGGATACCTATTGGGATCAGTTCGGCGGACTGTTGGATACGCTTCGTTCATACCAAGACGAAATCAAGCAGGGCGTCACACAACATTGCCGCGTGGAAATCATCGACGCCGGAATGGTGGACAATCCTGAAAAAGCAGTTGCCGCCGCCTCTTTGTTCGCGAAAGAAGAGGTGGAACTCGTCTTCCTCTATGTCGCAACCTACTGTTTGTCATCGACTATCCTGCCCATCGCGCAACGAATCAACTGCCCCTTGGTGATGTTGAACCTGCAACCCAGCCCCGCCATCGACTACGCCTACATCAATTCATTGGGCGACAAGGGCTTGATGACGGGACATTGGCTCGCGCATTGCCAAGCCTGTTCCGTCCCCGAAATCGCGAGCGTTTTCAACCGCAGCGGATTTCGTTACGGCTTGGTTACCGGATTTTTGAAGGACGAAATCGCGTGGGGGGATATTACAAGCTGGGTTGAGGCTGCCCGCGTATGCCACGCGATGAAAAACAACCGTATGGGAATCCTCGGACATTACTACTGCGGAATGTTGGACGTTTACACCGACTTGACACGCCAATCCTCTACCTTTGGCACCCACATTGAACTCCTTGAAATGTGCGAACTGAAAAAATACCGCGACGCCGTTAGCGATTCCGAATTAAAAGCCAAACGATCGGAATTTGCGGAAAATTTCGACGTGGCACCCGATTGCGGGGACTACGAGCTGGAACGCGCCGCGAGGACTTCCGTCGCCTTGGATAAATTGGTTGAAAAGCATAGGCTCGGTTCTCTTGCCTATTATTATGAGGGTTGCGACGGCAACGAATACGAAAACATCGTTACTTCCATCATCGCCGGGAACACTTTGCTAACCGGAAAAAATATACCCGTTGCCGGGGAATGTGAGGTAAAAAACGTTCAGGCGATGAAAATAATGTCCGAGTTTGGCACGGGGGGGTCGTTTTCCGAATTTTACGCGGCGGATTTCAACGACGACGTAATGCTATTGGGACACGACGGACCCGCGCATTTTGCCATAGCGGAAGGCAGGGTTGGACTGGTGCCGCTACCCGTCTATCACGGAAAACCGGGCAAGGGGCTTTCCATACAGATGACAGTGAAACACGGACCCGTTACCATACTGTCGGTTTGCGAAGGCAAGGAAGGCGTTTATCTTCTGGCGGCGGAAGGGGAATCCGTTCCAGGACCGGTATTGCAGATCGGGAACACAAACAGCCGTTACCGCTTCCCCTGCGGACTGCGCCGCTTCGTGGACTCGTGGTCTAAGTCGGGACCGTCGCACCATTGCGCCGTGGGCGTGGGGCATATCGCCGACAAGGTTGAGAAACTTGCTTTCTTGCTCAATATCCCGATCATAAGAATTACAGAAAACACTAAATAAATAACCGTATGAAATTTTCTAAAACCAATTTATGGGCTGTCGTCCTGATTTTCCTCTTTATCGGTTGTACCGCCGTGAAAAACGAGATAAGCCCGACGGATTTGCGTTGTTGCGGACTGGTTAATCCGGAAGGGGTGGACGAAGCCCTTTTCAGCTGGATCATCGCATCGAAAGAGAACAATGTTGTCCAATCGGCTTACGAAATAGAAATCGCCACCTCTAAAAAAGAGTTGGGGAAAGGGCATTGCATTTGGAAATCGGAGACGGTTAAATCCGATCGACAATTTAATATCCGCCCCGAAGGACTGACAGCGGAACACGGAACGCTTTATTGGTGGCGCGTGCGCATTCAAGACGGAAACGGAAAAACGACGGAATGGACGAAACCGTCTTCGTTCTCTGTCGGGTTGAATGCGGCAGCCGATTGGAAAGCGCAATGGATTACGTCCGAATGGGATAAAGGTAGCCCCACGCCCTATTTCCGAAAAGTGTTTGCACCCGAAAAAAGGAAGGCTGACATACAGCGTGCCATCGTCTATTTCTGCGGATTGGGCTATGGCGATTTATACCTCAACGGCAAAGCCATCGACAAAACAAGTATGCTCAATCCCGCCCAAACCAATTACGAACAATATGCCTTGTACTCGACTTTCGATCTTACCAAGAACTTGAAAAAAGGCGATAACTGCTTGGGCGTTATGCTTGGCGAAGGCTTTTTCGGGCAGAATGTCGTGTGGGGCGATTGGGCAAAATACGGCGATCCTCTATTCATCTTGCAGATGGAAATTATTTATGAAGACGGTTACCGACAACTTGTGCTTTCCGACGAATCGTGGCAATGGCATCCAAGCCCGGTGTTAAAAAACAACGTCTATGCCGGCGAGGTTTACGACGCCACCCGCGAAATCAGCGGTTGGGCAGATGCCGGAACGCCTCTTGGCGAATGGAAAAACGCAGTGCTCGCCAAAGGGCTTATCCCGAAGGAATTGCGTCCGCAAATGATGGAACCCGTCCGCATGAAAAACAAAATAGATGCGGTAAAAGTATGGAAAACCCCCGATGGAAATTGGATCTACGATTTTGGCGTGAATGTAGCCGGA
>JAISYO010000041.1 GCA_031269865.1 Dysgonamonadaceae bacterium | reverse complement strand
ATGTCGTCGCCCCCGTCCGTGTCGGTTTCGATGGTAAAGGGAGGTGTTTTCGATGCGTTCAGCACCGTCAGTTCCGAGGCGATGATTTCAATGTCCCCGGTTGGCAGGTTGGCGTTTTTGCTGGATCGCTCGGCGACTTTTCCCACGACTTGCACTACCCATTCGCGCCCAAGTTTGTTCGCCTGTTCGCACAATCCGGCGTTAATTTCTTGATTGAAAGATAATTGTGTTATGCCGTAGCGATCGCGCAAATCAATGAACGTCATACCGCCCATCTTGCGGATTTTTTGCACCCAACCCGCGAGGGTTACTTTTTTGTTCACGTCGGACAAACGAAGTTCGCCACAAGTGTTGCTTCTGTACATATTGATTGTTTGTTGTTTATTCAGGCTGCAAATTTACGAGATTTTTTTCAACTATCCGCAATAGAAAGCGTTTTGAATTTTTTTATGCGGTGTTTTTTTGTATCTTGCAGCCCGATTTTGAATTGTTGCAATATGGAAATAACGAAATACAAACTGATATTGGCGTCCAACTCGCCACGCAGGAAAGAACTGCTCGCCGGCATCAACTTGCCCTTTGAAATCCATACCTTGCCCGACGTGGACGAATCTTATCCCGGCACGTTGTCGCACGAGGAAATCCCCGAATTTCTTGCTCGCAAAAAGGCTTCGGGTTATTTATCTGAATTGCAAGACGACGCTTTGCTGATAACCGCCGACACCGTTGTGCTGTTGCGCGATACGATATTGGGAAAACCTGCCGATAAACCCGACGCCAAGCGTATGTTGCGCGAACTGTCGGGGCAGACACACCGCGTGATTACCGGCGTTTGTCTGACGGCAAAAGGGAAACAGAAAAGTTTTTCGGTTGTTTCCAAGGTTACTTTCGATGTGCTGACGGACGAAGAAATTGATTATTACGTGGAAAAATACAACCCGTTGGACAAGGCAGGTGCCTACGGCGTGCAGGAATGGATTGGTTATGTGGCGGTAAGGCATATCGACGGCTCGTACTACAACATTATGGGATTGCCCATTCAACGGGTGTATAGGGAATTGAGGGAATTTTGAAATGGAAATTGAGTAATTTCGCGATTGGGAAAATGGAAATTATGAGTAAAAAGAATTTGATTTATATTGCAGTTTGGCTTGTTGTGATATATGTTATTATGACAATTTCAAACAGGAAATACCATTCATTAAAAAATGGAATAGAAACTTCTGCAAGAATTGATAGTACATATAGAGCGCGATTTGGTTATAAGTTACATTATATTTTTATTTAGCCCGCTAAATCTTCAACTGAAAAGCAAAAAATCCATCTTAAAACAGCGATAAAAAAGATGAGCTGTAAAATTAAAGCAGCTTCTAAATAATGGGGATTTTGAATTTAATGCAAATCATAACCGTTTCTCTCTAAAAAACAGCGCCTTTTCATCGGATAAGATGTGTTTCGGCAAAAAAATCAAACAAGTTTGTTTTTTCTGCTCTCACTTTCATTATCTTTGCATCTGCAAAAATAAAACAGTTTATAAAAACGGGAAAAGATGCTCACGGTAGAAAAAATAGGCGGGACGTCTATGTCGCAGTTTCAAGAAGTGCTGCACAATATCATCAGGGGAAATCGCAAGAACGACGAGCTGTATAACCGCATCTTCGTGGTTTCGGCTTATAACAACGTAACCAACTGGCTGCTCGAACACAAAAAGACGAACGAGCCGGGCATTTACAACAAATTCTTGAACGGCGAGGATTACAGCAGTGCGCTCGACGCTTTTTGTCAGCGGCTGCTCTTGATCAACGACGGTTTCGCGGACATTGGGCTCGACTTGAAAGAGGCTCGCGATTTTATCCGTTTCCGCATCGATCAGGCGAAAACCATTCTTTACAGCTTGGCGAAAGTGCTGGCGTCGGGCTATGTGAACCGCAGCGATATTTATTTGGCGGCACGCGAAATTCTTTCGTCCATCGGCGAGGCACATTCCGGCTGGAACTCTGCCAACATATTGAACCACAACGGCATCAATGCGCGTTTCATCGATCTTTGCGGGTTTAGCGAAAACGAGCCGCTGACGATCGACGAGCGCATTCACAAAGAATTTTCGGGCATCGAATTTAATAAGGTGCTCTGCATCGCCACTGGCTACACGAAAGGGGTTGAGGGCATTATGAGGGCTTTCGACAGGGGCTATTCCGAAGTTACGTTCAGCAAAATCGCGGTGGAAGTGAAGGCTGACGAGGCGGTTATCCACAAGGAATACCATTTGTCGAGTGCCGATCCCAAAATCGTGGGCATGGGACATTCCGTCCCGGTGGGGCATACCAATTACATTATCGCCGATCAACTGGCGGACATCGGTATGGAAGCGATCCACCCGAAAGCGGCGAAACCCTTGGAATTGGCGGGCATCAATATCCGCATCAAAAACACTTTTGAGCCCGAACACCCGGGCACGCTCATTTCTCGCGAATACATTTCGCCGGAACCGCGTGTGGAAATCGTGTCGGGTT
>JAISYO010000028.1 GCA_031269865.1 Dysgonamonadaceae bacterium | reverse complement strand
GTCTGTCCGCTTGTAACGAAGACAAAGGAAACTACGATTACATAGATATTAACCGCGTGGATTCCATCCAAAATATCAGCGGTAACTATTCCGTATATCTTGGCTACCGCTTGCAAATCAATCCCCGCTTGGTGTATTCCCAAGGGAGTAATGAAAATGATTTCGAATACAAATGGTATTACTACGAAAGCAGCACGTGGAAACTCTTGCAGGAGGGTTTGAATTTCGATCAAGAGATTGCTCCTCCCATCGGGAAGAACCGGACGATTGCTTTCGAGGCATACAACACAAAGACGGGAGCCCGTTACCTGAGAACGTTCACAATTACCCTGAGCAACCCAAAGGGATATGCGGCATTGTGTGAAACAAGCAGTGGGTTCGACATCTACATGGCGTCTTATCTCCCGACAGATGACATTTTTGCCTTCTCTCCCAATGTGTTGGAAGGTTCCGACATTCCCCACACAAACGGGGAAAAACCGATAGACATCGTAACGGCAACTTGCTATATTCCGTTGGCTCCCACTCAATTTTCTCCGGATGAAGACGAGGCTTCAAGGAAATATTTCGTCTATATCTTGACGGATCAATATACGACTGCCGTCAGTTCGAAAGACTTCGCTTGGAAGCCCGACTATAAGATTGAATCCGTCATAGAGGGAGGCTCTTATTTGGATGTGAACTACAAACAACAAAGCAAACCCATCATCGCTCAAAAAATAAAGATGACGGATGCCAGCGGACGTATGGTACACATGTATCAGGTGGACAAAGAAACCGGAAAAGGCAACTGGTTCATGTACACGATATACCCCCTCGTGCGCCTGTTCTGCAATCCATTGAATGTGAGTTTTAAAAAGGACGGAAACAATAATCTTCCGGACGAAAGCAAACGTTTCGAACCTTCGCCCTATTCATACGTGTGGGGCATGAACAGCCCCATTATATGGGATAAGGACAATAAAAAATTCAACTTGGTGCTGATAAAGAATCATCCATCTGATTATTCTTTCTACAATGCCTTCTTTTCCATTCCTTTTGTAAACGGACCTACGGGTGGCGAATTTAGCTTTACCGATCCCGATTTCAAAGATTTGGTGTATATGGGCGAAACTTTCGAAAACGCAACCAACCCGAACGGCTTTGCCGTTATGGAACTGAATAGCGGCGGCTATCGTTTTATCCGTTTCGGTGGTTTAGTAGGAACGGCTATGACAACTGCTTCTCAGACAACATATACGCCGCCGGCAATGACAAGAGCAAGGGACAAGGCTTCGAAATTTGCTGCGAGCAGCCGTATCGGCAGTGCAAAATTTGTGGAAGTGTATCCCAACTCCACGTTCTTGTATTACGTAACCAACGACAACAAAGTATTCAAGGCAGACGTATCGGGTGCTACCGCCATAGAAACGGAAATAACAAACCTCTTCGTCAAAGACGGTTACACCGAAATTACGGCTTTCGAATTTCCGCTGCCGGATACGCAAGGCGGTGGCGACTGCCCCTCCTCGTTGGAAAAAGGCTTGGCAGTGGGAACGATCAACCCGTCGAAGCCCAAAGACGAATGCGGCAAGCTGGAAATTTTCACGTTGGTGGACGGTTCTTTGAACGGCAGTTTGGAATTAGCCAAATATCCTACGGATGCACAAGTAACCGCAAAGCCCGAATTGGCTGAGAAACAGAGAACCATGTCTTTTACGGGTATGGCGAAAATCGTAGGTTTAGATTACAAAAAGAAATAAGTATCTATATTTAAAGAGATTAGGATTATGAAAAATCTAAAAATAACAAAAATAGGCTATGCCTTGGCTGTCTTTTCGACAGTTTGGGTATTCAGCGCATGCAACGATAAAATAGACGATTTCGGTAAAACAACCGGATCAGATGCGAGCAACGAAGTCTATCTCAATGCTCCCTTCGAGTACAACATCGTCCACACCGTAAACGAAGGGACACACGCTACGTTGAACGGACAGCCCGTGGATACGATCTTGGTTAAGTTCCCCATCCTCTCCGTGCAGCCAGTAGTGGCTGCCACGACTATCAAAGTCGTCAGGGATTATTCGTTAATCGACGTTTATAATGCCAAAAACGAGGGGATTACTTATTATTCGCCCATCGAAAGCGATATATCTTTCGACAAAGATGCCGTGGCTATTTCCGCCGGGGATACTTCGTCAAAAGATTCAATCACTATTCATTACAAAAATCCTTTGCGGCAACTAACCGGAATAACCGGAAGCACCGGAAGAAGGGATTACCTGATTCCATTGCGTATCCTTACGGTTTCCGGACAGGACGTTAAGATCAAATACGATGAACGAATTTGTTATATCAAAGTAACCGTGGCTCAGGAAGACGGCATCGGTTTCGGTGCGAATGAACAGAACATTTCTTTTACCAACATTCCTGCCGTTAGCGATGATGCCAATCCGGTTCCGTTCTCGCTTTCCACGCAATTGTTTAACGTGGCAAATGGCAATGGCGATCTGACGTTAAGTGTAAACAACAATTTGGTTGCTGCATACAACAGCGAACACGGTACAAATTACAAAGCGATTTCGGGTATTAGTCCGATTAACGCAACGATTGAAGAGGGAAGCAAAACGGTTAGCGGAAGTATTCCTTTACAAAATCTCGCTGCCGGCAGTTATTTGATTCCCTTGGAAATTACATCACACAGCAACAACGTACAAATCGTAGATGCGAAAAAAGTATTTTATACGATTCTGACCGTTAGCGAAGCAGGTAGCGGCGCCGTTACTGCCACCAAAAGCGCCACGCAATCAACGGCAATTGCAAATCCGGGCTTGGGCACCCAACAAGAGAGCCGTAGCGCCTACAACGCATGGTTCTACAATGCCAATACCGGGGCTAAACTGACACCCTCAGGTTCGGCAACAGCCATGTTCCAAACGCCGTTTGCAGATACTTATTTCTCTAACGTCCCCAATTTAGATGCGGTAATCGACTTGGGCAGCGAAGTAAGCAACATATCCGGGTTCAGCCTGAGCGGTTATACGTCAACGGCAAACCGCTTTGCGCAATCCTACGACGTATGTTACGCTACGGAAGCGCAATTCAATAACCAACAGGAAACCTATATGGGAAGCCTTTCGGGCTGTCTTCGTTACGTTTATGTTTCATTCAGCGCACCCATCACGGCTCGCTATATCCTGCTTCGGAACGTGAAACCCCAAATTACCTCCGGAACAAGTTATATGGGCTGGGAAGAGTTCTTTATTTATACGAATTAATTAACAGTTACATAGACTGATATGCCGATTGGTTGTGAACGAATTGTTCCTGCCATCGGCATATTGGTATCTAATAAAACAATACGAACATGAAAAGAATCTCATTCATTTTTATGCTGATGCTCGGAAGCATCGGCGCTGCGTTTGCACAAATATCCATCGTGAGCGGAACGTGGGAAAGAGGCAAGGTGGAAACGGTAAAATTGTACAACATCGCCGAAAGCCGACTGAACGAAATCGCCTCGTCGAAAATAGACGATCAAAAACGCTTCACTTTCGCGTTCAACGCCGACAAGGAAGGCTTCTACGCCGTGGCGTTAAGCCCTGCCACCGTGCAGAACCGCTACGTGTTCTACTTGAAACCGGGCGATCAACTGAACCTCAAAATTACGGCGGACAGTTACGAACTGACGGGCGAAAACACGGCGGAAAACAAGGAATTGTGCAAGTGGCACGATTTCGTATTGCCGTTGGAAATGAAAGCGGTGTATTTCCAAAAACAAAACAGCACCTACGTGGACTTCTTCCCCTTGTTGGACGAGAAATTGGAAGCCTTGAAAACCTATCCCAAAGCATCTACCCCGAACAAGAAGTTCAACGCCGCTTTCGAGGATTTCAAGCGGAACGACTTGCTCTCTATCGCCGTCAACTTCATACAAACACCGCGCAGTGCGCATCCGGTGGGCGAAGATTACAGCGATTATTACCGCAACATCAACCTTCCTGCCTTGACTGCGAACACGTCGCTACTCAACTATCCGCGTGGTACGTCCTTAGTGTTAGATAGTTATATGACGAAGAAAAGGGCGGACAACGAAACCATAGGCAGTTATGCAAAATATCAGGAAATGGCGGAAGGACTGCTCGTAGGGGCAAATGCCAACCTGATCGCAAACGACACAATCCGCGGCGAGATTGCCGTAATGCTGGCGCAAAGCGTAAAAACATTGGACAACCTCGACAGTTTCCGTCAGAAATTCGGGAAATGTATCGCCACCGAAAGCCAACAGCAACGAATGAAAGATCTCGAAAACACCTTGCGTAAAAACGTGGCAGGCGAAATGGCTCCCGATTTTACCTTCCCCGACGTGAACGGAAAAGAATACACCCTGTCCGCATTCAAAGGGAAAGTGGTGTATGTGGACATTTGGGCTACGTGGTGCGGATGGTGCATCAAAGAGTTCCCCGAACTGCGAAAAATTGAAGAGGAATACAAAAACCGCAACGAAATTGTTTTCATCGGTGTCAGCGTGGACGATGCGAAAGATCACGGAAAATGGAAAACCTTCCTATCGAATAACGAAATGGTTGGCATTCAGTTATTTGCTGGGGAAAAAGCGGAAGAATCGCTGAGCAAACCCTATAAGATTTCCGGCATTCCCCGATTTATTTTGGTGGGAAAAGACGGAAGGCTCGTATCGGGGGACGCCCCGCGTCCTTCGTCGGAAGAGTTGCGCCCCTTGTTGGAAGAAACGCTGAAAGCGAAATAACACCATGCCGGCATTCCGAACTCTATTAGCAACGCTTATCCTCACATTCCCCTGCCTGCTTCGTGCGGGCAGCGGGGAATGTTTAGTTATCCCCTTCCAATTGAGCGAGAAAGGGGTTATTTTGAAGATACGCTTAAACGATTGCCCCTCCCCCCTATCCTTCTTGTTGGACACCGGGGCTGACGGCATGGCAATCCGAAAAAGCCTCGCCGACTCCCTTCAATTGGAAATTGGCTATGCGCAGGACGCCTATTTTGTGGGGGGAAAGAAAGAAATCCAAATTTCCACCGGAAACAAGGTTTTTCTATCTGATTCCCTGTCGCTTACCGAGCAAAATATCGCTATCTTCGACGAAATTAGCAACATGGACGGCATCATCGGGTTGAACCTGCTGAAACACTACGTTACGCGCTTCGACTTCGATAAAGACGAGTTACAACTCTACCTGCCCGACACGTTCACGCCGCCTGCCGACACATTGGCAACCCTGCCCATCACGATGAACCGCAGCCTCCTCCTCATCGCAGGGGAACTCAATTTGACGGGCAAAAGCAGCGTCAAAGGCAACTTCCTCCTCGATACCGGGGCGCACTACCACCTGATCGCCTTCACGCGCTTCGTGCGCAAAAACAGGCTCTTGTTGAGCGGTTTCAAACCCGAAGGAATGAGCAGTACCGTCAGCATGGGGCACGCCACCCCCGTATATTACGGCAAGGCAAACCGTTTCGTCATTGGCAACAACTTGTTTATGAACGATATGCCCATAACCCTTCAAGCATCATCGGGCAGCAGCGCCGAAAGTGCGGACGAGAAAGCGCCGGACGGCTCCATCGGTATCCTTTTCTTCAAACGCTACAACTTTACCATCAACCTGCCGAAAAAAGAAGTCTATCTCGAAAAGCGGTTGTCGGATATTTAAGAAAGGATATTTTTAATGATTATCCCCAAGATTACCCCTATATTTAAGGAGTATTCGGCTGTCCCGATAGGGACAAAATATTGGTAGAAAGGGGATTCCATTATTGTCGCCGTGCCATAGGTACGAAATATCAACGTCCTTGCCGTTTTCATATTCCGTCCCTAAGGGACAGCATAAAGGGGGATTCCATTGTTTCTACCCATATCTCGTCCCTATCGGGACGACTATTAGGGGAAAAGAGGAGGATAATCATTACATTTTTCCATTATGCCCCTAATGCGATTTATTTTTTATTTTATTTTTTATTTTTTGCAAAAATTTGAAGTTATGTAGAAAAGTTTGTACCTTTACGGTTTCAATACACCATGAATTTGGTATAAACTATTTTAAACAACAAAACAATGAAACACATTAAGACACTCGTAGCAGGACTTTTATTTATGACTTTGGCATCGTTTTCCTTGGATAAATTGCCTGAAACTTTTACGGACTTGCTTAACCGCGCAAATTTGACTTTCCAACAAACCGCCGGATTTGAAGAAGTCAAAACAATAGAAAACAAACAAATGAATTATGAGTACGCAATAAAACATCTTCAAAAGAATTTTGAAATTCGCTATGCAATCCGCCCATTAGACGAAAGGATTCAGCAATATGAAGAAAGGGAAAAAAATAAAAAAGAGGGCGACGTAAACTTTCATCCGAACCAGTTATATCTCGGCACATTGCAAGCGATAATCTTCAACATTTCGGGCGGAAAATTTTCGGCAAATATACAAACCTTTGACAAACAGGCGGTAAAAGAAGAATTTAATGCCGATTGGGGGGCAATGACGATGGTGGAAGTCGGCAAAGAATTTGGACAAGAGTATAAGTATTGTATGGTTGTTGCGATTCATAAAGACGACTTTGCGGACGCATATTTCTTTTATCTTTCAGATACAAAAGATGGATTTGAGGAATTATTGACGTCTGCATTCCACTCTTTAAAATTCAAGTAGGGGGCTGTCTCAAAAGCCCAAAAAGGGATGTCGTCATTGCGGGCTTGACCCGCAATATCCTGATAACAAGGCAGTATTTTTCAAGAGATCCCGTGTCAAGCGCGGGATGACACTCTTTTGAGACAGCCTCTCATTGGGTATCTGTCTGTTGTTGTATTTTTTAAGACACGGCTCGCCCCCCTCGACCCGCCGCCCCCCCACCCCCACAACTTTT
>JAISYO010000104.1 GCA_031269865.1 Dysgonamonadaceae bacterium | reverse complement strand
TCTGTAAAATTCATTTCGTTTCTATTTTTTTGCGTCTTGAAATTTTCGGCAAAGTTACAACTTTTCTCGGAATGAAATCATTTTATCAAATACTTTTCCTCAAACTCTTTTGTTAAATCCTCAATTTGCTTATTCGTTGCAATCAACTCCATAGTAGCTTTTTCCAATTTGTAAAGTAAAGCAAGGGCTGTCTTTTCCACAAAAGTTGCTTTCAGAAGCTTCACAACCTGATTGTAATTCACGCCGATTGCACGGAATTGCGAGTAGAAATTAGTCAGCCGTGCATGATATTCCATATTTTTTGACTCCTCCGATGGCATGTTCCACGAGAATCCGGAAACTGGATATTTTCCTGTTTTTCTCTTTCTGGTCATCCGTCAACTCCTTGCCTTTGGGTTTCTTTGCCGGCATCTTTACCGTTACGTTCTCAGGGGTATGCCCCAGGAAGCCCGTATCCTGCCACAAGGTAATTCCCGTTGGCAATGGCAATGGCTGGAGGTCCATTATTTTCTTGTCGTGGATATGTCCCCCACAAGTTTTTGACAGCCACAGGATGCGTTTATCCGGCGTACAAAGCAGGTCGTTCTTCAAGGGGCAATTGACTGCTTTTTCGGTTGTACGATATCCTCTGCCTGGGCTTGCCATTTAGGGTAAAACGGCTATGGTACTCGTTCCAGTGATGCTCAAAGGTGGGTGCGAACGCTTCAAATTCTTCGGGTGTGAACCCCGTCAAGGACAGCAACTGACTCGGAGTTTTTCGGACTTTATCGTATTTCATTTGTGATAATTGACTCTATATAAATTTCTTCGAGTTGCAAATAAAATAATAGTAAATGAAACCCGTTGGCAGAATTAAAATAGCACAATTAAAGTATGCGCTATTTTAATTCCGCCAACAGGTAATAGGTAAATATTCAAGTTTCAATATTTAGTTTTTATTAATTATCTCTCTTTGGCACAGTAGGGATAAAAAGAATGTTTGTGTGGAAAATCGTGGAAAGTGTGGATATTTTCCGCATGGAAAGATTCCCCATTTCGCAGAATTAGTAGTGTCGGTTGTGCAACAGACATTTGCAAATGAAAAGAAAAAAACCATCTTAAAATAGCAGAAAAAAGATCATCTGTAAAATTCAAACAATTTCTTAGAAAAACCGAAAAAAAGCCCCGAATTTGAATGGATTTGACTAAATTTGTAAAAACAAAATTGAAACGACAAGACAATGGTTCGTAAATACGATTTTTTAGTCATTGGTTCCGGCATCGCGGGTATGAGCTACGCACTGAAAGTGGCGAGCCACGGCAAAGTGGCAATCATCGCGAAAGATTCGCTCGAAGATGCCAACACTTATTATGCGCAGGGAGGAATCGCCTCGGTAACAAATACTTGGGACAATTTCGAAAAGCACATCGCCGATACGCTGGACGCTGGGGCAGGGTTGTGCGATGGAAAAGTGGTGGAAAAAGTCGTTCGCGAAGCACCTGCCCAAATCAAAGAGCTGATTAGCTGGGGGGTTGATTTCGACAAGGACGAAACAGGACGTTTCGACTTGCACAAGGAAGGCGGACATTCCGAATTTCGCATCTTGCACCACAAAGACAGCACGGGGGCGGAAATTCAGGTTAGTTTGATAGACACCATTCGCAACCACCCGAACATTGACGTGTTCGACAACCATTTTACCATCGAAATCCTTACGCAGCACCATTTGGGGCAAGTCGTAACGCGCCACACCGAGGGCGTTGAATGTTACGGCGCCTATATCCTCGATCAAACCACCAACGAAATTGAGACTTTCCTCTCGCGTGTTACGATGATGGCGACCGGGGGCATCGGCTGCATCTATCAAACCACCACCAACCCGCTTGTCGCCACCGGCGACGGCATCGCCATCGTCGCCCGTGCAAAAGGCGAAGTGAAAGGTATGGAATTTGTGCAGTTTCACCCCACGGCGTTGTACCATCCGGGTGTGCGCCCGTCTTTCCTCATTACCGAAGCGATGCGCGGATATGGCGGCGTGCTGAAAACGCAGGACGGCAAGGAATTTATGCAGAAATACGATTCTCGCTTGTCGCTCGCCCCGCGCGACATCGTGGCACGCGCCATCGACACGGAAATGAAAACACGCGGCGACGATTTTGTTTATCTCGACATAACGCACAAAAACGCCGAGGAAACCAAAGAACATTTCCCCGGCATCTACGAAAAATGCCTCGGTTACGGCATCGACATTACCAAGGATATGATTCCCGTGGCACCGGCGGCACACTATTTGTGCGGCGGTATCCGCGTGAATTTGAACGCCGAAACGAGCATCGCGCGATTGTATGCCGACGGCGAATGTGCCTGCACCGGACTTCACGGCGCAAACCGTCTGGCGTCAAATTCGCTCATCGAAGCGGTGGTGTTTGCCGATTCTGCCGCCAAACATTCCATTCCGAGATTCAAGGAATACAGCCTTCGCGAGGACATTCCCGATTGGAATGCCGAAGGCACCACCCTTCCCGAAGAGATGGTTTTGATTACGCAGAGCTACAAGGAAGTGGGGCAGATTATGTCGTCTTACGTGGGCATCGTCCGTTCCGATTTGCGCTTGCAACGCGCGATGGACAGACTGAACATCTTGTTCCGCGAAACCGAAAACCTCTTTCAACGATCGGTGGCTTCGCGTGAGATTTGCGAGTTGAGGAACATCGTCAAGGTGGGTTATCTGGTTATCAAGCAGGCTATGGCACGCAAGGAAAGCCGGGGCTTGCATTACACGGTTGATTACTCGAACCCCGATTCGCAATCAACCTTATAGGAAAAATGAAGAAATACCTCAACATAAAAGGTTCGCTCATTGATTTCGACAGCCCCTTGGTAATGGGAATCGTGAATGTTACGCCCGATTCGTTTTATTCCGACAGCCAGCAGCAAACGGAAGAGGCAGTTCTCTCGCGGTGCCGGCAGATCTTGGACGAGGGGGGGGCGATCATTGACATTGGGGCGCAATCGACTGCGCCCACCTCGAATTTTCTTTCGGCGGAAGAAGAGTCCGCCCGGCTGATGCCCGCCTTGGAAGTCGTCCGCAAAGAATTTCCGTCTGCCGTTTTGTCGGTGGACACCTTTTATGCCGAAATCGCCAAACGAGCGGTTTTGGATTTCGGGGTGGACATTATCAACGACATTTCGGGCGGGCAGATCGATGAAAATATGTTCCCTGCGGTGGCGGAACTGAACGTCCCCTACATTCTCACGCATATCTGCGGAACGCCGCAAACGATGCAGCAATTCACGCATTACGACAATTTCATATCCGATTTTCTCTATTATTTTTCCGAAAAAATAAACCGACTGAACCATTTAGGCGTTAAAGATATAATCATCGACCCGGGTTTCGGGTTCAGCAAAACCGTAGAACAGAACTACGAACTGATGGCTTATCTGAAATACTTGGATATTTTTGAGTCGCCGTTGTTGGTGGGGATTTCACGCAAGTCGATGATATATAAATGCCTCGGCACAACGCCTGAGGAAAGCCTCAACGGTACGACGGCGTTGAATGCCGCCGCCTTGCTTTCGGGTGCCGACATCCTGCGCGTTCACGATGTGAAAGAGGCGGTGGAATGTGTGCGGATAGTTACGAAAATCAACCAATTTGACAAATGATGTATTATGATTGAACATTTTGGATTTAAAGATGCCGTTGATGTCTTTTTGGTGGCAGTACTGCTCTATTACTCGTACCGATTGGTAAAAATATCCGGTATGAAACCCTTGTTTATGGGCATCCTCGTTTTCCTCGTCATCTGGGTATTGGTTTCGCAGGTATTCAATATGATGCTGCTGGGGGCTATTATGGACAAGTTCACCGATGTCGGTATGATCCTGTTAATCATTCTCTTTCAGGACGAAATACGGTATTTCCTTATGTCGCTCGGCTCAAAAAGGGGGTGGAAGTTTGTGTCTAATCTCTTTGCGCCCAACAACAAGAAAAACAAAGACACCTCGCACATTACGGCTATCGTGCTGGCTTGCATGAATATGTCGAGGGCGAAAACGGGTGCGCTCATCGTGATTCAGGAAGAGATTCAACTTGGGCTGTACGAGCAGACGGGGGAAATCATCAACGCCGATGTGTCTTCGCGGTTGATTGAAAATATCTTCTTCAAAAACAGCCCTTTGCACGATGGGGCGATGATTATTGTGGATCGGAAGATTAAGGCGGCAGGCTGTATCCTACCCGTATCGCAAAACCCCAATATCCCCAAACAGATGGGGCTGAGGCACCGGGCAGGGCTTGGAGTGTCGCAGGAAACCGATGCTAAGGTGGTTATCGTTTCGGAAGAAACCGGACGGATTACTTTCGCGAAAGAAGGACGGTTGAAATCCAACGTGTTGCCCGAAGAACTGCAACAACTTTTGCTGGGCGAATGAAATGTCGTGTCCTGAAATAGCGTTACAAAAATGAACCTCAAACAGTTATCCATCATAAATTATAAAAATTTGGCGCAAGTCGAACTCGATTTGTCGCCCAAGATAAACTGTTTCATCGGGAACAACGGTATGGGGAAAACCAACCTGCTCGACGCCGTTTATTACCTGTCGTTTTGCAAGAGCTACACCAATCCGGTTGATTCTCAAATTATTCGCCACGATGCTGACGTGTGTATGTTGCAGGGGAAATACGAATTTCCCGAAAGTGGCGTTGTCGAAGAGGTTTATTGCGGGATACGCCGTCGGCAAAAAAAACAGTTCAAGCGCAACAAAAAAGAATACGAAAGGCTTTCCGATCACGTGGGGCTGATTCCGTTGGTTATGATTTCGCCTGCCGACAACGAGTTGATTACCGGACAGAGTGAGGAACGCCGTCGTTTTATGGACATTGCCATTTCGCAATTCGACAAGGAATACCTTCATTCGTTGGTTCGCTACGCCAAAGCATTGCAACAACGCAACGCATTGCTGAAAACCGAGGGACAGCCCATCGACGAAACGCTGATGGAACTTTGGGAAGAGCAAATGGCGGAAGAAGGATGTTTCATCTACGAAAGGCGGAAAGCCTTCATCGCCGGTTTCACGCCGATTTTCAACCGTTTCTGCGCGCAAATCAGCCGTTCAAACGAAAAGGTTTCTTTCGATTACGTCTCGCAACTTTCCGAAGGCGATTTTCGGGAAAAACTGCTTCGCACACGGCAACGCGACATGTTGATCGGGCATAGCACGACAGGCGTTCATCGCGATGAATTGGAAATGCTGCTCGACGGTTTCCCGATAAAGAAAGTGGGATCGCAAGGGCAGAACAAGACGTATTTCGTTTCCTTGAAATTGGCGCAATTCCATTTCTTGCTGGAAAAAGGGAAAACAACGCCCATCTTGTTGCTCGACGATATTTTTGACCGCCTCGACGCCAACCGCGTGGAAGAAATCGTGAAACTGATTTCCGGCGATGAATTTGGGCAGATTTTCATTTCCGACACCAACCGCGAATCGCTCGACGGAATTTTGGAACGCACGCATAACGGACACCACATATATTCCGTCCGCGACGGGGAAATAAACCGCATAAACAATGAATAAACGCGACACGCAATCCATCGGGGCGGCGTTGTCCGATTTTTTTGAGAACAACACCTTTTTCCGCCTGAAATTTGCGGAACACCGCGTTGTGCGCGGGTGGTACGATTTGCTGGGCGATAGCGTGGCGTCTTATACGCGGAACGTCTATTACCGCAACGACGTGCTTCACGTGCAACTTTCCTCTTCGGTTTTGCGGGCTGAGTTGCAGATGCACAAGGAAGACCTCATCAAACGGCTGAACGAATACGCCGGAATGTCCGTCATTCGCGACATTGTTTTGCGCTAAAATGTATGTACCTTTTCAATCCCGATAACGATCTTGCCTTAGCCCATTTCGGGCTAAATTATACACCGCCCGCATCGGCGCGGAAAATGGCTCAGGATTTGGCATTGCTGCCCCTTTGGTACGGCGGGGACGAATCCGTTGTCGCCGAAGGCAGGCTGAATGGCGAATACTTGTCGCAACTGAAAAGCCTTTTCCCCATAAAATCGGAATTGCTTGCTTTTCACGAAATCCCCGATTATCAGCAAGAAACATTCAAGCCTTGGGGCTGGAACCCCGCCCTGCGAAAAAGGCTGTTGGGTGTTGGCGTTCGGGAAGGCGAACTGCCGTCTCTGGCGGATTTGGAACGCTTGCGTGAGTATTCCAATCGGAAAAACGCCGTGAAAATGCTGGGGGCTTTGAAAGCCTTCAATCCGCATTTTTGCGGGGAATCGCATTTCTTTACCGATTTAGCTGAGTTGAGGGCATACCTCTCGTCTTCCGATGGCGATAAATTGCTGAAAATGCCCTTGTCGGGAAGTGGAAAGGGCATCGTCCGCATCGTTGGCGCAATTACGGAAAAACAGCAGGATTGGTGTCGCCGGGTTATTCAACAGCAGGGCGGCGTTGTCGCCGAACCCGTTTTCGACAAGGTGCAGGATTGGGCGATGGAATTTGAGATGAAAGACGGAAAAGCGCGGTTCGTGGGCTATTCGCTATTCTCGGCGGCGGCTTCGGGAACTTACGTCGGGAACGAACTCTTGCCGGAAAACGAGATGGAAAGCCGATTGTGCGAATTGGTGGATTTAGAAATCATCGAGGCGTTGAAATCGGCATTGGAAAAGGAACTTTCCGCCAATTTTTCCCTTTTTTTCGGATTTCTGGGCGTGGATATGATGTTTTGCCGCAATGCGGACGGAAAGTTTTCGTTGCACCCCTGCGTAGAAATCAATGTACGAATGAATATGGGCTTGGTGGCGCATTGTTTTCGCAAACGCTTCGTGAATCCCGTTTCCAAGGGGGTTTTCCGCATCGCTTATTTCAAGCGCGAAGACGAAGCCTTGTCTTTTGTCGCCAAAATGCGGGAAAAGTATCCGCTATCCTTTGTGGACGGAAAAATCCGTTCCGGCTTCTTGCCTTTGACGGCGACAGACGGCGATACCAACTACGTGGCTTTTGCGATAATCGGGTAAAAAGAATAAGAAACTGTAAAAATTTCCAATATAGAAACCCCAATCCGGACAAAGAGAAACAAAAATAGGAAAAACTCCTCAAATCCGGAAACTTAGAGGGGCTTTTTAAGGTATGCCCCTCCGAAATACACGGAAAAAGGATTGCCGTTTTTTCGACAATCCCTACCCTATATTTTGTATGGATCAAACTATACTTGACAGATTGTTTCCTTTTCAATTTCATCCACAAATGTAAAACTATTTTTTCAATAAATTACCCATTATTTTTAGCATTATTACCTTAAAAATTGTTCTCATTATTACTCATAAATTTCGGGCGTATCAATCAGCGTTTGAAGGAACATTAGCTGAGAACCCTTTACGTTAGGATGATGGTAATAATGCCCCCAATCGTTGATATTAGTATAATCTTCATGCCACATAGTGGATTTGTCCACTTCCTTTCCATCGTTGTTCAGCGAAGTGGGCAGGTCGAACCGGCAACCATTGATGCCGTATTTCTTGCGAACTTTCTCTATCAAGGCGTTTACCTCATTTTGTGTACCGTGTTCGTTGGCCGGAATATTGTTCAGAATCGGGATAGAACCTTGCGCTTGAATGTATTCAACTAATTCACATAGGTTTCCTTCTGTGTTGCCGCCATTGGTGCCTATGGTAACCATCACGTATTTTGCTTTTACGTAAGGCAGTTCGTTTTTTATCCGTTCAAGCAAGTCGTCGATCGTGCCTCCGCCGCGGCCGCTGGACGCTGCTTTCCCTTTCACACGACCCATAATGAGTTGTGTCCACGATTTCAGGAAATCGTTTGCAGGGAAATAGCCTTCCGGCTGGGTAATAGAATCTCCATACAGCAACAGGGTAAAACCACATTGAAACGCCTGTACGCTTATTTGCGAAACCAGCATGGAACTGCCTTCCTGTAAGCCGAAACAATAATAGTCCCATTGCATTCCCACGCTGAAACCGGTTTGTATTGCGCCAACCCCGACACCGCCCGGACCATCGTTGACCACATCCAGCTCTTCTGCCTGTCCAGTGAGCACATCAGCAATCCGTACTTTTGCTTTTTGGTACAGGTGGCTGATCTCGACAAGATATTCGCGTTCAGGCTTCAAAAATTCGACTTTCTTCAACGTTACCGGGATTGTGGCAATGGACAATGTTTTTTTGGGCACATCAACAAATACCTTGAAATCGCCGGTATGGCTTTGAAAAGTGGCGATGGCATCACTGGAAAATTGAACTTTGTATCGGACAAACCTTTCGCCCAATGCGTAGAACCTATTCAGCCGAACGAGGCTGTTTCTTCCTATAACATCTAACCCTTTCGGGGCATACCAAGCTGTGGTATAATCAAACTGTATGTCAGGATATGTCGCTTTGTTATTCAATACTTGTTCATGTAAAACTAACATTGGCGAACTATCAGGACGAGGTGGGGGCGGAACGTTTTTGCATTTTACCGTTACCGGTATTTTTTTGACGATTTGGCTACTATTTACAGACACACCAGTCGTAATTTCTGCCATCCCTGCTGCCATCGCCGTTACCAGACCAGATGAAGAAACAAGGGCAACATTGGTATTGTCAGATTTCCACTCAACTGAAACCTTGTCCATATTTATTTCCGGTGGTACAACCTTTACCTTTATTTGTTGTGTTTCGCCGATTGTTAACCTAAGGGCTTCCGGTGTTACCTCAATCGCTGTTAAAGCATCTGCTTCTTCGCTGTTAATCTTGCATGCCCATGCCAATAACAGGAAGATAAGTGCCAACGACAATCTGTTCAATCTCATAATGATGAATTAAAATAATCATTATTTGAAAACAACACCTTACGCATGAACCTTGATGTGGCGACGGCATCGTTCAGCTTTACCAGCGCGTCGATTTCGGACATGTTTTCTTCCACAATTTGCTCGAACGCCCGCACCCAGTGGATGCTTTCGGCAATGGCGTCGGTGGCGTCCTCGCGGTAGGGGTACTGGTCCAT
>JAISYO010000071.1 GCA_031269865.1 Dysgonamonadaceae bacterium | reverse complement strand
CAAAAACGGGTAACGTTTTAGAAACGGATTGTCTGCCGTAAACTGCCAAAAACTGCTTTTTAGGCATTCGGCAATCAACGACAACTGATGCCAACTTCCGCTGATTACCAATCTATTACCTCCTTTTTCGTTCTTTCTTTTTTTTGGCTTCTTGTGTTTTTGGCTACTAAGGGAACTTGTAAAAATAAGTGGCGGAGGCAAACCTGCCGGCTTGCCTATAATCGTGCGCATTTCGTTTTTACCGATAGATGCAATCCTGACGGATTGCAAAAATTTAAACAGGTTCTTAATTTGCGAATCGGGGGCTTTCCCAAATCCGGTATCGGACAGAAAATTTTTTGTCTGTTGGTACGAAAATCACAATGGGATAGTGGCTGATGTACTCTAACATACGGGTTTCCCCCGTAATAAATTCCATTTTCAGTTCATCATTGTTTGGGCAAGGCTTTTGTAAGGAGGCGTAATCGCCCGACGAATTGAAAACGAAATAGCGGTATCCCTTTTCTTTCATTGTTACTTCTTTAAAATTACCTATCAGCCGATAATTGTTGCAATCGGTCTGCACCGTGATTCCGGGGATGATTTCAATTTTAATGTCGTTCGAGATCATGGTACGCTGCACCGGGGGCAATATCAACACGTATCGGTCGTAGCCTTTAATGGAATCGGGGAAGTCCGTCAAGACTTTTGATGCTTCTGTTTCAATATCCGTATTCACTTGTTGGCTGATGAGGTAAGACGTGCTTGTCTCCCAAACCCGGTATCGGGCGTCGATGCCGTTGGGGGTGTAAACGATTACCGGGTTGCGGTTGTCGTAATCGAACAGCAGCCCCGGTCCCTTCACGAATTTGGTTTGGAGGCTGTTGTCGGGGCAGGCCTTTGTTGTTGAGACGATGTTCCCGTCGGAATTAAAAACGTAGTAAATATATCCGTCCCTCATCGACCTCTTTTCGAAGTCTCCCGTTAAAACGTGATCATTACAATCTACTTCCACGGTTTTTCCGGCGACGATTTCAAATTTCAACTTGCTTTTTTCAGCCTCGCTTTTGTTGGCTGGGGCGGTAAAGGAGTTCACTTTATACCCGCTCAACAAGGGATAAGTTCGCGTATTTGGTTCTGGCGTAATCTTTTCTGCGGTTTTAGAGCTTTTACAAGACCATGCGGATAAAATGATGCAAAACAAGAAAAAATAATATTGTTTCATCTTTTTTGATTGGTTGTGCAAAAATACACTTTTTATCGGAACAAATCAAGTTATAGCAGCTTCTCTTTTTCGGGAAACCGGAAAGATTTGTATCTTTACGCCACAAAAATACAGTTATTTTTCGATGAAAACAAGAAATGTGAGAGATTATGAGGTTATGTCGCCCGCCGGATCCTACGAATCCTTGATGGCTGCCATTCAGGGTGGGGCAGATTCCATCTATTTTGGCATCGAGGGGCTGAATATGCGAGCCAAGTCGTCTAACAATTTCACGATAGACGATCTTCACCATATCGCGCGGATTTGCCGTGAAAACAACGTCAAGAGCTACCTTACCGTAAACACCATCATCTACGACGACGATTTGTCGTTGATGCGCAGCATTGTAGATGCCGCCCGTGAAGCGCGGCTTTCTGCCGTGATTGCCGCAGATGTGGCGGTTTTGATGTACGCACGAAGTATCGGGGTGGAGGTGCACCTTTCCACGCAGTTGAACATTACGAACACCGAGTCGCTGAAATTTTACGCGCAATTTGCCGACGTGGTGGTTTTGGCTCGCGAGTTGAACCTCGAACAGGTGGGGGCGATTTACCGCGACATTGTGGCGCAACAAATCAAAGGACCTTCGGGCGAACCGATCCGCATCGAAATGTTTTCGCACGGTGCGCTCTGTATGGCGGTTTCCGGTAAATGTTACCTCAGCCTACACGAGAAAAACCTTTCCGCCAACCGTGGGGCTTGCAACCAAATTTGCCGCCGCGGATATTTCGTGAGGGACAAGGACGGCGAAATAGAACTCGATATTGACAACGAATACATTATGTCGCCCAAAGATTTGAAAACCATTCATTTTACGAACAAGATGATGGATTCGGGGGTGCGGGTGTTCAAGATCGAAGGCAGGGCGCGAGGTCCCGAATATGTCCGCATCGTAACGTCCTGCTACAAAGAGGCGGTGCAGGCTTACTGCGACGATACTTTTTCGCAAGAAAAAATCGCCGATTGGGACAGTCGCCTCGCAACTGTGTTCAACCGCGGTTTTTGGGACGGGTATTACCTCGGCAGACGGCTTGGCGAGTGGACGCACCGCTACGGTTCGGCTGCCACCAAACGGAAGGTTTACGTGGGGAAGGCGGTTAATTACTTCGGGAAATTGGGCGTCGCCGAATTTTTGGTGGAAACGCAATCGGTACGCCTCGGCGATGAACTGCTGATTACCGGACCGACGACGGGCGCAGTTTTCCAAACGGCGGAAGACATTCGGGTGGATTTGAAACCCGTGCCGGAAGCCGTCAAGGGGGAGCATTTTTCCGTGAAAACCGAAGTAAAAATCCGCCCGAACGATCAGCTTTACAAGATGGTAGATGCCGAGCGAGAGAAGATGTGAGTTGCTGATGTGGCAAAATGAAATAAATTTGCTTTCGCCCTCGGCTTTCATTACCTTTGCAATTATAAACGGAAAAAAATACCGTAAGAGATCAAACGAAATTAAAAACGGATAAAAAGATAATATATGGCATAAATTACTGATTATTAACAATATGCTGAGCTAACGCTCTTATTCTTTCAAATCGGAATCGGCAAAATTTCAATTATTTGGTACGAGAATAAGAACGCGAAAGTTCACGTCTGAAAAGGCGTGGACTGTTTGCGCTTATTTGTACTATTGGTTTTGCCGAACCACGATTTGTAAATAAGCAAAAAACAGTTTCACGCTTTTTTTTGCCGGAATTTAAGGGTTGATGCGCTCACAATTCTTAAATGTAATGGCAAAAAAATTAAACAGCAACCTGCACACGGCAAAACAGCAGAAAAACGACGAGTTCTACACTCAACTTGCCGACATTGAACGCGAAATGCTGCACTACAAAGAGCATTTCATTGGAAAAACGATTTATTGCAATTGCGACGATCCCGAATGGAGTAACTTTTTCCGTTATTTTGCCCTGAACGTTGAGCATTTAGGGCTTAAAAAACTTATTACCACGCATTTTGTCTATTCCGATATGTTTGTCGAGGGCGAAACCTACAAACTCGAAATTACCAAAGGGCTTGATGTGAATGCCGACGGCAAAATTGATTTTTCCGATGTTGTAAAAACCGCACTCAAAGGCAATGGCGATTTCCGAGGCTCCGAATGTATCCAAATTTTGCAGGAAGCCGATATTGTGGTTACCAATCCGCCGTTTTCGCTGTTCCGCGAATATATGGCACAACTTATTAAATATGAGAAGAAATTTTTGATAATCGGCGACCAAAATGCAATCACATACAAAGAAGTTTTTAAATTTATCAAAGAAAATAAAGTTTGGCTTGGTTTTGACAACGGCGGTACAAAATGGTTTCAAGTGCCTGATAATTACGATATTCAAACAGAATCACGCAAGAAAATTGAAAATGGCATAAAGTATTTCAGCAAGGGCAGTATAATGTGGTACACAAACCTTGACCACACAAAACGCCACAAGTCATTGGAGGAAATCGGGTTGTTCAAAACCTACACCCCGGCAGAATACTCCAAATACGACAATTATGATGCAATAGAAGTTTCAAAAGTTGTTGATATTCCAATTGATTATGATGGTATTATGGGCGTTCCAATTACGTTTTTAGATAAATACAACCCTGAATATTTTAAAATTTTGGGACTTGATGACCACCGTGTTGATTGGCGCGGTCGCGGACCAGATATAAACGGAACTCCAATTTATAGACGAATAATAATCCAAAAAATAAAATAATATGCAAATTGAATTACACGAAATTTCTGTAAAAGAGATAATTAATGGCTATCTCAACAACGAGGAAGAGGGTGTTGTCGGCTATGGCGGACAATTAAACATTCGTCCGAAATATCAGCGTGAGTTTGTTTACAAAGACGACAAACGCAATGCCGTAATCGAAACGATTTGGAAAAACTTTCCGCTTAACGTGATGTATTGGGCAAAAAACGAAGACGGCAGTTTTGAAGTGCTTGACGGACAGCAACGCACCATCAGCATTTGCGAATACTGCAACAACAATTTTTCAATTCTTGTCGAGGGCAATCCGCTCTATTTCCATAGTTTAACCGACAGTCAGCGCGAGAAAATCCTCAACTACCGCCTGATGATTTACTTTTGCGAGGGTACAGACGAGGAAAAATTGGATTGGTTCAAAATCATAAACATTGCGGGCGAAAAATTAACCGGCCAAGAGTTGCGAAACGCGGTTTATACAGGCAGTTGGCTGAGCGATGCCAAATTGCATTTTTCAAAAAACAACTGCGCCGCTTATCGTTTGGCAAAGGATTATGTGAATGGCTCGCCTATTCGTCAGGAAATTTTGGAAACCGCCCTCGATTGGATTTCGAAAGGCAGAATCAAAGAATATATGGCAAGCCACCAGCACGATGAAAACGCGAGTGAACTATGGCAGTATTTTCAAGATGTAATTTATTGGATTCCAGCTGTTTTTATAAATATCGCAAAGAGATGAAAGGGATTGATTGGGGCGGTTTGCACCGCAAATACTCTGCCAATTCCTACAATCCTGCCGACATAGATGCCGAAATATCTAAACTTTATGCCAATTCGGACGTTGATAGCAAAAAAGGTGTTTTTGAGTTCGTTTTAAAGCCCGACAAAACCATTGCCGATGACCGTCTGCTCTCGAAACGAGTTTTTGACGACACCGACAAAGCCACAAAATACGAACAGCAAAACCACCGATGCGCAATTTGCGGTGCAGAATTTGTGCTCGAAAATATGCACGGCGACCATATCACGCCTTGGAGTGCAGGTGGCAGAACGGTTTTAGACAACTTGCAGATGTTGTGCAGGGATTGCAATTTGAGAAAGTCGGCGCAAGCGTTGTAAGCAGGTTTAAATGGTGGTTCTTAACGACTTGTAATAAAATTCAAATAGGTTCTTAAACAAAATGAGATATGAAACCTACTAAAAACAGAGTGTTTTGCAAAGATTGTGGAAAACCAAAAATGCCAATATGATATATATTGATAAGGAAGATATTGAATTTGATGCCATTATAAATTATATCGAATTGAATGACCATGTGGTTTCCAAGCAAAAAACAGGAAAAAAGAATTACATTTTTATTGATGAAATTCAGACGATCAAGACTTCCACATTGCCATAAAATCTCTTGTGCTGAATGCCGGCAATGATATTTATATTACGGGCAGTAATTCGGATTTGCTTTCGAGCGATTTGGCTAACGAACTCGGTGGACGGTATATCGAGTTTACCATTCACGGTTTGTCTTACGGCGAATTTCTGCAATTTAACAAATTGGATAACAACAGCGAAAATCTTGACAGGTATATGCGCTATGGCGGTTTGCCCTACCTATTGCACTTGCCTTATGATGATATGATTTTTGCGGAATAGTTGAAAAATATATATAATTCAATAGTCCTCAAAGATATAGTACAAAAAACAATATCAGAAATTCCGTTTTTTGGAACAGTTGCTTAAATTTCTTGCTTCAAATACGGGAAAACTTTTTTCGGCTCGAAACATAAGCGATTATTTAAAGCGCCAGCAAATAAAAATTGGAGTACAGCAAGTTACAGAATACGTTTCTGCCATTTCAAAAGCATTTGTAATTGACAAAGTTCCGCGTTATGACATTATTAGAAAAAAAGTTTTTGAAGTCGGCGAAAAATATTATTTCGAGGACTTGGGTATTCGCAATATGCTCGTGGGCTACCGTGTACAAGATAAAGCGCAAGTGCTTGAAAATGTAGTTTATCGTCATTTGCATACTTGCGATTATGATATAAAAGTCGGTTATATTGGCGATTTGGAAATAGATTTTGTTTGCGAGCAGGGCGGCGAAAAACTTTATGTGCAAGTTCCTTACCTGTCGCAAGATGAAAAAACGATTGAGAGGGAATTTGGCAACTTTCTAAAAATCAGTGATAATTATCCTAAAATAGTTGTTTCGATGGACGAATTTACGGGCAATACCTACGAAGGAGTGAAACACGTATCTTTGCGGAAATTTTTAACGGAATGGCAATAAACACAAAATAATCCACTCCCTCACCCCCTTTCCACATTCCCCCTTGCCATTGAGAAATAGATTCCGCCAATCCCTATCGCGGCGAAAGTGATGAAGCCCCATTTCATAACCGTCAGGAAATCATCGTGCGGAACGTCTTCGATGGATTGCCCTCCGAAAAGGAAAGAGAAAAAGAGCGTTACGATAGTCATACTGATGATTTGCCCGAAAACCCGCATCGAAGCTGCCGAACCCGACGCCTGCCCGTAGCGGCTCTTATCTACCGAACTCATTATGGTAGTCATATTGGGCGAGGAAAACAGCGCGAAACCCAGCCCCACCCACACAAGAATGGCAACAATATATCCGATCGGCGTTTGTTCCGAAAGGAAGGCGAGGGCGGCAAGCCCTATGGAACAAATCGTCATACCCGCTGTGGCGAAATACCGAGGTTGAATTTTGTCCGCCAAACGTCCGATGAGGGGCGAAAACACCGCCATCATAATCGGTTGCGCAATGATGATGCCCCCTGCTTTTTGCGGCTCTAAACCCTTTATTTTTTGCAGGTAGAGGCTGAGGAAGAACACGATGGCGAAAGTAGAGGTGTAGTTGATCAACGCCGCGAGGTTCGAGTAGGCGAAAAGTCGGTTTTGCGTGTAAAGTTTGGTGTCGAGCATCGGGTATTCGGTGCGCCCTTCCAATATCCAGAAAACGAAAATGAGCGCGATTCCGCCAATCATCAACGCCCACCCGTAAAAGGTGGGGATAACGGACGAGCCGTACACCAAGGCAAGCAGTCCGAGCATAAAAAACAGAATCCCCCGCCAATCTTGCCGGGTGGGGGCTTGTGCCGATTCTTTTTTCAGGAAAACGAAGGCGATGACGGTTATCGCCAAGCCCAAGACAAACGAGAGGTAAAACAAGGTGTGCCAACCCAGATGTTGCGTGATGATTCCGCCGATGAAAGGTCCGAGCGCGAGTCCGATATACACCGAAGCCACGGATATGCCGATGACTTGCCCCCGGTTTTTCGCAGGGAAATTCGACACGAGAATGGCGGATCCGGTGGTGTTGGAAAACGCCGCGCCGACGCCTTGGATAAACCGTGCCGCAACCAGCCATTTTCCGGTGGGCGCGAGGGCGCAGAACAAGGACGAGGCGGTAAAGATTATCAGCCCGATTTTGAACAGCTTGCCGTTGCCCGACGTGTCGCCCCACCTTCCCACGGGAAGCATAAAAAGCACCGTCGCCAACAAAAACGAAGTGATAACCCAGCTCAATTCCACCGCGTTCAGCCCGAAACTTTTTTCGATGGCGGGCAACGCGATATTGATGGACGAGATGAGGAAGGTACCCATAAACGAGGTTATGGATACCACCCCCAAAATGGATGATTGTTTGTGTGTCCAGCTCATTTGGCTTTCGTAAATCGGTACGCTAAACTGTTCCGCCCATTGTTCAGGCAACCCCCATCAGCGTTTCCTGGACGATATACACGGCGCAACCTGCCAAATAGCCGAGCAGGGCGAGCCACGAGATTTTTTTCAGATACCAAATGAAGTCGATTTTTTCCATTCCCATCACGGCAACGCCAGCCGCCGAACCGATAATGAGGATACTTCCGCCCGTTCCGGCAGTGTAGGCAAGGAACGCCCAGAAATAATTATCCATCGGAAAATCATACATTTTCATTGCGCCGGCAACGAGAGGCACGTTATCGATAATCGACGAGAGGACGCCGATGATGACGTTGATGACGTAGTATTTTGTCGGTTCAACCAAGGGAATTTTGTCGAGCGAAGCGGAAAGCGCGGCGAGTTGTCCGCAGGTGGCGAGCGAATTTACCGCCATCAAGATTCCGAGGAAGAAAAGAATACTCGGCACATCGATACGACTAAGGATGTAGTTTACAGACAGATGGCTGTTGTCGCGTTGCGGTTTGCGTTTGCATAAAAATCCGGTAACAATCCAAAGGACGGCAAGTCCGCCCAACATTCCGAGATAGGGCGGCAAATGGGTTATGGTTTTGAATATCGGCACGAAAACCAACGCGCCTACGCCGAGGCAAAGCACCAGCAGACGCTCGCGGAACGACACCGCTGCTTCCTGCGCTTCTTTCGCGCTCGTTTCGGGACGTTTCACGTTGCCTTTCATCGTGAACGACAGCACGATAACCGGCACCAGGAGCGATGCAAGACTTGCAAGCAAGGTTGTTTCGATGATATGCACGGACGATACTTTGTTCGCAATCCAAAGCATAATGGTTGTAACGTCGCCGATGGGCGACCACGCGCCACCCGCGTTGGCGGCGAGAATGACGATGCCGGCAAAGAACCATCTGTCTTTCTTTTCGCCGATCAGTTTGCGAAGCAGGGCAATCATAACGATGGACGTTGTCAGGTTGTCGAGGACTGCCGACATAAAAAACGTGATGAACGCGATAATCCACAACAGCGAAGTTTTTTTCGTCGTGCTGATTTTGTCGGTAATGATGCGGAAACCGCCGTAACTGTCCACGATTTCGACGATTGTCATTGCACCCATCAGGAAAAACAAGATTTCGGCTACTTCGCCGAGATGATCCACGAGATGATTGTGCGCTTCGGGCAGGTAATTGACGCCCATTACCCAAAGTACGCTTGCGAGCAACAGAGCCGTAGCCGATTTGTTGATGTGGAACGGGTGTTCCATCGCGATAAAGATGTAGCCGATGATGAAGACTACAATCATTGCAGTAAACATAATTTTGTTATCAGTTTAATTATTAGTTTTTGAATTGAAGGCGCAAAGGTAATAAAAAATTGCCTCTTTTTAGCCCTTTGTACTCCAAATTTTTAGAAGCTGTTTCAATTTTACAGCTCATCTTGAAAGAGCAGAAAAAAGTAGCTGAGAATACTTTTAATAAAACATTTCGTTAAAACTTAAACAGCTTCTTGATGTCTTTGGTGCTTTTTGAGCGGAACAGCAAAACGCCCACCGAAACGCCGATGGCGAGCGTGAAAAGCAGCGTAACCGTCAGGATGAAATTGTGGGCTATCTCGTTGAGCGCTAAGGGGTGGCTCGCCATATAATCGGCATCGGTCAGCTTGATGCAGCCCAACAGGGTGCGGTAGGCGTAACGTCCCGGAATCATCGTGATGCAGGCGGGCATCGTAAACACCACGGGGGGCGTGTGCACGATATGCGCGGCGTAAATTCCGGCGATGCCGATGAACAGGCAACCCGTCAGCGTGGAAAATATCAGGCTCACGCCCAACTGACAGAGGACGGACGAGATGCAGTGTCCGATTCCGCCCAAGATTCCTGCCACGGGAATCGCCCTTTTGTCCGATCCGAAAAAATACGCCCAACCGCTTCCGATGACGAAAGCAATGGATACGTCCTTCAATATAAATAGCCAATCCATATTCATCTTGTCTAAAAATAACTTAACCCCAACAGTGTCAGGCTTGTCCATATTCCGGCGGAAATGCTCAGCACGATGAGGAAAGCGTAGAGCATTCGGTTGAGGGCGGCGGTAAAATAGCCTTCCATCATATCAATAACCACGTTGATGAGCGGCACGCCCGGAATCAAATAAAGCACCGCCGTGGCGATGGCAGCCTCTTGATTGGGCAGAATGTCGAATCGGGCAAACATTCCCGTGCTGAGCGTGGTAATGAACGCGGCGATGAAAATACCGATGAACGTGTTGTATTTGTGCTTGTCCATCAACAGTTTGGACAGATAACCGAGAAACGCGCCTAAAAACGCAGTTGTGGCGTTCAGAAAATCCCCGTTGGAAAAAAGGCAAAGCCCGGCGCAAGAAAACCCGATGGCGACAGCCACCCAACATTTGTTGTGCTTCGGCTCGTTCACGATTTCCGCAATCGCTTGTTGTGCTTCGGCAGGAGATAGTTTTTCCTCGTGTATCTTCCACGAGAGCTGCGAAATTTTGGTAATGGACGAAAACTGAACCGATGGCTGTGGCGATTCCAAATACCGCGTGATGGCGGTTTCGCGGTTGTTTTTGTCGATGAGCGTCAGGGCGATGCCCCTGAAAAAAGAATTGAGGTGTATGTCGTACCCCCAAGTGGAAGCCATACGTTCAAGATTTCTCATTACCCTCATCGAATGTGCGCCGCGAGCCAACAGGCAGGTTCCGGCATAAAGCAACACGTCGATGACTTTGCTGATCGGGTACTCGGCGTTTTCGTTCGCTATATGTTGTTGTCGCTGTTCCATTTAGGGCGTGTATTTCAAGTTATTTCTGCGAATTCCGCTAAATTTTCGTTCACGAAACGGGCGATGGCTGTCGTGCTTTCCTCTTCGATAGTGAAAAACTGCTCTTCAAGATCGTCGAAAGCCTCAAACTCTTCGTACATCGCCATAAATTCCTCGTCGGTGGTTTCGCGTTCCAACCGCTCGCGGTTGGCATCGTAAATTTCCTTCGCTTTGTAGAGCAGTTTCCCCATTTCCACCGCGCCGAACTGCTTCAAGGCTTTCGCCACGGGATTATTGAAAATGTATCCGCCGTATCCGTTTTGGATTAGCTGCACAAAGCCCCCCTCGTTGATTTCGTCCGACAAAAAACGGTATGCGAGCAGGGTGTGCTGATAGCCGTTCAGCTCGCTCATTGTGTCGGCGTTCAGTTTACCGCCCACGGCATCGAGATAGGCGTCGGTAAACGTTTTCAGAAATTCGTCCATACCTTTCGATGCGGCATCGGCGAGCGTTTGATTGGAAATGCGAATCATTTTGCGGAATTTTCTACAAAAATAGCAACTTTTCGGCACTCATCTCTTTTAACGGCATCAAAAAATCATTGTTAGCCCCCTCAATTCCCCTCAGGGGGAAGAAAATAAGATTTCGACACGCAACACGGATTGTAGGTCGTTGTTCGGATTTGCAATCAAAACTCATTGAAATATAATGATTTGCAATCCAGTTTTTCGTGGGCGTATGATTATGCGCCCCTGCATACCCGCTCCCGCAGAATTGCAAATTCTCCGGGACGGGGACATTAACCGTCAATGCCCGATAAATTAAACGGCGTCCTGCCCCTTTTTCAATTTTTCCAGTTCTTCTTCCAATTGTTTAATTTTCAATTTCAGCAGCTCGATAAATTCTTGTTGATTTTTCATCATAAATTCAGGAATGTTGTAAAAATAATTATTGCTGGCTGAATAATTTCCGGAGTGATTATCGTAGTTATAGATGGCGGTAATCATATCTTCTTCGCGAATATCTTCTATTTTTTTATCGAGGAAGTTTGCCATACGCGTCCATTCATCCTCGGATATCCGGACTTCCCCCTGTTCTCGGCGATGATACTGTGATTGGCTTATACACAGAAACTCAGCCATATCGTTTTGAGTCCGGTTTCTTTCCTTGCGGGCGGTTATCAATTTATTTTTAATCATACTCATGGTTGAAAATATATATAGTTTATCTCGCAAAAATACGAAAAACAAACAACAAAACAACGGATTTGGCTATATTTATCACATAAATAGGCAATAAATGGCTATAAAATTCACATAAAAATCACATAAGATAATTGAGGAGAATGTTGTTTTATGCACTATCTTTGTCGGAAATACATAAGAAGCTGTTTAAATTTTAACGAAATAATATATTATAGTATTCTCAGCTACTTTTTTCTGCTCTTTTAAGCGTCTTTTTCACTTTTAATTTTTGATTTAGCCCGCTAAATCTTCAAATGAAAAGCAAAAAATCCATTTTAAAATAGCGATAAAAAAGATGAGATGTAAAATTTAAACAGTTTCTAAAAAAATTACAGACATGAAAAAAATTACGAAAAAAGACTTGGACGGTCTGCTGGATTTCCCGGTAATAAAAAGGGAAGACCTGCGGAAAATAGTGGGCGGAATAACCCAACAACAGTTTGACGAGTGGATAGGCGTATGGCCCGGGGGCTATGTCGATGGCTGGGGCTATGTAGGACCCGAAACGGTTATTTATGGTTATCCCAGTAATAATAGTAATAATAGTAATAATTGGGGGGGATATGGTTTTTATGAATACGCCACGAATTCGGAATGGTGGCAGAGTTTCATGTATGACAGTAATAATCCATCTTATAGTTATCCCAGCCAAGGGTACAATTCTTCCGCTACAAGCTTTGTATTATCAGAATATTTGAGTACCGTTGATAGGGGTTCAGATGTTTGTACAATAATGTATAAAGGCGGATTTGAGCAAGGGTTTAAAATTGGTAAAAATGGTGGGGTTTTACCGGCTATTGGTGCCCATCTTCTATCCCTAATTTACGCTTCTGGGGCTGGAGGTGAATTTGGAAAGGTTAATTATGAAGCGATTCATTTAAGTGCTGGAATAGAGGATGGTTATAATAAAGCCCGACAATTGTATGGTGGAGATTAAAAAAGTGCTTCCATGAAGA
>JAISYO010000049.1 GCA_031269865.1 Dysgonamonadaceae bacterium | reverse complement strand
CGTACCTACGGCACGGCGACAATAATGGAACACCCTTTCTACCAACATTTTGTCCCTATCGGGACAGCCGAATACTACACTGTTTTTTAATATAGGGGTAATCTTGGGGATAATCATATTTTTTTTGTTTCGATAAAGGTAAGGATTTTTGGATATATAACATAAAGTTCTTATCAAAACCTCATCGAAAAACTTGCCCCAATCCCCCCATCAGGCAGCACCATCGGGATGAATGACATTTGCTGATTTTCATGGAATGCCGTCTTTTCGTGCAGCGTATCGCGAATTTTGAAATAGAGGTAATAAGCAAGTTCGGTTGAAACGATGGCGATACCTGCCCCTGCCATTGTGTCGGAAACCCAGTGATTGTCGTGCCGGACACGGGCTGCCGCAACTACGGATCCCATAGCGTAACCCGTGTAAGCAATCCACGCATCGGCGTCGATAAATTCTCGATAGAGTATGTGTGAGCCGACAAAAGCCGTCGCCGTATGCCCCGACGGAAACGAATGCGCCCCTCCATACGGACGTTCTTTGTTGTATAAACCCTTTATCAATCGCACTTGCGCGGTCATCAATCCAAGTGAAATGGCGGTAACAAAAAATTGGTCGGAAGCGCAGTGTTTTTCTTTCCCCACATAATTGAATGCAAAAACCGATGCCGGAACCACGTATTGAAACACATCATCGAAGGGCGTGGGGCGCTTGTGGGGATTTTGCCGCGTAATGGGTAGGATGTCCCTGTATTTGTCTGTTGTTGAGGTTATTGCACCTACTGTAATCAGGCTTGCAGGTAAGATGAAATTTTTGGCATTTAGCCGATATTCTATTTTTTCTCTGCTATTTCTCTGTTTTTCAATATTTTTTTGTTGATTGTCAATAAATGGAATGGTATCGACGATTTCTGCTTTCGCGCAAAACGTTGCAAAAATCATTGTCAAAACCAAAATCAAGGTAAGCGTTTTCATATCAAATCTAAACGATTGCATAATATTTCAGGTTCAAAAGTATAGTTGATTTTTGCTTGTTGCCATAAATTAGTAAGATCTAGTAAATATGATTAAAATTTAGTCCTTTATCTTTGCTGTTGAAAACCAACAATACATAAAACAAATTCAACTATGCCGATTGCCGACAAAATTAATGAAATTTTTTGTCTTACAGCCAAATTCCACAAAAAAAGCAGAAATAAGCTGTTGCGCATTTGCAAAAAATTATTCCGTAGGTAAAATAAGGTTGAACCTGCATTTTTTAAAGATAAAACGGCATTTCTCTAAAATATTTTGCACAATATTTGCCAAATTGGGATAATTGTCCCAAATTATTCGTAATTTTAGCGCGATTTAATGTTTCATCAAACACATTCTTATGAAAAAGTATATTGGGACAATTCTGCTTTTCTGTTTTGCAACAACGCTTTTCGCTCAGCAAGCGGACGAAGCGACTGCGCGTTTCACGGAACAATTGGCTGCTTTTCCGCACGAAAAAATATACCTGCAAACCGATAAATCCAATTATTTATCGGGTGAGAGGATCTGGTTTCGGGCGCACTTGATCGATGCCGCGAGCAACCGCCCGGCGTATCTCAGCCGTTACGTTTACGTTGAGCTGTTCAATCCTTTTCAAGAACTCGTGAAACGGATCAAAATCCGTCCGGACAGCATCGGCGTCTATTCCGGCTATCTCGATTTGGAAGAAGATTTGCCCGAAGGCGGATTCACGCTCAGGGCATACACCCGCTATATGCGCAACAGGGGAAACGAGTTTTTTTTCAAAAAAACGCTTAACGTCCGCGATCCCTACTCTTTGCAGATTGACGTCTTTCCTAATTTCGCCGTCAGCGACAACAAGGTAGAGGTAGATTTCCGTTTCGTCGAACGTCAAAGTGGCGACACCATCGCGCCGGAAATTGTAACGCTGAAACTTTCGGACGAAACCACGAAAACCCTTTCCCCGAAAAACCAAACCCATTTCAACTGGTCGTTTTCGATAAATAAAAAGCGCAACAACCGCCACTTGATGCTGGGCATCGTCCACAAAGGACGAAAATTCAACCGTTTTTATCCCATTCCCTACGCCAAGGACGATTTTGAAGTTTCCTTCCACCCCGAAGGCGGTTATCTTGTTCCCGATCAGACTTGTCAGGTGGGATTCAAAGCGGTAAACCCATCGGGTTTGGGCGAAGATATTTCGGGGACGCTCTACAATGCGAAAGACGAAGAATTACTGACTTTCAATACGTTGAAATTCGGAATGGGATTTTTCAATTTCATTCCCCATGCCAACGAAAGTTATTACGCCATTTGCCGTACTAAAAACGGCAACAGCAAACGCATCGACTTGCCCGCGCCGCAATCCGGGGCGCAAACCGTTTCGGCACGGATTATCGGTAGCCGCCTCGTTATCGGGCTGTTGGAAGGCGATGCCGCGCCTGCCGATTCGCTCTCGTTGCTGATCCACCAACGAGGCTTGGTGTTTTATCACGAAGCGGTAAACGCCCAATCGAAACAGTATATCCTGCCTGTAAATGGCTTTCCATCAGGAATATTGAGCATTTTGTTGCTCGGTGGCAACAAGCAAATACTGAGCGAACGCTTGGTTTTCAACCTCAACAAAAACGATTTTGCCGGATTGGAAACCGAATCATCGCCCACAAGCAAACCACGCGAAGCGATTTCGCTGAAATTCCGGTTGTCGGACAGCGACAGCATTACCGTATCGGACAATTTCGCCATTGCTGTAACCGATGAAAAAACCGTTGTGTTGGACAGCACAAACAGCCTTGTTTCAACGCTTTTGCTCTCTTCGGAACTGAAGGGCTACGTAGAATCCCCTGCGAGTTATTTCAAAGACGACGCAACAGACAAACACGCCTTGGACGCGCTGATGATGACGCAAGGGTGGCGGCGTTACGACATTCCTGCCGTGTTGCAGGGGAAAATTCAAACACCGGAAACCTTTCAGCCTGAGCAGTTTCAAGAAGTGAGCGGAAAAACGGAAGCCTTGTTGCGAAGTATGAAAGAGGGCGAAATCAGCCTGATTGCGCGGCTCGATTCGCTTGTAACCACCGAAGTAACGGCTGCCGATGAGAAAGGCAGGTTTCTATTTAAGGTGGAATATCCTGAGGGAACGGAACTTACCGTGCAGTCGCTGACTAAAAAGGGTAGCAGAAGCAACATCATCAACATCGATCCGGTTACTTTCCCCGACAATGCGAACAGCAACTTGCCGATACGCGCTCAACAATTAGAAGAACCGTCCGATGAGGCTTACCTGCAAACAGCCAACGAGGATTACACGCAGAAAAACGGAATGCGCACCATTATGTTGCAGGATATAACCGTTACGGCGCAACGCAAGGAAAAATACAAGGAATCCAAGTTTTATTCGCCCATTTCGGCTACCGGGCTGATGACTGCCGAAGACATTGAAAAACGAAAAGCGAGCAGCTTGCGTTCGCTATTGGTTACTATGCCGGGGCTACTCGTCAAAGCGGATAAAGTAACCACCACCCGTTCCGACAACCCGGTTTTGTTCGTTATCGACGATATGACTTATGAAGATTTCTTTGATCGGCTCGATGCCATTGACGTTTATTCCATTGATAATATCTTCGTCCTGAAAGACAATATGTCTATGTTGGGTTATTATCCCAACACGAGCGGCGCGGTTGTGATAACGACTAAGGGTGGTTTTGAACAGAAAAACACCAAGTCGCTCAATATCGATCGCATTATTCCGCTCGGTTATCAGCAAGCCGCGGCATTTTATTCGCCCAAATACGAAACCGAGCAACAGCGGAAATCAGACATTCCCGATCTTCGCACAACCATTTATTGGAAGCCTAACGTACAATTTTCATCGTCGGGCGAGGCATTGGTGGAATTTTACGCCGCCGATGCATCAACCACCTATCGCATTATCGGGGAAGGAGTTACAAGTTCGGGAAAAATGATTCGATTTGATAAGGAAATAGTGGTGGATAGCGGCGAATAAGGTTTTTTGGAAGTATGGGACTATTTGGCAAAAAATATCCGTTTCATTTGGGCTACGCGCTTGGCGGTGGCGGGGCGAAAGGATTTGCCCATTTGGGCGCGTTGAAAGTGTTGGAGGAATACGGCTTGAAGCCCGACATTATTTCCGGCACAAGCGCGGGGGCTTTGGCAGGTGTTTTTTATGCCGACGGTTATTCCCCCGATGAAATCATCGAATTGTTTGAAAAGACGGAGTTCCGCGAATTTGCCGAATTGTCAATCCCGAAAGGGGGATTCTTCAAAACGGACGGTTTGCATCATTTTTTGAAAAAAAATCTTCGCGCCAAAACCTTCGAGGAATTAAAAATTCCGTTTGCGGCTGTCGCCACCGATTGGAATAAGGCGCGATATGTCAGTTTTGCGCAGGGCAAAAATTTGGTGGACACCGTAGTGGCTTCCTGCACCGTCCCAGTGGTGTTTAATCCGCAATATATCGAAGGTGTGCCATACGTCGATGGCGGTTTGCTGAAAAACTTCCCGGTGTCGGTTATCCGCCCGTATTGCAAATACGTTATCGGGATAAACGTGTCGTTGCTCGTTCCCACCGAAGAGAAAATTAGCGTGATTGGTATGGCTGAGCGGACGTTTAAGTTAATGTCCAATTCCAATTCGCTGTACGACAGAAAATTGTGCGACATACTCATCGAAGTTAAGGGCGTTGAAAAATACGCCTTGTTCAACCTCAAAGACATAGAAACCATAGCCAACATTGGTTATCAGCGCACTTTCGGTAAAATTACGCAGCCGGGCGTGCGCGACATTATTCGCAAATGCGTAAAAGATCGTTCTTGAACCGTTAAAACCCACTGTTATGGCAGACAAAAAAATATTTATTTACCAATTATTGCCGCGCTTGTTCGGAAATAAAACAGCCGATTTGGTGCAGGACGGAAGCATCGGGGAAAATGGCTCGGGAAAATTTGCCGATTTAACCGACGGCATACTGAAAAAGCTGAAAAAGACGGGCTATTCCCACGTTTGGTACACCGGGGTTATCGCACACGCATCGACAAGCGATTACAGTTCCTTCGGCATACCCAACGATTTCCCCGAAATTGTCAAGGGGAAGGCAGGCTCGCCCTACGCCATTCGTGATTATTACGACGTGGATCCCGATTTGGCGTTGAACGTGGAAAACCGAATGCAAGAGTTTGATGAGCTTGTGGCTCGCACGCACAACGCCGATTTGAAAGTCATCGTGGATTTCGTGCCCAACCACGTGGCGCGAAATTACCGCTCGATATGCAAGCCCAAAAAGGCAAAGGATTTTGGGAAAACCGACGACGTGAACCTTCCATTTTCGTCCCAAAATAATTTTTATTACTTGCCGGGGCAAACGCTCGAATTGCAACTGCCGCCCGACAAATTTCCGCTAATCGACTACAAAGAGTTTCCCGCGAAAGCAACCGGAAACGATTGTTTTACCAACCGCCCTTCCCAATACGATTGGTACGAGGCGGTAAAGCTCAATTACGGCGTGGATTACCAAGGCGGACACCTGAACTATTTCATTCCAACCCCCGACACGTGGCTCAAAATGAAGGATATACTCTTTTTTTGGGCATCGAAAAACATTGACGGCTTCCGTTGCGATATGGCGGAAATGGTTCCGGTGGAATTTTGGCATTGGGTTATCCCGCAAGTCAAGGAAAAATACCCCAAGCTCATCTTCATCGCCGAAGTTTACAACCCCACCCAATACCGCAACTTCCTCGCCGAGAACAGCTTCGATTATCTGTACGACAAGGTTGGGCTTTACGACGTGCTTCGCGACGTGGCTTGCGGCTATCGCCCCTCGTCCGACATTACCTTCACGTTGAACGGCGTTGGCGACATACAGCCCAAAATGCTGAATTTTATGGAAAATCACGATGAACAACGCCTCGCTTCCGATTTCTTTTTGAAAGACGGCGCGAAGGGGAAAGCCGCGATGTTTGTAACGGCTTGCGTCAATACCAATCCGGTGTTGGTTTATTCGGGGCAGGAACTCGGCGAAAAAGGAATGGACGAAGAAGGGTTCAGCGGCAGGGACGGGCGCACGTCGATTTACGATTATTGGGCGCCGGACACCCTTCGCCGTTGGAACAACAAGGGCAAATGGAATGACGACTTGTTGAGCGAGGCGGAAAAAGACCTGAAAAACTTCTATGCGAGGCTCATCGCGCTATGCAACAAAGAATCAGCCCTTCGCGAAGGGCTATTCTACGATTTGATGCCGGCGAATTACGAAAACAGCGATTTCAATTCCACCCGCCAATTTGCCTTCCTGCGCGGAAAAAACAAAGAGGCGGTGTTGGTGGTTGCCAATTTCGATGCTTCCGAAGCCGACATTTCCATCTATATCCCCGAACACGCCTTTGCGTTTTTCGGGCTAGCCAAAACCGATGTGGGAATCGCAACCCCGCTCTTCGCCGCCGACAAGACGATGGTTCCGTTTTCAGTAAAAACGCCGTTGCGGATTGCCGTTTCGCCCAATTCGGGCGAAATATATAAAATTTCTTTTTTACAATAGTGCGATATTGGCATTAGATTTTGTACTTTTGCAAGGTATTTATGAGAATAAAAGTGAAATAGTATAAATTATTTGTAATCAATACACTAAACGATATGCAAGATAAACCATTCAAAATTTTTTCCGGCACGAAATCGCGTTATTTTGCCGAAAAAGTCTGCAACAGCCTGAATTGTCCGCTTGGGAATATGATCATCGAGCATTTTGCCGACGGCGAGTTTTCGGTTTCCTACGAAGAATCCATTCGCGGAAGCCAAGTGTTTCTAATCCAATCCACATTTCCGTCGTCCGACAACCTCTTGGAATTGTTGTTGATGATTGATGCCGCCAAACGCGCATCGGCGAAATCCATCGTGGCTGTCATCCCCTATTTCGGGTGGGCGCGCCAAGACAGGAAAGACAAACCGCGTGTGAGCATCGGAGCGAAACTGATTGCCGATTTGCTGAGCGTGTCAGGGATAAACCGGTTGATAACTATGGACTTACATGCCGATCAAATACAGGGCTTTTTCAACGTCCCGGTGGATCACTTGTATGCTTCGGGGGTTTTCATCGAGTACGTGAAAAATTTGAACCTCGAAAATTTGGTTATTGCCACCCCCGACGTGGGCGGAACAAAAAGGGCGAGTTCGTATTCCAAATTTTTGGGCTGCCCGATGGTTATCTGTTACAAATTGAGGAAGAAAGCAAATGAAATTTCCGATATGCAAATCATTGGCGACGTGAACGGTATGGACGTGTTGCTCGTGGACGACATCGTGGACACCGCCGGGACCATTACCAAGGCGGCAGACTTGATGATAGAGAACGGCGCCAATTCCGTGCGTGCCATCGCGAGCCACCCCGTGATGTCCGATCCCGCCTCGATGCGCGTGGATAATTCTTCGCTTACCGAGATTATTTTTACCGACAGCATTCCCTATTCCAACAAGTGCGAGAAAGTGAAGGTGCTTTCCGTTGCCGAGACCTTTGCCGACGCCATATTGCGCGTTTGCAACAACGAATCCATCAGCTCGCTGTATCTGATATAAGAAATTGAAACAATTTCTATACAATTTTCTTGGAATGTTGCGGTTGCTGCGGAATTAAGTCCCGACAGATGATAAAGAAAATCGAGAAATACATTGCATCGCAAAACCTGCTGCCGCCAAAATCCACGGTTGTGGTGGGTTTGAGTGGCGGGGCGGATTCTATGGCGTTGCTCGATGTGCTAACCCTGCTCGATTACCGCTGTATCGCAGCCCATTGCAATTTTCATCTTCGGGGCGAAGAATCGGACGGCGACGACGCCTTCGTGAAAAATTGGTGCAAGGCAACCGACACGGAATTTACTTCCATCGACTTCGACACCCGGCAGTATGCCGCCGACAAAAAAATATCCATCGAAATGGCGGCGAGGGAATTGCGCTATGCGTGGTTCGAGATTGTCCGCCGACAATACGATGCCGATGCCCTTGCCGTGGCGCACCACCGCGACGATTCGGTGGAAACGGTTTTGCTGAATTTGATTCGCGGAACCGGAATCCGGGGGCTGAGCGGTATCGTAGCGCGGAATGGAAAAATCGTGCGCCCGATGCTTGCCGTTACGCGCCAAGAAATTTTGCAATACGTCAAGGAACGCGAGATACCCTTCCGCAGCGATAGCAGTAACGAACAAGACGTATATCTGCGCAACGCTATCCGCCTAAATGTCATTCCTTTGTTAGAAACGTTGAACCCATCGGTTAAAGAGGCGATATTCCGCACTTCGCAAAATGTGGGCGAAGCCGAAAAAATTTATACAGAGGAAATCGTCCGCTTGAAACAAGCCGTGTTCGACGGGGAAAAAATCAACATATCCGCCTTGCGAAAAACGCCGTCGCCCACCTCGTTGCTGTTCGAGATATTGTCGCCCTTGGGCTTCACGCCATCAGTCATCGAAGATGTTTCACAAAGCGTAGAGGCGTCTTCCGGCAAGCAGTTTTTTTCGGATAAATACCGCTTGATAAAAGATCGCGAGGCTTTTATCCTGTCGGAAATTGACTTGAAAACCGATGAGGAAAAACAATATCCCATACCTGAATCAACGAAAGAGATTATATATCCCATTCATCTGAAAATCAGCAAAAATAGAGCGGACGTATTGATAAAAAAAGAACCCCGTTGCCTGTATGCCGACGCGGACAAACTGTCCTTCCCCCTGAAATTGCGCCGATGGCAACCGGGGGATTGGTTCGTGCCTTTCGGCATGAGGGGCAAAAAGAAGTTGAGCGACTATTTTACCGATCGCAAATTCAGTTTGGCGGACAAGGAAAACGCTTGGGTGTTGGTGTCGGGCGACGACATTGTGTGGATCGTGGGGGAACGAGCCGACGAGCGTTTCCGAGTGGGCGAGGACACCAAAAGGGTGTTGGCTATCGAGCTATTTTTATAAAAAAAAACGAGAATAATTTGTCGCGACACAAATTTTTCGTACTTTTATGCAACTATTTATCGTTTTTCGTGTCATATAATTAAGAAACTGTTTTGAATTTTACGAATGATATTATTTTTTTTATGCTGTTTTTTGCCCTTTTCCGTGTCTTTGGACTTTCCTTTCTTTCAAATAGCCCGCTATTTGATGCGAAAAGAAAGCCCAAATCAAAAAAGCAGCCTTCCTATTCCTTCCCCCTCGCGGGGGAAGTCCCGTAGGGGATGGGGGCAAAATGACTAAAAAACACCGCATAAAAAAATTCAAAACAATTTCTTAGAGAGAAGTCATAAACATAAATTTTGAAGAAAATGAAAACTACCGACATTAGGGACATTGCTGTTTTGGCAGCCTTCGTGAGCTTTGCCTATCTTGTAGTGCGAAACTATCGCAAAAAAAGACATATCGACAACGAGGCGCGGGAATTTTTGCATTTCCAACTGTTCTGAATCCGCTTTCTTGCAAAAAAGACAAGTCAAATTTCAACTGATTTACGCAGGGGGAGGCTTATTTGTCTTTTGCTGTCCACCTGATTTTTTTTGATAAAAAAACAAATTGAATCAGGCAACAGCAAATTGTGTGGGTGGTGGTTTGCTTTGGTAAGGCACAAAGGAGGTAAGACAAAAAAGAATTTCACCACCTCAAATGTTCGTTTCCCTCCCCATTTTTCCCGTTTCACGCAGCCCATCGCTCGCTCGCCCACCTTTATTCCGTATTTTTACCGCAAAACTTCAATTATAATGTTGAAAAATCTGATTTGTATTTTTTGCCTGCTTTTTGCAGGTATTTCCTTGCAGGCACAACCTCCAATGGGAGGCGGCAGAGGAATGGGTGGAGGCAACCGTCAGGGACCGCCGTCCGGAATGGGACAGCGCGGCGGACAAAGCAGAGGCAATGTCGAGTTCAGGCTCGATTCGTTTCCTGAAATTCGGCAAATCACACTCGAACAGCGTGCCGACATCGGTATTATTTTGGCGAAAGAGCAAAAAAGCATTTTCAAACTGTTTGAGAAAAAGCGCGAACTGATGGACAAAGAACCTCAGACAGCCGAAATGAGTGAAAAAGACCGCGCTAAAATGCAAGAAAATCTTGCAAAAATCGACGAGAAAATTGCAAAACGCAAAGAAAAGTCCAACAAAAAAATCAAAAAGATTTTGTCGGCAGAGCAATATCAAATATTTCTCGAAAAACGCAACGATTTCAGATTTACCCCTGTACCGCCCGAAGGATTTAATCCGCAGGAAGGCGACGGCGAGTTTCGTGGCAGACAGGGAGGCAGACCGCAGGGAGGTGGTTTCGGCGGTGGACAGTTTTGAACACATTTTTAACAAAAACATTA
>JAISYO010000024.1 GCA_031269865.1 Dysgonamonadaceae bacterium | reverse complement strand
CTTATAGCAACCGCATTACAAATACGATTGGTATTTTTCTTTTTCGCATAGAAAAAAATCGTTACATTCCCATATTATAGAAACAGTAGTGCCCTTTCCGCAAGATTTGTAGTATTTTGTTGCGCAACGTTCCAAAGAACAAAAAGACGAAAAGACGGCGTACAACCCCAGCGCCCGAACGTTTTTCCTTAATTGCTTTTGGAAAACAGTATTTTCAAGCTGTTGATAATCGCCAGCTTATCGGCGTTTTCGCGCAGGACGAGCATTAGCGTGTCGTTTCCGGCGATGGTAGCCATAACGCCGGGGATTTGGTTGGCGTCGATGTCCTGCGCTACTCCCTGCGCGTATCCGCGTGGTGTTTTCACGACAGCCATCTGCCCCGAAAACTCGATGTTCAGCACGCCGTTGCGGTAAAAGGGGCAGATCATACCTTGTTTTTGCGACTTCGCCTCCGGCAGGTGCATCGCGGGAAGGCGATACACATAATTCCCTGCCGTGTCGGGTGTCTTGGCGATTTTCATTTCTCGGAAATCGCGTGAAAGGGTGGCTTGCGTCAGCTCGAAACCCTTGTCGATGAGGATATTCATCAAATCGTCTTGACTGCCGACGGCTGATTCGCGAAGGATTTCGCCAATGGCGTCCTGCCGTTCTTGTTTGTCGTTTTTCTTCATTCCCAATGGATTTATTTTAGCTTTATCGTTTCCCTCAACCTTATGCCCGCAGACGATGCGCCTACCATTACCTCAAATTTCCCCGGCTCGGTAACACGTTGCATATCAATATTTATAATGATAAATGTTCAGGGGTTAAAAGCATCTCTACGCGCTTGGTTTCCCCTGCCTTTTTCGCTATCGAAACCGAATCGGCAGATTCAAGGATAGAGCCTGCATCAAGCATATCAAGTTGCGCAGCTTTTTCTTCGAGCGTCATATACGAAAGTAGATCGTGGACACGTTTTTCGGACGATAGAGAGGCGTTGCGGTAATCGGGAACCGATGAATCGCAGCTTGCGGGCAAAGCGACTAAACCAATGATTGATAGATATTTGAAAGTCATTACCTCTGAATCTTAATCACTTCCCCCCGAAATTAAAAACGATGGGGATAGCCGCCGGCGATTTTACCGGCGTGCTGCCAACCAAAATAGAGGGCCAGAGCTTAACCGTAACTTTCGTTTCGCCACTTTTGATGCCGAAGAAAGAGCCCATTTCGCTCGCCACACGATCTTGCGAGTAGCGATTGATCAGTTTCATCAAGTCCGTGCCGATGGAAATGGGAATGACTTTCGTTTGTCCACCTTCGATGCGGACGGGGACGTCCAATTTGCCCGAAGTGAAATCCATTTCGTTGATGCTGATGGCGTAATCCATCGCTTCGAGGGCGGCGACACCCACATTCGGGTTTTTCACGTTCAGGTTCAACGTCATATTGAAGGGAATCGTCTGCAAACTCTTGCCAGACAATATCGTCGCGATTTTCGTCAGATTGACTAAGGAAAGGGACGAGGCGTCCCCGATGTTTATTCCTGCCAACTGAATGCCTGACAATGAGTTGTAAGTGTATTCGCATTGCGAAAAATTAAACGCGCCCGCAACCTGTTCCAACACCGTGCAACTGCTGAGCGTGAAAACGCTTGCCAAAACCAAAATCAATTTTTTCATATTTTTCATATTTTTTATTTAATTGGCTGATTATTTTATCGTTACCATTGTAGCCCCGAATCCGTATTCGCGAAACGAGGCATCTTGAACATAGCAGTTTTTATATTTTTGTTTCAATTCCTTTAAAATGGCGTTTTTCAACACGCCGTCGCCTTTGCCGTGAATAAAAACGAGCTTTTGGTTCTTATTCCGCAGGTTTTCGCCCATTGCCTCGTTGAATTTCTGCAATTGGTATTCCAACATATCGGCGTTGTTCATTCCGGCGGTGGTTTCTAACAGATGGTTGATGTGCAAATCCACTTCGATAACCGGATTTGTTTCTTTCGGCTTTATCTTTTGAATGCGGGGGCGTTTTTCCGCCTCGTTTTTCTCTTTCATCGCCCGCTCAATTTCCCCTGCCGACAGCAATACGTCGCGTTCGGGCATATCGTTCCGCACAAGGTAGTAAATCATCGCGCTCTCGTCGAAATAATCATTTTCCTGAAAGCTGTGCAGTTTGTAGAATTTCACGGTGTCGATACGCAGTTCCACCGAGTGTGAATTCTTGAATTTGAAGGGTTTCGCGTGCTTAAACGCCACAAACTGCACGCAAATTTTTTCTATTTCGTTTAGTTGCGACTTGTCAAATTCTTCCAGGAAAATTTTCGTGTTGGGCTCTACAAGTCCGTTGAAGCGGTTAGTCCACGCATTGTTTTCGTGACTCATATAATTGATAAACAGGTAGTAATTGCTGTCGTTCACGAAATAACATTCGTAAGCCGATCGCGTGAGGCTCTTCGCATCAGTGGGCAGGTAGGCGAGGCAAGCGGTAATTTCCTCGCCGCCGGGCGTTTCTTCGGGTTCTTCGTCCGGTTTTTCCAGTTTTATTTCGGGTTTCCCCTGCGTTTTTTCCGGCGCAACCTCATCTTCCGAACCTATTTTTTCGTTCCCCGCCGATTCCACCACAACGAGTTCCGATATTAAAACCGGAACGTCGAAGCCGTGTTCGTCTTCCACAATGGCGAGTTGCTTGCTCAGGACGCCTTTTACCTGTCCACCGCCAACCGTATTCAAAAAGCGGACAATATCGCCTGTTTCTATCTTCTTCATTCGTGCATTTTTTTTTCTAAACGCGACAAATTGCATCGGTTTTTTTGTCGCGTGTACAAAGTTGATTAATTTTGCCGATATATTACACTAATATAGCAAAAAATTACGCAATACAATCGCAAAAAAAATGAAAAAAGACGGAACAGGGCAACTCAGCATATCTCAATTCAACTACGAACTTCCCGACGAGAAAATAGCCAAATATCCTCTTACAGAGCGCGATTCATCGAAATTGTTGCTCTATCGCGAGGGGGAAATTAGCGAAACCGCCTTCAAAAACCTGCCCGCGCAAATTCCTGCCGAAAGCCTGATGATTTTCAACAACACGAAGGTTATCCACGCGCGGCTCTTGTTCCGAAAGGAAACGGGCGCGAGCATCGAGGTGTTCTGCCTTTCGCCTGCCGAGCCGTCGGATTACGCCCTGAATTTCGCCCGACACGGACAATGCACGTGGCATTGTATGATTGGCAACGCCAAACGATGGAAAAACGAGCCTTTGCAGATGCGCATCGAAATGCCATCGGGCTTGATGACACTCGAAGCCAAGAAATTGCCGGGCGCGGACAAGGAAGCGATGGTGCAATTTTCGTGGGACAACGCCGCCTATTCCTTTTCCGAACTCTTGGAATTAGTTGGGAAACTGCCCATTCCGCCGTATTTGAACCGCCCTGCGGAAGAAAAAGACGAGGAAAGCTACCAAACCGTCTATTCTAAAATCGAGGGTTCGGTGGCTGCGCCGACGGCAGGGCTTCATTTTACCGACAAGGTAATGAGCTATTTGCGCAAGAAAGGCATCGCCACTGCAGAGCTTACGTTGCACGTGGGGGCAGGGACGTTTAAGCCCGTGAAGTCGGATACGATGGCAGGGCACGAAATGCACACGGAATGTATTTCTGTTTCGCGCGAAGTCATCAAGTCGCTGTTGAACAACGAGAAACCGCTTGTGGTGGTGGGGACTACCTCTATGCGAAGCATCGAAAGCCTGTATTATATCGGGCGAAAATTGCAGGCGGACCCGAAGGCGCGAGCGCAGGAATTGGCGGTTTCGCAATGGGAAGCCTACGAGGATTATTCGGGCGAGGAAATCACGGCGAAAGAGGCTTTGCAGAAGATATTGGATTATTTGGATCGCCGTGGCGAGAGCCAATTGATGACGGCAACACAAATAATGATTGCGCCGGGCTTCCGTTTCCGCTTTGCCGATGCCCTCGTTACCAATTTTCATCAACCGCAAAGCACGCTGTTGCTGTTGGTTTCCGCTTTTGTGGGCGATGATTGGCGGCGGATTTACGATTACGCACTCGCGCAGGATTTCCGCTTTTTGAGCTATGGGGATAGTTCGTTGCTATTCCGATAGGTTAAGGGTAAAAGGTAAAGGGTTAAAGGCGTTTGGGTACGCCGTCATTCCGTTCCGTTCCGTGCCACGACACGGAATCCCCTCAACGCAACCCGAAAAACAAATTGGCAAAGATAATCAGCAAAACAATCAGCGTGATGACAATGTACAATTTGTCTTTTTCCACGATAAACGAAAGCAGGGAAAATAAGACACGCATAATGGGCGTGAAAATCAACACGATAATACCGAATTGCGCAATGGCAGCCCCATCGAGGTGGAAAATACGCGGAACGATGCTGCCGATTTCACGCAGGTATTCGGCTGCGCCGTGGAAATCCGCCGCCTTTTCCACCGCGCCATAGCCCGAAACCGCGCCTTGATGCTGAAAGAGGTAAAGAATCCCCCCGAAGATGGTTATCGCGCAGGAAACAATCACGCCCACGCGCAATAATTTCCCGATGATGAGATCAATATCGTGTTGCGAGGAAGGGTTCTTCATTCTTCGTTAAATTTTATCCGTCAGTCCGTTGTAAATCATTTGAAGTGCCAAAAACGCGATGACGAGGCTGAACAGCAAGCGCAGTTTCTGAACGTTTGCCCTCGGCAAGATCTTCGAGCCGAGAAACGCGCCCAACAGCACGCCGGGGACGATGGGCATCGCCAAGCCCGGATCGATGTAGCCGCGTTGCAGGTAAATTACCGCGCTCGCGGCAGCCGTAACCCCAATCATAAAATTACTTGTCGTGGTGGAAACCTTGAAGGGAATTTTCATCGCGATGTCCATCGCCAACACTTTCAACGCGCCGGAACCGATGCCGAGAAGCCCCGAAATAACCCCGGCGAAAGTCATCAGTGAATATCCCCCTGCCACGCGGTGCACGTTGTATTGAACGATGCCGGTCGGGGTGGGGTAGCTGCCGTTCAGTTTCATTTTCACGCCCCATTTGTCGCCGGGCGCGGAATAGTCGATGTTCCTGTCTTTTTTGCGCACCGACATATACGCCGAAAAAATAAGTACGCAACCGAAAATCAGGGCGATGATGTTTGTCGGCATATATACGGCAATCAACGCGCCAATGACTGCCCCCATCGTGGTGGCAATTTCGAGAAACATTCCGATGCGCGTGTTGGTAATTCCCTCGCGAATGTATGCCGCCGCCGCGCCGGACGATGTGGCGATGGACGTTACCAACGCCGTGCCCACGGCAAAACGCATATCGACACCCAATCCCATCGTCAGTAGGGGAATGATGATTGCGCCGCCGCCCAATCCGGTAAGCGAACCCAGTAATCCCGCGAGGACAGCCCCTGCGAAAAGGATAAGGACAAATAGCTCAATGTTCATCAGTTACCACGTTTCGCCCTCGATTGCCCTTTCCATCTTTTCACGAATCTGTTCCGTGCAAAGGTTCCCGATGCTTCCCGCGTGCGTATGGCTTACCGATTTTGTGGCGCGGTAAGTGCCGTTTTCCACCTCTTTTCCCACTTCGATGTAGGCTTCGCGGAAAGGCTTGCCTTGCAAAACGCGCTTGTTCACTTCTTCCACCGTGAAGAGATAATCGTATTTCGGATCGTCCAAAATATGCGTGTTCACGGAAAGGTGTTGAAGCATAAAGTGGCTCATTTTCAATAATTGATGCAAAGTCTCGATGGCAGGGAACAGCGATTCTTTCAGCAGTTGAAAATCGCGGTGGTAGCCGTGTGGCAAGTTGGTTGTCATCATCGAAATTTCGTTGGGCAGGCTTTGCAAGCGATTGCTATGCGCACGGATTAGTTCCCACACGTCGGGGTTTTTCTTATGTGGCATAATGCTCGAACCCGTAGTCAATTCGCTGGGGTAAGAAATGAAGCCGTAATTACCCGAAAGATACATACAGTTGTCGGCAGCCAATTTGTTGAGTGTGAATGAGATATTCGCCATGCTTTGCGCAAGCGCACGCTCGGTTTTTCCGCGCCCAAGTTGTGCGGCAATCACGTTGTAATTCATCGTGGCGAAATGCAGTTCTTGGGTTGTCGTTTCCCTGTCGAGGGGGAAGGAACTTCCGTATCCGGCGGCAGAACCGAGCGGATTTTGATCGGCAACGCGCCATGCGGCGACGAGCGACTGCATATCGTCCACCAAGGTTTCGGCGTAAGCACCGAACCACAAGCCAAATGACGATGGCATAGCGATTTGTCCGTGCGTGTAACCGGGTAGCAACACGTCTTTGTGGCGTTCGCTGAGCGTTTGCAACAAGTCGAAAAGCTGCCGTATCTCGTCCCTTATCGTTTTGATTTCGTCCTTCAAATAGAGTTTGATGTCCACCAACACTTGATCGTTGCGCGAACGCCCCGAATGGATTTT
>JAISYO010000097.1 GCA_031269865.1 Dysgonamonadaceae bacterium | reverse complement strand
TATTTGGCAAATGATGCGGAATGTGCTGATTATATTGATTCTGCCGACTTTCACAAAGATTTATTCGACTTGCTCATTCACGACCAGCAAGCGTTTGATGAGCCGACAGGTTGGCAAAGTAAGAGCATTGCCGATTCGCCATTGATAACAGATTTTCCTTCGATATGGGAAAAAATCCGTTTTGTTTACCAAAATGAACTTGCGCAGTTATCATTCGGCGAAATTCCTGATGAAAGATTGATAGAGGACAGTTTTATGAAATTAGTACAGGAATTGATAACAAAATAACGCAAAACGAAGCAAACAAGCGCGTTTTCGCTTACTCCTCACACCGTTGGCATCTGCGCCGCCAATTTTTTCTTCTCGTAAATTTTTCGGGAATTGAAAATGTAAATCAGCAATCCGAGGAAAACCGAGGAAGCCGCAACCACGTACATTGTCGAGAAATGGAACGCCGATATGATATAACCGCCGCCCAACATTCCCAATCCGTTGCCTAAGTCGAAGGCAGTCAGGTAGGTGGACGATGCCGTTCCCCGCTTGTCTTTCGGTGCCATATTCACATACACCGTCTGCATAGCGGGGAAAAACGTGCCGAAGCCCGTCCCGATAATGAAAGCCGAGGCACAGAACAAGGGTAGCGTTTTCGCAAGCGAATAGGACACAAAGCCGATGCAGATGACGGACAGCGCGAAAATAACGGCGTGGTGTAGATAACCTTTGTCCACCACCCTTCCCGAAACCAATCGCGACATAATGATGCCCAATGCCAAAAACAAGAACAACGCGCCGGGGTTTACGATGCCGAGGCTCGTCCCATAAAGCGCGGCGAAGGGAATCAGCGTCCCCCAGCCGAAAGTAATCAGCACTTGGTTGAGGAAGATGGGAAAGGCGGGAAGCAAGATGAAACGATCGAACGAAACCGGGGGGCGTTCTTTGGGCGGACGGTATCCCACCTTGATGAAACTGACGGCGGAAACAGCCAAAACACCCATTGCTATCGCACTTCCAACCAGCCACTTGAAGCCGATGGAATGGTAAATGCTCAACGCGATAAAGGGCGCGACAGCCATTGCCATATTGGTAAACATACCAAAAAGTCCGATTCCTTCTGCCCTGCGAGTTGTCGGGATAATGTCGATGGCTACCGTGTTGGACGAAACCGTCGTAACCGCCCAAAAAATTCCGTGGACGAAGCGCAAGATGATGAAAAACAGCACCGTTGCCGCGAACACGTAGCCGAAATAGATGGATACGAAAATAGATAAACCAATGAGGTACAAGGCTTTTCGGGGGGAAATATCAACCAGATAGCCCGAAAAGGGGCGTGTAAACAACATAGCGAGCACGTAGGACGACAACACGATTCCCACGTGCGATTCCTCAATACCCAATATATCAGTCAGGTACAGAGGGATAGTCGGCATAAGCAGGTTGAACGAACAAGCGGTAAGGAAGTTCGAAGTGCAAGCGATAATGAAATTCTTGTTCCAGAGTGGCTCTTTTTGTTCCATCGAATAAATTTAAAAAACCTTTTTAGAAACGTTTGGCGAAAAGAAAGGTTCGGCTTCCGTTCACATTCCGCCGAAAATGTTTAGAAATTGTTTTGAATTTTTTTATGCGGTGTTTTTTTAGTCATTTTTTGATGGATTTGGGCTTTCGTTTCGCATCAAATAGCGGGCTATTTGAAAGAAAGGAAAGTTCAAAGACACGAAAAAGGGCAAAAAACAGCATAAAAGAAGAAACAAAATAAATTATTCGTAAAATACAAAACAGTTTCTTATTTTTGCAAAGCAAATTTTATTTCAATGAATCCGTTTCTTCATCAGATAGCAGAATTGTTTTACGCGCAATACGGCGACGAGCTTTATCGCTGCAGTTTTGTGTTTCCCAACCGTCGCTCCGGGGTTTTCTTTCAGAAATACATTGCGGAAGTGGCAGGGAAACCCGTTTTTTCGCCGCCAATCCTGACGATTTCCGAGTTGTTCCGCTCGCTTTCCCCCTATCGCTTGGGCGATCGCATTGAAATGCTCGTGATGCTGTACGAGCAATACAAACGCATCAACCCTGCGCCCGAACCTTTCGACGATTTTTTGTTTTGGGGCGAGATGCTGCTCAACGATTTTTCGGACGTGGACAAACACCTTGCCGATGCGCAACAACTTTTTCGCAACGTGCAGGATTTGAAGTCAATGGATTTCGACAAGGGTTACCTTTCCGAAGCGCAGATTGAGGTTATCCGCCGTTTTTGGACGAATTTTATGCCGGTGGAAGGAAACGAAACCAAGAAAGAATTTTTGGAATTGTGGCGCATTCTGTTGGATTTGTACAACTCGTTTCGCGAGGAACTGACGCGGAAGGGCATCGCCTACGAGGGTATGCTGTTCCGCGAGGTAGTCAATCGGGCGAAGGCGGGGGAACTGAATGCGGAAGTGGAAGAAATTGTTTTTGTGGGCTTCAATGCGCTTTCGCCAGCCGAAACCGCTCTGATGAAGTATTTTAGCAACTTGGGCATTGCCGATTTTTATTGGGACTACGCCTCGCCCCTTACCTGCGACAAGCACAACAAAGCCTCGCTTTGGGCGCAGGAAAACCGGAAAAATTTCCCTTCCCAATTCGTTTTGGAAGAAGATGCGCCATCGGAAAAACCGGTCATAGAGGTTATTGGCATTCCTTCGGGGGTGGGGCAGGCGAAGCAGGCTGGCAGGATTCTCACGCAACTTGTCGAAAGCAAGGCGATAGCCCAGCCTGACGAAGCCATCAATACCGCCATTGTGTTGCCCGACGAAAATTTGTTGCTGCCCCTGCTTTATTCCATTCCCGAAGAAATCGGCAAAATCAACGTAACGATGGGCTACGGCTTGTCCCACGCTTCCATCGACGGCTTGATCAATCACATTGCCGATTTGCAACGCAACCTGCGGAAATCGAAGGGCGAAACCGTTTTTTATTTCCGTTTTGCACTTGCGGTGCTCAACCACCCCTTGATTGCGCTTGCGGCGCAAGACGATGCCGCGGCGATGAAAAAATACATTGCCGAAAACAACCGCATTACCGTTTCCGAAAGCGAGATAAACGATTATCCGTCACTGTCCGCCTTTTTCCGCCCCATCGAAGATTGGAGGGAAGCCTCTGAATACCTGAAAACGATTTTGACTTTCGTATATTCTCGTATCCACGACAAAAAAGACGAGGCGGAAGGCGATGACGAACCGCGAACCGAAGTCCACCCGATGGATTTGGAACGCGAGTTTATTGTGCAGTATCACAAAACGATAACTCGCTTGGAAGACACCCTGCGCGAAGCCCCTGCCGATTTGTCGGTGGATACTTATTTCCGCCTTTTGAAGCAGTTGGCGCGTAGTATCAGCGTGCCTTTTCGTGGCGAGCCGCTGTCGGGTTTGCAAGTGATGGGCGTATTGGAAACGCGCGTGCTCGATTTCGAAAACCTTGTTTTGCTGTCGATGAACGAGGGTGTGTTCCCCCTTCGGCGTGCCTTAAATTCCTTTATCCCCTATTCGCTCAGGAGGGCTTTCGGCTTGCCCTTGAACGAGCATCAGGACGGCATCTACGCCTACCATTTCTACCGAATGATCAGCCGTGCCAAGCGCGTTTTTATGCTCTACGACACTCGCGCCGAGGAAATGCAGACGGGCGAAGTGAGCCGCTATTTCTACCAGTTGAAGTACCTCTACGGCAATCACTTCGATGTGCGCGAGCACGTGGTTTCCTACGATGTTTCGGTACCCGAAACACCGCCTGTCGCCGTTGCCAAAACGCCTGACGTCGTCGGAAAACTGAACGCTTTCCGTGCGGGCGGCAGCAAATATCTTTCGGCATCGTTGCTCAACAACTATATCAACTGCCCCTTGCAGTTCTATTTTACCGCCGTGGAAAATTTGAACAAGGAGGAGGACGAGGTGCAGGAGTCGGTGGAAGCGTCGGTTTTCGGGACGATATTCCATAAGCTGATGGAAAAACTCTACGGGCGCTACAAACATAAAACGCTCACGCCCGATGTCATAAATGCGCTTATAGCTGACGATGAAGGGCTTACCCGCTTGCTCGAAGAGGCTTTCGCCGAATATTATTTCAAGCGGAAACACCAGCCCGAAGCCTTGCAGGGACAGTATTTCCTGATCGGCGAAATTCTGCGCGATTACGTGAAGCAGACGTTGAAAGCCGATATGCAGTTCACGCCCTTTGAATATATCGGTTCCGAATACAAGTTCGGCAACGAACCTGGCGATTCGTATCGCGTGGACGATAAACTGACAGTCAATTTCAAGGGAAGTATTGATCGTATTGACAAAACTGGCGGTTGTTACCGCATCATTGACTACAAAACCGGCACGGGAAGCACCGATTTCAAAACAATCGAACAGCTTTTCGACGCTTCCAAAAACAAACGCCCCTACCAGATTTTGCAGGTTTTTGTTTATTCGTTGTTTTATGGAATGAAAAACCCATCGGCGCAACTTTCGCCAGCCATTTATTACCTGCGTTTCATTTTCGATGGCAAGTTCAACCCTTCGGTAACGTCCAACAAGGTAACCGTTACTGATATTTCGCCTTTTATGGAGGAATTTACGGCGCGTTTCAACGCTTGCATCGGGGATATTTTTAACGAAAACCTTCCTTTCTCGCAAACCGAAAACGAAAAAACCTGCCAATGGTGCGCGTTCAAGGAGGTTTGTGGCAGGTAAAATTCAGACGTTTGGACGTTTGGGGTACACTGTCCTTTCGTCCTTCAATTCCTTTTTTGGGGAACGCCGATTAGGAATGCAGGGTTGCGCATCGTCATTCTCAATTTTCAATTCTCAATTGTCTTTTTTTCGTCTTGGCTCCTGATTCTTAATTTTCAATTTTCAATTTTTTTCACTCCCTTCCATAACACAAACGCCAAGGTTATCAGCATAATTGCCAGCGCGATGTAGGCGATGCCGTCCGTTACCTTGATACTTGTCGGGGCGAATTTGAAAACGATGCTATGCTGTCCTTCGGGAACCGCCAAAGCCCGCAGGGTGTAATTGGCGCGGATCATTTTGGCAGGTTTGCCGTCGATGCTGATTTGCCAGCCGTCGGGGTAATAAATTTCCGAGAAAACAGCCAATTCGTCTTTTTTCGCATCGGCTTTGTAAGTCAGGATGTTGGAATCGTGAGATTCAAGATAGATTTTCGACAAAGAATCTTTCGGCGTAACGTTCACGCCACCCAAAACAGATTCGAAGGACTTATCGGCAACCGCTTGCGAGCGCAAATCCATCTTGCCAAGTTCCGCAATTTCGGCATCGGCATTGTCCACGAAACGGATTTCATCGACAAACCAAGCGTTGCCCTGCGGATAGGGATTTTCGACAGGGATAGTCGCCCCACCTTGCGCCGGCATAACTATCCATTTGGTGTTGAGCATATTCAGCACCTTGAAACCATCGGCGTTCACGGAATCCATCGCGCCCTGCGTTTGAATGATGTCTTGTTGCAGCCTCAGCATTTCGGGACTCAGGTAAACGTCTATCAAATCCTGATAACGACGTAGTTTCGCCGGGTGGTAACCACCGATGCACTTGTGCCAATAGGGTGTGATTCCGTCGTTGAACGTGCTTGTCGCCATATTCAACACGCGATAATGCGTTGTGCTGTCTTGCAAGATGATTTCGTCGCTTTGCGTTTTGGCGAAGGATTGGGTTCGTTTTGATTTTGGCGAGAAATCGCCCTCGTTCAAGTAGCGTTTGTTTACCGCCCACATATCCGCCAGACAGAGTATCAAAACCCCCGACAGCATATATTCGGCTTTCAGTTTTTTGGCGGAAAACAGCCATAGCAACGCCGTCCCGATGCCGATGACGAAGAAACTGCGCCACGCATCGGCGGTAAACATTGCTACGCGCATATCCGTGAGGTTGTTGATGATGGGTTGCAGGTGTTCCGCCGGAAGCGATTGCAAGCCTTGCATTTCCACGGCGGAAATGAACGAGGGGAAGAATAGCTTCGGGGCGATGGCAAAAAGCAGGGCGAAACCGCCCGTCAGTGCGAGGCTGATGATTAAGTATTTGTTTTTTTTGCCCAACGAATCTTTTTTTTGCACCACTTCTTTCAACGCCAGCACCGCGAGCAGGGGAATGGTAAATTCGGCGACAACCAAAATGGACGATACCGTCCTGAACTTGTTGTACATAGGCACGTTGTCGATGAAAAAATCGGTTAGCCCCATAAAATTATGCCCCCACGAAAGCAGTATGGAAAGGATTGTTGCGCCGAGCAGTCCCCATTTCAGTGCGCCTTTCAAGATGAACAGCCCCAAAATGAACAGCGTGAGGACGAAAGCACCCACGTAAACCGGACCCGATGTCCCCGGCTGATCGCCCCAGTATTGCCCGATTTGTTGGTAAAGCTGTTGGTATTGCGGGTTAGCCTTACTCATCGCCGTTTCGTTTTCCGACAGGGGAACCGATGCACCGCCTTTGGTGTTGGGCACGAGCAATGTCCACGTTTCGCCCACGCCGTAACTCCAATTCGTAATGTAATCGCGTTCCAAGCCGTTTTGCGACTTGTTTTCCGTCCCGTGGTGCGAGAGTTCCGATTTGCCACGCATCGTTTCTTTTGCATATTCGTAGGTGTGGTAAAGGTTAGAGGCGTTAGCCATCACGCCGATAGCCCCGGCGACAATGAGCACGGCGGTTGATTTCATGAAATCGGGCAGCTTTTTGTTCTTTGCCGCATCGGCAAGGTAGGCGATTACGATGGCAAGCATCACGATGAGGAAGTAATAGCTCATCTGAATGTGGTTGGCAGAGATTTGAAACGCTGTAAAAACCATCGCCAGCAACGCCCCGACAAGGTATTTTTTGCGGTAAACCAGCACGATTCCCGCAATCGTCGGGGGGATATATGCCAGTGTTATGAATTTCCAGATATGCCCTGCGGCAATGATGATGAAGAAATAAGACGAAAAAGCCCACACAACCGCGCCGATCGCGCCAATCAGCGGCGAAGCGTTGAAAGCCCTCATCAAAATGTAAAATCCGAGCATCATAATGAAAACCAGCGAAACGTAGTCGGGCAAGAACAGCGAATAGAGCTTTTTTGCAAAATCCTGCGGTTTCGTGGAATTGTACGACGGCGACATTTGATAGGTGGGCATTCCGCCAAACATAGAATTGATCCACCGCGTGCGCTCGCCGTGATGCTGTTCCATATAATCGCGTTGTTCCTGCCCTTGCCCGATGGCGGCGAGGGAATCGTGCTGGGTAATCACTTTGCCTTCGGTTATCGCAGGGGAAAAATAAATGAAGGCAATGAGCATAAACGAAACGATGGCGATGGCATCGGGTAGTATCTTCTTGAAAATAGGGAAATTATTCATCGTGTTTTATTTTTGTTTTTTCTTGAAACTGACAGTCGGACTTTTGTACGTTGGAATTTTGGCGGGCTTCATTTTCGTTGTAACGCGGGGGCTTGCTTTCGAGCCCGGCACGTATTTGTTCCGATACATATTGAGGAAAAGAATGAAGAGCGACAATATCAGCGGTCCGAAAATCACGCCCCAAAATCCGAACATAGGAACGCCCACCAACACCCCGAAAATGGTAATCAACGGGTGTATGTCCGCAAGTATTTTTTGCAGCATAAACCGCGCCACGTTGTCCACACCGCCGATGATGAGGAAGCCGTAAACGAAAAGCAACACGCCGTTTGTGATGTCGCCCGAAACCGTTATGCTGATGCTCAACGGAAGCCACACGATGAGGGTGCCGACAATGGGCAAGATGGTGCAGAAGGCGGTTAAGAGGGCGTAAAGCATCGGGTTGTTCACCCCAAAGAACAAATATCCGAAATAGGCAAAAATACCTTGGACGGCAGCCAAAAGCGGGATACCTATGGCGTTGGCTTGGATAATCAGCTTGGTTTCTTCTGCCAAAATCTTCTTGTTTTCCTCTTGAAAAGGCAATATCTCGCGGATAATGTTTTCGAAACTTTTGGAACTGAACAGCATATAATAGAGAAGAAACAAAATAACCAAAATGTTGATGATGAAGCTGTAAAGGCTCGCGCCGAGGGCTTGTACGATGCTCGTGCCCACTTTGGGAATGAAGGACAAATTTTCTGCCGTGAGAATCTGAAATCCCAAGCGTTCTTCGAGCGTATCAATCAAGTCGGTAGCCTGATTTTTTATGGCGTCCGGATCGATATGAATTCCCGACAGGGTGTCGGCAACCAAAAAAGTAAGCCCCGTGAGGGGTATCAGGAAAAAAAGCAAAGCCTCAATGATGATGATTGCCGCCGCCAAACCTCTTCCGAGGTGCAGTTTTTGGGTAAAAAAAGGCATCTGCCCCTTCAAAATCACATACAGGGTTGCCGCCCCCAAAAAGCCGCTCACGTAGGGGCGCAATTCTTGAAAGAGGATAATGGCGAGCATCAAAATAAGCCCGATGAGGATATACTTGTATTCCTTGTCTTTGTTCGATGAACCGGAAGGGTGTGCATTATTTAACATACTGTATTTTATCTTTTTGAATCGTTATTTGAGTTCGGCGAAATCTTCCGGTTGGGAAAATCCGCCTTCAATCAGGGCATCTTTGGCTTGTTCGTAGTCCGAACTGTCCACTTGCATTTCAATATCGCCGATGGGGAAGGCTAATTGGTTGGTAACCATATTCTTCATATAAGTTTCAATTCCCCTCATCATCAGATAAGACTGAACGACGGGGACGTCTGTTGGAAAATTGAACTTTTTTACTGTAATAAAATCTTGTTTCATACTGATGTAGCTGCTTTATTGTATAACATAGCGTAAAATTACACTTTTTTTCGATGGTACTTTCTTTTTTTGCTGTATTTTTGAATCAAAATAATGGAATTTGTCAAAAAACACAAGAATGATGAGAAAAATAGCATTGGTTACGGGGGCTACTTCGGGAATCGGGGAAGCTGCCGCGATTGAACTTGGGAACCGGGGGTACGATCTTATTGTAACGGGGCGTCGCGACGAACGTTTGGCGTTGTTGAAGTCGAAATTAACGCATTCGGGGGCGAGGGTGCTGCCTTTGTGCTTCGATGTGCGGAACGAGGCGGAAGTGAAAAAGGCGGTGGAAAACCTTCCGCCGGATTGGAAGAGCATCGACGTGCTGATAAACAATGCGGGCTTGGCTTCCGGGCTGAGTACCTTGCAAGAGGGCGATACCGATGATTGGAACCGTATGATAGACACCAACATAAAGGGCTTGCTCTACCTTACCCGTTACGTTTCCCCGGGTATGATGGCGCGGAAAAGCGGACAGATTATCAATATCGGTTCCATCGCGGGAAAAGAGGTTTACCCGAACGGAAACGTCTATTGCGCCACGAAACACGCCGTGGATGCGCTAACCAAGGCGATGCGCATAGATATGCTTCCCCACAATATCCGCGTAACGCAAATTTGCCCCGGCGCGGTGGAAACAGAGTTTTCCGTCGTCCGCTTCCACGGCGACAAAGCCCGTGCCGATAAAGTGTATGAGGGATTTGAAAACCTTGTCGCCAAGGACATTGCCGACTGCATTTGGTTTTGCGTGTCGCGTCCGCCACACGTGAATATCAACGATATGGTGATTATGCCCACGGCGCAAGCATCGGCAACGCTTTTCAATAAAAAGGGAAATGGATAATCGACGAATCAAAAAAAACAGATGCAAGTCGTTTGCATCTGTTTTTTGTAGCGAGAGGGGGGTATGATCCCCCGACCTCGCGATTATGAATCGCGCGCTCTAACCAACTGAGCTATCTCGCCAACATTTTAATTCTCCGGCGGAAATTCCCGCCCAAATTCGAGCTGCAAAAGTAGTACAACTTTTTCAATAATGCAATAGCGGCGAAGAAAAAAGAAAAATAATGTGCTAATTTGCCAATGTGCTAATATGCTAATGGGGTGCGCCGTCATTCCGTACTTGACACGGAATAACGGCGCACCCTCAATTTTCAATTTGAAAAACTTCCAAACGCAATTTATCGTTTTTCCAATTTGGCGGCGAAACCCCCGCCCGGTGCCAAATGAAGTTTCAGCTTTTCGCCGGAACGGACGCTGCGCGTTTCTTTCGCATAGTCGCGTGCAGCTCTGTTGGCGTTGATGCCATCTTTGAACAATGTCATTGTGTAGTTCCCTTCGGGCAGGAAGGACAAATCAATTTCCATATCGCGTGCCGTCCAGTTGGTTAATCCGCCCACATACCAGTCCGAACCCGTGCGGCGGGCGATGGCAACGTATTCGGCTACCTTTCCGTTCAAGGGGACGGATTCGTCCCAGACGGTGGGGATTTTTGCGATGAAATTGAGCGATTCAGGCTCGTCCATATAGTTCGAAGGGTTGTCGCAAAGCATATTCAACGGCGATTCGAGCACCACATACAGCCCCAGTTGGCGGCAGCGGGTGCCCTGACTCATCGGCTCGCTATTGACGGGGCGGTAATTGCCTTTGGTGGCGTTGCGCATCGCGCCCTGCGTGTAGTCCATCTGCCCCGAAATCATACGGATAAAAGGGATTGTAACGTCATAAGTTACCATATCTACTTCTGCGGACGACCATTTCAGTTGTTCCAGCCCGTGAACGCCCTCAAAATTCAAGACGTTGGGATAAGTCCGTTGCAATCCGGACGGTTTATACATACCGTGGAAATCGAGCATCAGCTTGTATTTGGCGGCTGTTTCCGATGCGCGGTAGATGAAATCCACCATCTCTTGATCGTCCCTGTCCATAAAATCAACCTTGAAACCCTTCACGTCCATTTCGGAATAGTGCTTGCAGACGTTTTCCATATCGCGATCGAAAGCCCAATAGCCAGCCCAGAGAATGATGCCCACGTTCCGTGCCTTTCCATAATCAACCAGCTCTTTCAAATTGATTTGGGGGACAACCTGCATCAAGTCGGCTTGCTTGTTCACTGCCCAGCCCTCGTCGAGTATCACGTATTCGATGCCGTTTTTTGAGGCGAAGTCGATGTAGTATTTGTAGGTGTCGTTATTAACCCCGGTTTTGAAATCCACGCCGTACAAATTCCAGTCGTTCCACCATTCCCACGCCACTTTGCCGGGCTTAACCCACGAGAGATCGCTCACACGCGACGGCGAGGCGAGGCGGTAAGTCATGTCGTTCACGGCGAGCTGTTTGTCTTCGGTGGAAACGATCGCCACGCGCCACGGAAATTCGCGCTGCCCGGCTGCCTTGGCGATGAAATCTTCGCGTTTCGTTACGCGCCTTTGCAACATATTGTGTCCGCCTTGCTCGGTGGAAGCAGGGTAGGGCGCATATACGGCATTCAATTCGTTTGCGTTGGATGCGTTCTTTTTCAAGTACATACCGGGATATGCTTCCAAATTGACTTCCGTGAAGCAAATTTTCTTGCCGTTTTCCGCTTCGATGAGCATCGGCAGGAAGATAAGCCGTTTCGGATTTAAGTCCGATAGGGGGCTATGGGTGTATGTGTTTTCGAAGGAATTATGAAACTGACTTTCGAAATGGTTGTCGTTTTCGTTGTAATTCCTCACGTAAGGCGTGTAAGTCTGAAAATTTTCGGGGAAACGAATGGCGGTTTCTTCCGACTGCACCGTGAACGCTTGTTTCTTGCGGCTGACGAAACGGTAAGCCACGCCGTCGTTGTACATCCTAAATTCCAAGCCCCAATCGCCTTTGAAGCTGATGGACAGCTCGTTGTAGTCGTCTGTTACCGTTGCCGATTTGCTGAACGGCGAGGGGATACTTTCTGTTTTGCGTTGTGTCTTCGAGCGAAGGATTTTCGCTTTCTTGCCCCACGATTCGCCCGAACCGAGCGTGAGCGACAACGCGGAAGGGGCGATCAGCACGTCGGATTCGTGCGACAAGGTGTAGGATACTTCATCGCCGATGGATAGCGACAACTTTAATTTTTCGTCCGGCGAAAGAATCGCGAATTGTTCTTGGGCGAAAACGCCGAATGCCATGCAGATGAGCATAGCGATGGAAATGATTTGTTTTTTCATGTGATGGAAAATTATTGTTGAGTTTTTTAGCGTACAAAGATAAAACTTTAATGACAAAAAAGGAAGGGTTCGGCGTAAAATTGATGGGATTTCTTTCGTTAAAAATGCTTCATATCCATTCGCTCATTTCCTTTTTTGATGTCCCCCATTCCACATATTGTTTCGATTGTGGCAAACAGTATCTGCAAAAAGGAATCGGGCGACTCAGAAATTTCAGGATTTCCTTTATGTTTTTCGCCTTGTAAATGTCGATGTTGTCTTTTTCGGAAAGGATAAGAAACTGTTTAAATTTTAACGAAATCTTTTATTATATGCCTTAGAAACTGTTCTCAGTTTCTTTTTTCTGCTCTTTTAAGTGTCTTTTTCACTCCCCACTCTTGATTTAGCCCGCTAAACCTTCAAGTGAAAAACAAAAAATCCATCTTAAAATAGCGATAAAAAAGATGAGCTGTAAAATTTAAACAGCTTCTAAATTTTTCCCCAAAAACCGGATTGAAGTTATTTTTGCGGGTGGCGGGTGCAGGACAGGTAAACAGTTTTCCCCATTTCCTGTGCCCATTCCCCGTAATTGCCACTGTCTTTTAGTGCCCAGCGATGGATGTCGATAGCGGCTTTCCCTTTGTACAGGTCGAAAGAATGGCGGCGTTCCGTTGAGTGGAAGGTTGGTTTCCATCCCTCTTTCCTTGCCGTCAGCACGGCATCCGCATAATGCTCTTCGGGAACCAGAAAGTCGAATATTCTTCCATCCGTTTTTGATCTTCGGGGGGCAGCACGATTTCGGGATGCTCTTGCTTCAAGTGGCTCGCCAACAGGTAAAAATCCGTATGCCGCCGAAAGTTATGAATATCGGTGACGAGGGTAGGGACATCTTCGGCGGGGATAGCACCCTCACGTGCCGTCCACGGCAACAGACGGACGTCAACCGGAATAAGCCCAGCCGATCCCTGACGAGAGAAATAGTGAAATCGGAATGTTTCATTTCTGTTGCACCCGGTTTGTTACGGAGTTTCAAAATTCCTTGAAAGTTACTCTATCCCTTTTTCAGATTAGAAATTTTATCTTCCAATTCTTTGATTTCTTTTTCTCTTTTTTCCCGTTTTTGGGGATTCTCATATAGGGGATCATCCACCAATGTACGCTTCAATCTGACTAAATCTCTCTCTGCTTCCTGTAATTCTTCTTTCTTAGTAGAATTTGTTATTTTCGGTTGTTGGGTTTCCGCGTCGTTTTCCAAATTTTCATTCGTTTCTTTGGTCGAACTGTCAATCGGATCGTCTTTCGAACTTGTATTTGCGTTATTGGTCGAACTTTCCTTCGCGTTGCCCTTCGAATTTTCCTTTGCGTCATCTTTTGAATTTGCATTCGGGTTGTCGTTCAAACTTGCATTCGTATTGCCCTTCGAATTGTCAATCGTTTTGTCACTCGAACTTTTCTTCGGGTCTATTTTTGGACTGACAGAAGGTTCTTTTATAGAATCACTTAAAGAGTCCTTTTGCAAACTGTCATCGGCAATGGCAGTACTATCTTTCGGGAAGGGACTTGGTTTTTTGTCCGACAAATAGGTTTTTCCAACCCAGCCGCCGACACACAAGCCAAGCAGCAATGCGATGATTGCAACGAGGATCATTGTCTCGGTTTTATATTTTTTGGATTGAACCGGGTCGAAATAACGATTTACGATTGGCTTTTTCGGCGGGGCGGCGGTTTTTATCACATTGTCGATGTTTTCCCCGTCCTGAACGCTTAATTCGTCGTCCTGAATTGAAATCAACACCACCGTAATATTATCTCTGCCACCCTTGTTGTTTGCTCTGTTGATGAGTTTTTGAGTTTTTGTTTCGAGTGGAATGTCCAACGATAAGATTTCCGTCATTTCGGCTCGCGTAACCAAGTCGGTAAGACCGTCGGAGCAGAGCAACAAAATGGAATTGGGACGCAACGAAAATGTGTTCACCTCCAAAAAATTGTGGTCGTCTGTTTGGTGTTTTTGGTCGCCGAGCATACGGTTGATTTCGTTGCGTTTGGGGTGGTTCATCGCCTCTTTTTCGGTAATCACGCCAATGTCCTCGCGATAACCGACAGACGAATGGTCGTGCGAAAGTTTTTCCAAAACGCCGCCGCCGAACTGGTAAATGCGGCTGTCGCCGATGTGCACCATGTTGATGCGCTTTTCCTCCACTTCCACGAGCACGGCGGACAACACGCAACTCATTTGTGCGCATTTGGGTTGTTTCCCGCGTTCGTCGAAAATGCGGTTGTTCGCCTCCGTAACCGCCTGCGAGAGCAATACAAGCCGCTCGCCGTTGGGGTATTTTTCCAAATATTCCACGATGGTGTTTTTTGCGATTTCGGCAGCCACTTCGCCGCCTTCGTAACCGCCTACGCCGTCAATCGCCACGCCAAGCACGTGGTTCTTGTCCCAAATGTATTGAGACACAAAGTTATCTTCGTTGTTTGTGCGGACACGCCCCATGTCCATTTGTCCGAAAATTTCTGTTTTTTGCATAATCTTTATTTTGTTTGACTAATGATTCTCACTATTTTATCTACATGTTCTTCTTCCGCGCCATAAGGCAAAGCTGAATAAATGATTTCTTTTATGTTTCTATTTTTCAATAAGCCGTCAAATTCTTTGTTCAGGTGTTCGATAAGTTGCGGATTGCTGCAATTTTTTACGCTTTCGGTAAAACCGTCGCAATTATCAAGCACATACACAATATCTTCCCAATCGTGGCTGCTGCGAATATCCGTGCCGCTGCGGCTTTTCAACGCCTCAAATTTTGTCGCGACATAATATTCCACTGCAAAAATATAAATAATTGTGCCATCTGGTAACGTTTTTTCAATTTTATTTTCTACACCGTCTTTGTACCACGCATTGCTAAAACCAAAAATGTCAGGGCTTATCGGCATAAAATCTACGATAATTCCGTTGTAGATTTTGCGGCAAATCGGCGCATTTTCGCTCGTGTCGTTGTGGAAACCCAAAACGCGCAACTGTTCCTCTAATTTACTGTAATCATAATAAGTGGCAATCTGCAAATTGACAACGCAATCCACGTCTATCGTGGGGCGGATGTCCGATTTCAATTTGCAAATTGAAAATACTTGTATTCAACTCATTTATTATAAACTATTTAATTGTGCTGAAAATTTTGTTTTTCTGCACGGCAAAGATAATGTTTTTTAGTTTATAATAAACACTATATCGAGCTTTTTTTGAAAAAAGTTGTTTTTTATATGGGTTTGTTCATTCGATTTCTTTTACTATTCCCCAGTATTTCAAAAAAGGCTTTATTTCAACATCTCTTGTTCCCATAAGGTGCTACTAACAGGCGTTTCGCGCCCGACAATCAACAAGCCTACGGCATTTTCGTAAGCGGATAGTCGAGATTTTCGAAGCGGACAGTCCTTTTGTCAACGGCGAAATCGAATTTGACGAAAGGTATTTTGGGGCGCGGCGGGTACGTGGCATACGCGGTCGCGGGGCAAGGGGCAAAACACCTGTTTTCGGAATGCTCAAACGAGGCGACAAGGTATATACGCAAATAGTCAGAAACTGCTCTGTGGGTAAGCTGATGCCCATCATCAAGGGGAAGGCGGATCCGTGGGGCGGTCATATATACCGATGGTTTTAAGACTTATTGAGAAATCAAAATTTATATCTATCTTTTGCTCAAAAATTTTAGAAAATATCCATTAAAATTATCTTGAACCTTAAAAAATTAAGAGATAAAAGAAAAAATGGATGCTGCGGTATGCAAACAATTCCGAAGGGACTATATTTTCATAATCGCAAGTAAGAAAAGCGCAACCTGCGGATGGAACGCAGCCCTCTTCCGCCTACCCCGGAGGGGTAGAACCTGACAAGAGCCACTTGCTTCGGGATGGAGTTGCACAATCTGCCTTCGTATGAAACACAATTTGCGCAGCTTATTAGTTAAAAAAATAAAATCATGCACGGGGGTTAAAAAAATGAATTACCTTTATGAAGTAAGATTAGAATACCTGTTTTCTGTTGGAAATGGAGAGGCTTCATACAAAAATAAATTACTTGACGCTTTTTTTTGTGGCGACAACGCTTCTGTTGGGGGTGCTGTTGATTACCAAGCATTACAAATTGAGGAAGGATAGTTCTTCGGTGCTCGACCGCATTGTTTATATTCAGGATTTGGCACTTGTGAAGTACAATTACACGGGCGTGATCGATTATAAGGACAACATGAAGTTCCTCAATCTTGACCTGCCGCTGACCGGGAAATATTTTTTGCTGAAATACAGCGGTTACATCAAGGCGGGGGTGGATTTCAGCCGGGTAAAAGTGGAAGTGGACGGAAAAAGCGTGCACGTGTCCATTCCGAAACCGAAGATTACCGACACCGTGATAGACGAAAACTCGGTGCAGGTATATAACGAAAGCGAAAACGCCTTCAACCCCATTAAGATAGCCGATTACAACAGGACGATCGCACAGGAAAAAAACACCATGATTCGCGAAGCCGTGGAACGTGGCATCCTGACGGAAGCGACAGAACGTGCCAAATTAGCCCTGACGTCGCTGTTGAAAGAAATGGGCTTCGAAAACATTGACATAACGGAAGAAATAACGATACCTCAATACCAATAGTATGAAATTTACAACAAAATTACTTCTTTTCTGGATTTCGGTTTTCCTGATTTTTTATTTGGCGGTGATGGTTATCCTGCTCGTGAGTTTCGGCTTGGACACAAACCTTGGGCAACTGATGCTGGTGTTTTCGGTAACGGGTGTCCTTCCCCCAATGGTAATCACGGCGTTTTTCAGCAAGAAACTCGACTATATGGAATCCGAAAACACCAACCCTCCGGATTTCAAGGGGCAACAAAGGGCCGTATTTGCCTTCAAGCCGCACAGTGCCGGCAATGCCTTCCACGAAGTGTGGCAGATTATGGACAGGAACTGGATTATTTCTTTTTCCGACAGTCAGGGCCACGTGTTGAAATTTCGGACGGATTCTCGAGTAATGTCTTGGGGAATAGGTGGATATGTGAGATTGTCGGACGATTATATGTTGGAAGTCGTCGTCTATCCCATCTTCGAAAATTCCAAGAGCGAGGAACACTTCGTGAACCAAACGATGCAGATGATGAAAACGCTTTTCGACACGCCTTCGGCTGGTTGATTTTAGGATTAGCAAACTCCAAATTTGTGTTTCGATTAATTTCAATGCATTGAATTTACATTTAGGCAGACAATGTTCGCAAGCATTGCATTTGTCGGGATATTTCACGACGACATGTATTCCTGTTCCATCTTTTACCGCTTCCAATACATGTGGCTGTCTCAAAAGCCCAAAAAGGGATGTCGTCATTGCGGGCTTGACCCGCAATCTCCTGATAACAAGGTAGTATTTTTCAAGAGATCCCGCGTCAAGCGCGGGATAACACTCTTTTGAGACAGCCTCTGAGGGGAAAATCAGTATAAATAGGTAAGTTTTCTGGATAAGTTCTGCCATTGCCTCCGCCGTCAGCCACACATTTTTATCCTCCACCCGTACGGCGATACCATCCTCGCCGTACATTAAGGTATTGTTTATTTTTCCGTAAAGATAAAGCCGCAATGTTACAAGTTACTGCTTTTTTTCATTCTTTCGATCAGTTCGTTTCCGAGTTCGGTTTTCCGGCGGATATGGTCGACCGTTTCTTTGACGAAAATGTTTTGTTCAAATTCGCCACGCACCCGTTCGAAGTCAAGGTTCCGGTCGTATTCGCCGCCATCGACGCCGAAGCCGGTTTTGGCGCTGAGTTTAAACTCCTTTTGTGCATCGTCGTACAACAGCCGGTCGAGCGATACCACACTTTCTTTCCATACATTCACGATGTTAATGACGTCGCCGGCAGTAAAATCGGCTATCTTTTTTCCGAACCGTTCCTGAATTTTGTCGATAGCCCAAGTCCATTCGTAAGAATAGTAGTTACGGTGCATGATAGCAAACGCTTCGGCGACAGCGTCGAGCGATGCGACGACGCCCGTTTCGATATCCGACAGCAACTGTTCGATCTCGCTTTTGGGAACAATCAGCCCTGCCAAATCGAGCCATTCGCCCGTACCCGCAGGAGTGTCGGGCTGCAGACGTTTACGGATAGATTCGTTATCCTCGAAACGTTCGCCCTCCAGACGCTTGATAATCGAATTACCAAGAAATTTGTTGATAGCCATTTCGTAGAGACGCAAGCCGTTTTCCAGCGAATGAGATTTGATTTTTGCGCTTTGATAAGAATAGAATCCCGATGTCTCGCCCGATATTTTTTTCAATATTTGCAGAATGTCGATAGCCTTTATCATCCGGTGAACGGTGAAGGGACTGAGCAGGTTAAAGTTAATATAGTCGAGTTTGTGCGGGTCGGTGCGACGGTCGCGTTTAGGCCACTTTTGCGCGTCGCGTATTGTTCCCACACTCCGCAGGTTGACTCCCGGCACAAGTACGCTGTCGTCGCCGCTTTCGATAAGGTACGAAAAAGGAAGGTCTGATGTGTCCGAATTTTTGTAATGCCTGCCCATGACCAGAGTAAACGGTCCGATTTTGGCGGGCCAGAGGATATATGAATCGCTTGTCGTCTTCGAGCCGCGCTCTATAATACCCTGATGAATAGGACCAAGTTTGTACATGTGATTGCTTTGGTTCGAACCGCTGCCGGCGTTCAGAAACGAATAATATCCGGCTATCAAAAGCGTGGATTTGTGATGCGTCTCGTTGTACGGTCCCGCAAAAATCGCACAAGCCTCGACGTGCAGACCCTGACAGTTGGCAATAAACAGAGAATTTTCGGCAGAATACTGTTTGCTCAGAATACAGCCCTGTCCGATAAACGCATGAAACACTTCGACCCCGTGCGACACTTCCGAGCCTGTGCAGGCAACGAAATTTTCGGCAATAACGCCTGTCCCGAAATACGTTGGCGCATCTTTGTTGCTGTTTATCGTCCCGTTGACAAGACGGTACACGCCTTCGAGCCGGGCATAAGCGCCAATCCGCACATTCCGCAA
>JAISYO010000091.1 GCA_031269865.1 Dysgonamonadaceae bacterium | reverse complement strand
ATATCTTCTTCCAGATAAATCTGCATTGCCTTGACGGATTGCAGACGCAAATTCGGCGTTGCCAAAATCAAGTCGCACAATGCCTTTTCGGGCGTGGCAAGCAGGTAAGTATATTCATTATTAACGGTTTGCTGACTTATCCCAATGGAATAATAATCCTGCGGAACGGTGATATATTCAAAATTTCCGACAGCATTGTCAATCGGTATATTTCCAAACTTTTCGAGTACATTCATCTTAATAAACATTAAAAATTCACGCCGCAAAGACAGTGATTTTTTCTCAGATAGTTGATTTTATTTCAACTTTCTGCGCAATTTTCAAAGATTTACAGCATATTGGATTTTTGACGCAAATGTGTCAGCACTTTGAAAAAAAATATCTAAATCATTGTCATTCAAATCATTTGACAATGAATGAAAAAATTCATTTGACTTGATATTAACTTCTTCTAAAAGTTTTTTTCCTTTCTCTGTAATTTGAATAACATTGCTTCGGCGGTCGTTTTCTGAAATAGTTCTTGTCAATAATCCCTTTTGTTCCAACTTGTCAATTTGCCGCAAAACCGTAGATTTTGTCTTTTGCAGATATTTTGCAATATCTTGCTGTATAACAGTGTCCTGCAAACTGATAGTCAATAAAATTCCCAATTCCTCGGCGGGAACTTTCACGCTGAAATCCTTTGAAATTTGCTTGAAAGCAATGTTCATTACCTTTACGGCAAAAGAGATATTGAACAGTAAATTTTCCTGTACCATAATTCTAAATGTTATTATGGGTGCAAAGATAAACAAATTATATTGGATTAGTTTTCTGTTGCTTGAATGTCGCTTGGGCGTGTATAAACTTCTCGCTTCGCGCAGAAAATCAATCGTAAATCTTGTTGGCAAAAAAGTTGAGCCATTGCCAATTGATGCGGTACCAACGGCGCGTAGCTTTCTGTATGCCACCAAATTGCAATAGGAAACGGGGTTTTCCGGCGTTTTCGTTCAGGAAGCCCGAATCCATAAAATCGAAACGCTCATAACCTGATTTCGAGGCGATTTCCATAGCCGCCCAGATGCTGAAAACCGAAGGGTTGAGCAGTTTGTAGGTTTTGTTTTTCCCCCAATAATAAAGGCAGTAGGCGTTTTTCCCCTCGAATCCGATGATGGCTCCGCCAATGATTTTGTCCTGAAAGCGTGTCAAGATGATTTTGCCCTTCCCATTCTGCACGTAACGATTGAAAAAATTCTCGAAGTAGCGGTAGGGTGGAAAACGGTTGCTGATTTTCCATTTTTTTGCCTTTTCGATAAGCAGGTATATTTCGGGAAGCATTTCCGTCGTCGTCAGTTCTTCGGCAGTCGCGCCTTTCCTTTTAGCCTTGTTGATTTGGTTTTTCCGCGTTCGCGAAAGTTGATTCCAAGCACCGGTTTTCCTTCGCAGCGAATTGCGTATGTTGATCCACTTTACCGAGTAAAAATGGTTCTCGCGGAAAGCCTTGTAGCCAAAAATGGCATTGCCCAGATTACGGTATTCGATAAAAAAAACTTTGTTCCCGACTTCTTTCAGCAAGCCGCCCAGCAAGGCTTCAAAAACTTCGGATTGCGAAACGGATTCGTCGAAATAAGCCGGGATTTGCGACACGTAGCAACGTTTGAACGCCGAGCCGTATAAAAATCGATTGATGCGCATAATGAGTGCCGACATGGCGGCAAGGGGGCGGTTGTCGGCATCGAAAGCGACAATCATCAGCGGACGATAATACGAAATGTTGCCGTACCAGTCGAAAAAAGAGGCGCAATGATAAAACCGCGTGTCGGGAAGTTCGGGCAGATCCTCTTTGCGATAATATGTTCGTGTCGCGTATTCCATACTTAAAATCAAGCTATGCAAATATAGGCTATTTTTTTGTTTTTCCCCCTTTTTAGTGGGTTAAAATAATATATTGTCGAATTATTTGCGTTCTACGCCAAAATTTCGGTTTACATTGTGTATTTTTGCAAGAGCATAAAGAAATACATAAAACAAAAACATAAAATAGAACAATATGGCTAAAAAAATTCTTGTAACGGGTGGGACGGGCTACATCGGTTCGCACACGGTAGTGGAACTACAACAATCGGGTTGTGAGGTGCTTATCATCGACAATTTATCCAATTCAAACGCCGAAGTGATTGAGGGCGTCAAACGCATCACGGGTATTCGTCCGGTGTTTGAAAAGTTTGACTTGACGGATATGGATTCGTTGAAAGCCTTCTTCAACAAGCACGAAGGCATCGATGGCATCATTCATTTCGCGGCGAGCAAAGCGGTGGGCGAATCGGTGCAGAAACCTTTGCTGTATTACCGCAACAACATTGTTTCGCTACTTAACCTATTGGAACTGATGCCAGTGCACGGCGTGAAAGGAATCGTGTTCTCGTCGTCGTGCACCGTTTACGGCGAGCCGGACAGCAACCCCATTGATGAGAACGCGCCGATAAAACTAGCGACGTCGCCTTATGGCAACACCAAACAAATCAACGAGGAAATCATTCAGGATTTCATTCATTCCGGCGCAAATATCAAAAGCATTATCCTGCGCTATTTCAACCCCATCGGTGCGCATTCGTCTGCCGAAATCGGCGAGTTGCCCTTGGGCGTTCCGCAAAACCTCGTCCCTTACGTTACGCAAACGGGAATGGGTATCCGCAAGCAACTGAGCGTTTTCGGCGACGATTACAACACGCCCGACGGATCTTGCATTCGCGATTACATCAACGTGGTGGATTTGGCGAAGGCGCACGTTATCGCCATCAAGCGTATGCTTGGCGGAAAATCGAAACAAAACGTGGAAATTTTCAACCTCGGAACAGGGAACGGCGTTTCGGTGTTGGAATTGGTGCGTGTTTTCGAAAAAGTTTCCGGTAAACCTCTGAACCATAAGATTGTCGGCAGACGCGAAGGCGATATCGAGAAAATTTGGGCGAACCCCGACAGGGCAAACAGCGTGTTGGGTTGGAAAGCCCAAGAAACGCTCGAAGACACGGTTGCCTCGGCGTGGAAATGGCAGCAACGCTTGCGCGAAAAGGGGATTATGTGAGAGGGGCAAAATAAAAATAGGAGATAGTTTTCCGAAATTTTCTTTGTTTTGCGTCCAAATTTTAGCTACTTTTACGAAAATTTAATCAAACGAAAATAGCTGATTTACAATACGATAACGATAAAATTGCACTTGGCGAGAGCAAAGAAGACAAGAAATAGCGCAAAGAGTTTATTCAAAAATTCTACGGTCGGTGGATTGCTCAAAATCCCGAAACACACATTTTCAATAAGTCGTTGAACGCATTTATTGAAGTGCGGTTTTTGTCTATTGAGGAAACATCGGGACACGCTTCGTTGAAGTACAAATCTACTTGTGCTATTTTGTATTTCACTGAAATATTGGAAAAAGCGCTTGTCCGCTAAATTCCATATCGTGATTAACAAACGCTTTCGATGCGGGGATTGCTGTAATTAGGGAATAAATTGCGATTGCAAACAAATTCCAAAACAGATATGGGATGAGCAGTGTTTTTCCTCTCGTTTGTAATTTGTTTCCATAACTTTGCAAATTAAAATTTTCTATATTCAGAAAAAAGAGGAATCCTGATATAAAAAAGAAAAGAGGAACGGCAATTCCGCCTAAAACATAAGAAAACAGGTTGCTACAATAATGATGCAACGGAAGAAAGGTCTCACTACCTAAAACAGCATCAGGAATAGTTACTGTTGCTCTGCTGTTGTGGATAAAAACCTACAAATCAATTTTTTTCCTGTCGAACTTTTCGTAGTGCGGCTCCATCGGCACATAGCTGTCGTCGTCCCACAAGGTGCTTGTTATCATCAAGTCGGCACTATACCGGTTGCAGGCGATAGGGACGTTGTGCACACGGCATTGGCGAAGAAGCATCATTATGTCGGCTTCGTGCGGTTGCGGGTTCAAGTCGTCGATAAGGAAAACCGCCAGATCTATTTCTTTGCGGACAACCAACGCCGCAATTTCCGCATCGCCCCCCATCGGTCCTGAGTTCATACAAGTGATGGTAGGCTCAATGCCCTCTTTTTGAATGGCTTCCCTTACCAATCCCCCGGTTGTTCCGGTACACACCAAGCGGTGTTGCGACAAGAAATCGGAATTGAAAATTACCCAGTCCACCATATCCGATTTCCGGTGATCGTGGGCTACCAGTGCGATATTTAATTTGCGTTTCATTTTTTGTGTCTGTTTTATGTTTGTTTACGCCGAGCAGGGCTTTCAGATGCCCAATTCGCTTTTTATGGCGTTGATTTTCTCGTTGGCAGCTTCTTCCGCCTTGTCAAATTCCTCGCGCGATTTCATTGTGCCGTGCACCTCGATATAGAATTTTATCTTGGGTTCGGTTCCCGAAGGGCGGATGGATAGCTTGGTGCCGTCTTCGGTAAAATACTGCAACACGTTGGAAGTCGTCGGCATTTCGATGGCGATATTTTCGTTGGCGGCGAAATCAACGGTTTCGAGCTTCACGAAATCTTTGAGGAAGGTAACGGGCGAACCGCCAATGCTTTTCAGGGGGTTGCTGCGGAATTTTTTCATCATCGCTTCTATTTCGTCCGCGCCCTCTTTGCCTTTCCGCACGAGCGAAATCCCTTTTTCTTTCGAGTAGCCGTATTCAACGTAAATGTCCTGCAAAAGTTGGTACATTGTTTTGCCCTTGTCTTTTGCCCACGCGGTAATCTCGGCAAACAAGGCGCAAGCCGACACCGAATCTTTGTCGCGCACGAAGTCGCCCGCGAGGAAACCGTAGCTTTCTTCGCCGCCGCCAATGTATTTTTTGAGTCCTTCGTTTTTGCGGATAATGTCGGCGATCCACTTGAAGCCGGTATAGCAGTCGAAAATCTCAACGCCGTTTTTCGCGGCGATGGTTTTAACCAATTCGGTGGTTACGATGGTTTTAACCACGTATTCCTTTCCGGTAATCAATCCCAATTCTTTGCGTTTCGTGATGATATAGTAAAGGAAGATGAGCATCGTTTGGTTGCCGTTCACAAGGATAAAATCCCCTTTGTCGTCGCGAATGGCTGTCCCGATGCGGTCGGCGTCGGGATCGGAAGCCATCACGATTTCCGCGCCGGTTTCAATAGCCTTCTTGATGGCTAATTCCAAGGCGGCGGGTTCTTCGGGGTTGGGCGAGACGACAGTTGGGAAGTCGCTGCTGATCACGTCTTGTTCGGGGACGCTGATCACGTTGGTAAATCCCACCGCTTTCAGCGCGTTGGGGATGAGGGTGCTGCCCGTTCCGTGAATGGGGGTGTACACCATTTTTGTGTCGCGATGGCGTGCGATGGATTCGGGCGAGAGGACTAATTTCTGCACTTCCTCGATAAACGCCTTGTCCATATCCTTGCCGATGGTTTCGATGAGCTTCGGGTTGCCTTTGAACTTGATGTCGTCCACCGACGAGATGCGGTTTACCTCGGCGATGATGTTGCGATCGTGAGGCGCAAGCACTTGTGCGCCGTCGTTCCAATAGGCTTTGTAGCCGTTGTATTCTTTCGGGTTGTGCGATGCGGTAATCATAATGCCGCTCTGGCAGCCGAATTTGCGAATGGCGTAGGAAATTTCGGGGGTGGGGCGCAACGCCTCAAACAGATACACCTTGATGCCGTTGGCACTGAAAATGTCGGCGGATATTTCGGCGAACTTCCGGCTGTTGTTTCGGCAGTCGTGTCCGATGACTACCTTTATCCGATCCAGTTTCGAAAATTCCTTCAACAAGTAGTTCGACAGCCCTTGCGTAGCAGCCCCTACGATGTAGATATTCATTCGGTTGGTTCCCGCGCCCATAATTCCGCGCAGTCCGCCCGTTCCAAATTCCAAATCTCGGTAAAAAGCGTCGATGAGAGGCTTTTTATCTTCGCTTTCAAGCATTTGCTTCACTTCGGCTTTCGTGTTGGCATCGTAATTGCCATCGAGCCAAGTTTGGGCTTTATCAATCACTTGGGCGAATAACGTTTTGTCTTCCATAATTGTGATGTAAATTCGTTTATTCTTAAATCTGAAATTGCAAAATCCATAATGGATATTTTATTTGCTTATATCCAATACTTTGTATTTGTCCCCGGTTTCTTCCACCACCTTGCGGCGAAATTCGACAGGGTATCCCGGACGGATAGGAAATTCGGGGTTTCCGTGGGGGTTGCGTGTGAACTTTCCGTTTTCTTCGCGCTTAACCACGCCGTCCATATATTTTACCATAAGGTATTCCCCCAATTGTTTCCATTCGGCAACGCCTTCTTTTACAGATGAGTTGCTGTATTGTGTCAGGTAGTTCACGGCTTCGTCCTTCGATTTTTTGGATCGCGCCAAGGCTTCCTTTTCCACTTCCGCGCCGTGTTCCTTGAATTGCGTTTCGAGCTTGCCCTGCACCTTGTTCATATCCGTTACCATATCGCTGTATCGGTTGTAAACCATATTGGACACCCAATTGTGAATCCAAAAAGCCGACGTCCACGAGAAAGTGAGCAAATCGCCGTTCCCCACTGCCATTTCGGGCGGTACGGTGGTGTTGGCGCAATAAATGGGGTAGTAAACGGTTTGTGCGGCATCGTCCACCCCGAACCAAAGAATGCCCCCGATTTCGTCGGGAAGCCACGAGCGCATCTGCGCCACGAAAGAAAATCCGGTTTGTTGGGTGGCGATGGGGCGTTCGTTGCAGTATTCCACCGAGTCCACGCTGAACGTAAGGGGCGACCAACGGTAGGGCGAGTTGAAAGGACCCGCGCCCGAATCGTAACGCCAATCGAGTTCCGTCCCTTCGTAATGGTCGCGCATCATATTTTGTATGTCCTGCACGCTGAATTTGCGATCGGGCTTGATGTAGAGCGGCATCGGGTTGATGGTTTTGCCTTCGGCATACGAAACGTATTGTGCCATATCTTTGTTCGCCTTGTTGAAAAACGACCATACGCGGGCTTCGCAAAAGCGCATCGCGCCAAAATCGAGCGGCGCATAAGCATCGGCGAAGCTAAAATCGGCGTCTTTCCCCTTGAAATAGCCTTTTTTGCGGGCGAAAGAAATCACGTCGGGCGAGTAGAGGCAGTTTTCGGCATCTTTGAGCGGAAACTGACGGATACGCGCTTGGTTGGCGTGCGCCGCCACGCAGTCGTCGGGAATGCGGACGGCTACCCAAACCGCGCCTTTGTTCCCCACGCCCTTGCCGATCATTTCCAAAATCCACACTTCGTTGGGATCGGCAATCGAGAACGATTCCCCCGAGCTGCAATATCCGTAGTTGGCAACGAGCTTCGTCATAATTTGTATCGCCTCACGCGCATTTTTTGCACGTTGCAACGTAATGTAAATGAGGCTTCCGTAGTCGATTACACCAGTGCTGTCCACCAATTCGGGACGTCCGCCAAAGGTGGTTTCGCCGATCGCTAATTGGTGTTCGTTGATGTTCCCGATGACGTTGTAGGTTTGCCGTACTTGCGGGATTTCCCCCAGAAATTTTCTCGAATCCCATTCATATACTTTCAGTATCTCGTTGGGCCCGTAGGATTGTGTCGCCCAATGGTACAATTCGCCGTAGAGGGCATACGAATCGGCTGCGTAAGAGATGATGGTTGAGCCGTCGGTGGAAGCTTTTTTCCCCACCAAAAGATTTGTGCAAGGATAAACCGTTGTCGCAGAAATCATAAACAACGTAACTTGCAGAGCGATAAATTTTTTCATACTGATTTTTTTATTTTACCTATTCTACCAGTGTGTAAAGATAGATTATTTTGTTCAAATAATCGCAATGATACGTGATATTTTCGTCTATTCAGTAGCGTATTGACACAAAAATTTCTTATTTTTGCAAGATGAAGACGTTTAATGTTCGGCAATTTATCGACGAAAAGGCAAATTCCGCAAAAAAGCGGTATTTCGGGTTGAGCGGATACCAAATTCTTGCGATGATGGTGTTGGTGTTGATGTTGTTTTTTTTCAGCGACAGCAGCGTCATTGAGCGTGTGAAAAACGATGCGAAGATAAAAGAAATCAAGAAGGAAATCGAGTATTACCGCTCGCTGACGGAAAGCGACAAGAAAAAGTTGCAGGAATTGCGCTCTGACAAAGACAACCTCGAAAAATTTGCCCGTGAAAATTACCTGATGAAAAAAGAGAACGAAGACGTTTTCGTCATAGAATGACCGCCGTCGCTCCTCGATTTGTAATATGCTGAATGTCAGAAATAAACGATGGTATTTATGGATAAACTATAGAAACTCTATTTTTCATCTGATATAATTTTTTGCTGATGCGGAACTTAAAAGAATTGACGTTGCGAATCTCGGCAGTCCTCATTTTACTGTCGGCGATGATATATTTTTTCTTTCCCTTGGCGGTGGTGCCTTGGGTAATGGCAGTGGCGGTAGTGGCATTTTCAACCGTCATCGCCTCGTCGCCCTACCCTGGCAAGAGCCTGAGGGGAAGAAGGTTGTTCAATTTTCAGTTGCTGGCGTGTGTGTGTTTTGGCGTGGCAACCTACCTGATGTTTATCCTGCGGAACGAGTGGTTTTTGGCGTTGATTGTGGGCGCGATATTGTTGCTCTACGCATCGATAGCTATGCCAAAAGAGTTCGAAAAGGAAAAAAAGACGAAATGAACAATGCGCGAATTGGGATAGTTGTGAAAACGATTTGTCTTAGAAGCTGTTTAAATTTAAACAGCTTCTTAATGAAATATACTCTCGATGAAACGAATTTTGATTCTTGACGACAGCCTGACGACTTGTCTGATGCTGAAATCGTGGCTCACGAAAGAGAACTACGAGGCTGAAATTGCGACAAGCGTGGAAGAGGCTAAAACATTGATAAAAGAGAAGCCTTTCGATCTCATTTTGTCCGACATTAGAATGCCGGGTACCGACGGCTTTTATTTTCTCTCGTGGATAAAAAAGTACGATTCAGCCATTTTGGTTATTATGATGACGAGCTTTTCCGATGTGGAAACAGCCGTGGAGTCGATGAAAAAAGGGGCGGTGGACTATATCGCGAAACCCATCGAGCCCCAAATTTTTTTCCAAAAAATTGAGGCTGCCTTCAAATTGCAGGAAAACCGTCGGCAAAACGAACAGCGTTGCATAACGATGGCAAAACCGCCCTTCGACGAGTATAAGGCGTTGGTTGAACGCCTCGATGCTATTGCCACCCAAGACGTTCCGGTGTTGATCGTCGGCGACAGGGGGACGGGCAAAAACTTGACGGCACGGTACATTTACGAGAAAGGCTACGGGGCAGAGCAATCTTTTGTGCAAATGGACGAGTATATCCCCGGAAACCTGCCTTATACAGTAATCGGGGAAAAAAGCGAGCAAGAGTTGTTGCAGGAAGCCTTGAAAGAGGCGGCAGGCGGCGTTTTTTGCATTTGCGAAATCGAAAATTTGAGCAAAAACCTGCAAAACGACTTGTTGTGCTTCTTGCGGTCGCAGAAAAACGACGCCCATTACGTCCGTGTCGTCGCCTCATCAACAAAAGGGCTTGACAAGCTGAAAGAACTGCTGATTCCCAAGTTTTTGGATTTGTTCAAGGAAAACACGGTGCATCTTCCTTCCCTGAAAGGGCGGAAAAAGGAAATCTTGTTTTTCGCCGATCATTTCCTCTCTTTTGCCAATTTGGAATTTGGAAAAAGCATCAAAAAAATCGCGACGGAATTTACGGACAGTTTAGTGAATTACGCTTGGCAAGGAAATATACAGGAACTGAAAAATATCATCATCAAAGCGGTTTTGCTGTCGGACGATTCTGAAATAAAAGCCTGCATCGTGCCCGGATTGTTTGCGCCTACGGCTCTCAGCGCGACACGCCGTGTTTCCGACGCCGAAATGGAAGCGATGAAAAAGCAAAATTACGAAAAGATGAAAATCCTTGAAGCCCTCGAACTCGCGAAGGGCAACAAGACGTTGGCGGCTTCCATTTTGAATATCGACAGGAAAACGCTGTACAATAAAATCAGGGCGTATCACGTCGATACACTGGATTAAAACGCGGAAAGTATGAAGATAACGGAATCATTGTCAAGCGCGAAAACTTTCATCGTTGCCGGTTACATTTTAGTGATGGCGATTATGATTGTGGGGTTAGTAACGATTTACAATAACCTGCGGGATTTTTCCGAACAGAAGATGAGGGACGAAAACCGCTCGGAACTCATCATCGTGGGAAACACCATCTCGAAACTCTACGAGATGGAAAATTCCCAAAATCTGTTTTCGTCCGAAACGGCTCTGCTGTATTTCTCGAAGTACGATTCCATACTGCCGTCCATCGAACGGAACTTGGATTCCCTGAAAATCTTATCGACTGACTCTCTGCGCATTCATACTTTGGACAGCATCGGTTTGCTGTTGAGCGAGAAAAACAAAAACCTGAAAGAAATAGCCGTCTTGATAGATTCTATCCACAAAGCCCCTTTTGTCGAACAGCAAACAGCTTATTCGTTGATACCCAATGTATTGAATGAGGACTTGCGGAATTTTTTAGAGAGCAAAAATATCAATCGGACAATGCTGAACGACGACACCACCGTTGTGAAAGGGCAGCGCAAAGGGCTTTTTTCCCGTCTTGGCGACGCCATTGCGGGCAAGGCAGACTCAACCATCGTGGTAAACCGACAGCCCATACTGCAAGAAACGGAGTTTAAGTTGGTGGTGGACACCGTGATAAATATGGTGCGCGTTTCCGAAAGGTTGAATTTTGCTCGGCAACGGGAATTGCAACAAATTTTGTTCAGGCGGCAGACGAAGATGACGGATATGAACAATATGCTAACCGACAGGATCAATCACCTGCTGACTGTCATCGAAATAGAGGAATACAACAAATATGTGCAGTTGTTGCAAAACAAAAACGCGATGCTCGTTTCGTCCCAACGCACCATCTATTTCGCCTCTATGTTGGCGGTGCTGATCGCGATGGCTTTCGGCATCGTTTCGCTCTTGAATATCAACCGCAATTTCCGGTACAGAAAACAGCTCGAAGAGTCCAATCGGCGCATTTCCGACTTGTTGGATTCGCGCCAAAAACTGATGCTTACCATTTCGCACGACATAAAAGCCCCGATGGGTTCCATTTTGGGATACACCGAACTGATGGAGGGCGATGTGCCGCCGCAGAAAAAAGAACTCTACCTCGAAAATATGCGGCAGTCGGGCGAGCATATCCTGCAATTATTGGGCAACTTGCTGAACTACCACAAGTTGGAATCGGGTACGTGGCTCTTCAAAGAAATCAATTTCAACGTGCACGACTTGGTGGAAGTAACCGCGTTGAGTTTCGAGCCGGCGGCTCTGCGCAAAAAGCTCGCCTTTTCCATCGAAAACGGCATTCCCAAGCACTTTTTTGGCTTTGGCGATGCCTACGTGATGCGGCAGGTAATGGGCAACCTCGTGTCAAACGCCATCAAATACACTCCTTCCGGCTCGGTGTGCCTCAAAGCCTCGATAGAGAAGGGGAAGGGTGCGGCGCATTTCCTGCGTTTCTCGGTTCGGGACACGGGACCGGGGATTGACGAGGAAGAACGCAACATTATTTTTCGGGAATTTTACCAACTGAAAACCGACAACCCCGATCATTTTGGGGAAGGTTGCGGATTGGGATTGGCTATCACACGCGGTTTGGTGCAGGAATTGAACGGCGAGCTGAGCTTGGAATCGGAAAAAGGGCGGGGGGCGAAATTCTCGGTTTTGTTGCCGATACAGCAGGCGAAGCCGAAAAACGATTACGATTTCACGAACCTGAACGTTTTGTTGATGGACGACGATCCCATTCTATTGACGATGGCGGCGGAAATGTTGAAGTTGAAGGGGGCGCGTGTCAGCACCGAAACCAATCCCGAAAACACCTTGACGCTCATCGCGGAAAACCGCTTCGACATTGTGTTCGTGGACATGCAGATGCCCGGCATCAGCGGTTTCAAATTGGCGGATACGATTCGCGAATCGGGAATCGCCCATTGCCTGAACCTGCCGATTATCATCTTGTCAGCCAATACTTTGCCCGAACAAACGTCGGGCGACGAATCCTACACCGCCTACCTGACGAAGCCGTTCAGCTCGCACACCCTCTACGAAACGATACACAAACACACGGCTGCGGCACGCCAAAAACCCCAATCCCGTCAATCTTTGCCGGCGGAGGCAGGGGGGAAGGTTGAGAAATTGATTGATTTCGTGAAAGATGACACGAAGGCTGTCGCCGAGATACTTCGTTCCTTCGTGGCGGAAAGCACGGCGAATATCGACAAGTTGCAACAAGCCTTGGACACCGCCGATGCGCCCACCGCCTCGTCGCTCGCGCACAAAATGATCCCCGTTTTTCAGATGATGGGGGATAGCGATATTGTGGAGGTGTTTACCGCCTTGGAAAAAGGGCAACGCCTTCCCGAAGCCGACACGCAAAGGGCTGTTGCCCTCGTCCGCCATTATCTGTCGGAAGCTGAAAAGCTGAGGAACCACCTAAGCACTCGTTGAAAATGGGAGAAGAGGCAATCGTGAAAAAATACAGGCACTACCTGCTGTTGGAAAAAGGCTTGTCGAAAAACAGCATTGAGGCTTACGGCGACGACTTGCAAAAACTGCTCGCCTTCCTGCAAGAAAAATCCCTGCCCGTCCAACAAGTCCGCCTGCCTGATTTGGAATCCTTTTTGGTGGGGCTGTACGAGCGGAACATATCGCCCCGATCGGTGGCGCGAGTAGTTTCGGGCATCAAATCGTTTTTTGGCTTTCTCGTGCTCGATCATTATATCGACGACGATCCCACCGAACTGCTCGAAGCCCCCAGCATCGGGCTGAAATTGCCCATGGTGTTGTCCGTCGAAGAGATTGACGCCATTCTTTCCGTCATCGATGTTTCCACTGCCGAAGGCACGCGCAACCACGCCATCATCGAAACGCTTTACAGTTGCGGGCTTCGCGTGTCGGAGCTTGCCAACCTCAAATTTTCGAACCTCTATTTCGACGAAGGTTTCATTCGCGTGGAGGGGAAGGGCAGCAAGCAGCGGCTGGTGCCCATTTCCGAAACGGCAGTCCAAAAAATCAAGAATTGGCTGACCTACCGCAGCCGCATCGCCGTCGGCAAAGGCAACGAGGATTTCGTTTTCGTCAGTTCGCGCAAAACGGCTCTGTCGCGCATCACGATTTTTCATTTCATCAAGCAATACGCTGCCGAGGCTGGCATACAAAAGAAAATCAGCCCCCACGTTTTCCGCCATTCCTTCGCCACGCACCTGTTGGAACGGGGCGCGAATATCCGCGTGATACAAGAGATGCTGGGGCACGAAAAAATAACGACGACAGAAATTTACACGCATATCGACAGGAATTTTCTTCGTCAGGAAATCATCGAACACCACCCGCGGAATAAAAAACCGCGCTGAATTTGCAGGGGAAGAATTGAAAGTTGAAAAGGAAAGGAATATGTATCAAATAAAATTCTGCGCCAAACCGTATTCAAAAATTTTCGGCTGAAAGCCATGATTTTCATAACCGCAGATAAGGCGCAAGCCGTAACCTGCGGAAAAGAACACATCACGCACAACCGCCTGAAAGGCAGGATAAAGGGTTTTGTTTCAGAAAATCCTGCCTCAGGCAGTTGTTGGCGAGTTGCCTCACGCCGCAAGCCGTTGGCGTTACGGTTATGAAAATACCGCTTTGTCAGGCTGAAAATTCGTGTGTTTGCGAAAAAAGCATTACCTTTGTTCGCATTAGAAAGGAATATGAAAGAAAAAGAAATGATTTTCGGAATCCGTGCCGTGATTGAAGCAGTCGAGGCAGGGAAAGACATTGACAAAGTGCTTGTTAAGCGCGAGTTGCAGGGCGAATTGTTCAAGGAACTGCAATCGGTGCTGCAACGCTACGAAATCCCGATGCAGAAAGTGCCCTTGGAACGCATCGATCGCATCACGCGGAAAAACCATCAGGGAGTCGTCGCCTTCACGTCCGCCGTTACCTATCAAAAATTGGAGCAGATTGTCCCTTGGCTCTACGAGGAAGGGAAAAACCCCTTTATCCTTGTGCTGGATGGGATAACCGACGTGCGCAATTTTGGCGCCGTCGCCCGCAGCTGCGAGGTTGCCGGGGTGGACGCCATCGTGATTCCCGCCCGCGGCAGCGTAACGGTAAATGCCGATGCGATAAAGACTTCGGCTGGTGCGTTGCACACCCTTCCGGTGTGTCGCGAGCAGAACCTGCGCGAAGCCGTTCAGTTCCTGAAAAACAGTGGCATAAAGGCGGTTGCCGCCACCGAAAAGGCGGCGCAGAACTATACCGCCGTCGATATGTCGGTGCCTGTCGCCCTCGTGATGGGTTCGGAAGATATGGGCGTTTCCCCCGATTTGCTCAAAATTTGCGACGAGCTGGTGCGGATTCCGCAATTCGGCACTATTCAGTCGCTGAACGTGTCGGTGGCTGCTGGGGTGCTGATTTATGAAGTGATTAGGCAGAGAAGTTAGAAATTAGAAATGGGGAATTATGTATTTTTAATCCCGTTAGGGATTTAAGCTCGGTAGAAAATTAGAAATAAGAAGAATGAAAAAAGTAATCTCAACCAACAACGCGCCTGCTGCCATCGGACCGTATAGTCAGGCGATTGAAGCCAACGGCTTCGTGTTTCTTTCGGGACAGTTGCCCATCGTTCTGGCAACGGGGGAATTTGCTCCCGGCGGTGTGAAGGAACAGACGGCTCAGGCGTTCAAAAACATTGCGGCGATTCTTTCGGAAGTCGGATTAACGACAGACAACATTGTGAAAACCACCGTGTTCCTGGCGGATATGTCGCTCTTCGCCGAGATGAACGAGGTGTATGCCGCGCAATTTTCGGGTAGCTTTCCTGCACGTTCGGCTTTCGCCGTGAAATCGCTTCCCAAAAACGCGCTGGTGGAAATTGAACTGATTGCCGCGAGATGAAGACGTTGGGAAATATCGTTTGGCTCGTTTTCGGCGGGATTTTCATCGCCATCGAATATGTGGTTTCGAGCGTGGCGATGATGGTAACCATCGTCGGCATTCCTTTCGGCTTGCAAACCTTGAAGTTGGCGGAAGTCGCGCTGTTGCCCTTCGATAAAAAAATCGTGCCGAGCGCAACAGCTTCTGGCTGTTTATCGTTGATAATGAATGTGGTATGGTTTTTTGTCGGAGGTATCCCCATCGTGCTCACGCACTTGCTGTTTGGCGTGCTGTTTTTCATCAGTATCGTCGGCATACCTTTCGGTTTGCAACATTTCAAACTGATGCGCTTGGCGTTTTGCCCCTTCGGGAAACGAATAGTGAATGGGTGAGATAATAATTTAGGTGGCTTCGGCTGGCAGGTTGTCTTCCGCTTCGTCCTCTTCCTCAACCGGATCTTTTTTTACCAAGAACGCGCTGATTTCCCAAAGCATATAGAGCGGTATCGTTACCACAAACAGCGAAAACGGATCCCCCGACGGCGTTATTATGGCGGCTGCCAACAATGAGCCGACTACCGCGTGGCGGCGGAATTTCTTGAAAAACGAGCGGTGGATAAGCCCCAAATTCGACAACAGCCAAAAAACGAGCGGAAGCTCAAAGGCAACCCCCATAATGAGGATGAGCGTGTAGAAATTACTCATATACGAATCGAGGGAAATCTGATTTTCGATGTTCTCGCTGAGTTCAAACGTGATGAGGAAGCGGAAAATAAGGGGAAACACGATGAAATAACCCACCAAACAGCCCACCAAAAACATAAAACCGCCGAAACCGAAAGCTTTCTTCATGCCTTTGGCTTCTTTCTCGTAGAGCGCGGGACCGATGAAACGCCAAAGCTCGAACAAAATATAGGGGATCGTGAATAGCACGGCAAAGGCAAAAGACGACGAAATGTAAGTCATAAACTGTGTGCCCATATTGATATTCAGCATCTTCACGTTGAAGGCTTCGCCCGAAAAATCGGGGAGGAAAGGAATGTATCGCCCTGCGTTTTCGAAAAAACGGTAGGTGACGAAATCGGATGAGCGCGGTGCCAAAATGATGGAATCGAATATGTAGGGTGTTATAATAAGCCACACGACGGTAAGGACCATCAAGGCGGCGATAATCCGTATCAAAGTCCAACGAAATTCTTCAAGGTGGTCCCAAAAGGACATTTCATTCTCGTTCCTCATCTGTCTGTTACAATACATTTTAAACTCGAATTCGGCTCAATCCAATGATGTCCGAATCCGAGGTTTACAAAAAATTGTTCGTAAAATATCGCTTACCGATTATGAATTAGACTTGCCGGGCTTGTCTGAAACGTCGGCTTTAATGTCGTCTTCAATATCGTTCATTCCTTTTTTGAAGCTGCGGATACCTTTTCCCAAACCACTCATCAGTTCAGGAATTTTTTTCCCCCCAAACAAAAGAAGAACTACGATAAGAAGAATGGGAATTTCCCATCCGTTTAAATTAAAAAGTAATGGATTCATAAAACTGGGTTTTATTATAAAATTATTTTTAGGTACGATACATTCTACAAATGTAGGGTTATTTGCGCAAAAACGCAATAAAATTATGATAAAGTTTCAAAAATAATTCTTCCCGCCCCTCGTGCGCCCATCAGGGACAGGATAATTGTCAGCTATTTAACATCCAAATCGAGATAAATGGGCAGGTGGTCGCTGAAACCACCAATGTATCGCGGGCCGAGATTGGTGCGGTAAGGTTGCTCGCCGCCGTTTTTCTCATCGTCTTGCAGTAGGAATTTGGCTTTGAACACATTGCCCTTCTCGTCCTTTATCTTTACCCTGCTTTCGCCCGAAACCAGGTGTCCGCTCACGATGAATTGATCCAACACTTCCCAATTCCCGCGGTATTTATACGAACCGAAATCCCGCTCTTTCATTCGGTGGAAAAATAAATTGTATAATTCGTCGTTGGCGCGGTGGTCGTTCAGGCTGCGTGCTTTCAGCGTTTTGAAGATGCTCACGTCGTCGGGGTGATCGTTGAAATCGCCCATAATGATGATGTTGGCGTTCTTGCGCAGCTTGAAAAGGCTGTCCGTTTTGCTTCGCAACAAGGTTGCCGCGGCAATCCGCGCCGGTTCGCTCTCTTTTTGTCCGCCGCTGCGCGAGGGGAAATGGCAGACGAAAACGTCGAGGTTTTCGCCGTTCACTAATTTTCCGGTTACGTGCAGGATATTGCGCGTGGGCCGGGTGGATTTGTTGCGGAACGCAATTTTGTATTCCCGCCGTTCAACGGGCTTAAACTGATGCCGTTGGTAGAGTAGGGCGACGTCGATGCCGCGTTCGTCTGGCGAATTGGTAACGATGTACTCGTATTGTTGGTTGCGCAGGGGCGAGCGTTTGGTAAGATCGAAAATCACGCTGTCGTTCTCTATTTCGCACAAGCCCACCAATCCGGGCGATTGCATTTCGCCCACGGCGGTAATCACGCGCGAAATGTTTTTCAACTTTTCCCAATACTTCCATGACATCCACTTCATAGAGCCTTCGGGAAGGAAATCCTCGTCGTTTTTTTGGGGGTCGTTTTTCGTGTCGAAAAGATTTTCCACGTTGTAAAACATTACGCGCAGGTTCGACTGCGCATTTAGCCCGCTTGAAAACAGGGCTAAGAACAGATAGAAAAATAGGAGCTTTTTCATTCGTCAAGATATTTTATCGGAACTGCAAAAAATAGTATGAAAAGAAAATTAAGTTTCATTCTTCCTCCGGTAGGTCTTTTAAAAGCCTTGCAGAATGATGAACAGTAATAATATCAATATCTATTTCACTAACCAATTTATAGACGATACGGTAATTCCCACGTATCAATTCCTGGATATTCTTATTGTTAAATTCGGAAACAATCTTACCCGCAAGCGGGTGCTGTTCCAAAATATCGACGGAATTGAAAAGAAAATTAATAACCCTTTGGGCATAAAACTGTCCCTTTCGATGTAATCACCAATGGCAACTAAATTTTCAAGGGCAAAATCCGTCCATTTTACTTTAACCATTTGGAAATCTTTTGTTTAGCTTGTTTTTTGGTATTAACCTGTCCGTTTTCGGACTGCGCCAAACCAATTTCTACCTTATTGATAAAAAGCAATTTATCAAAAAGCTGGTCAATGGAAAAATGTTCCGGCATTTTTTCGAGCGTATCAAAAACTTGTGTTCGTGCCAGCATAAAAACAAATATAAAATGTTCTATCTGCAAATGTAGTGATTTTATTTGGAAATTTGCCCTTGTTGAATGAAGATTTATCCACGGTTGCCTCCAATTTTCGCATCCCGTAGGGATGCAACCTTTCTTTAATTTGTCAAACATTTCCATATACAATAGCAAATGCTATGAGAAACAAATACGCAGAAAAGACAAAAACATATCCCAAATTCAACACAATAGTAAATATAGTCCATCCCCGATGTTTCTTGTAGAAAATTGAAGCAAACAGGAAGAGAAATCCCAAAAGCAATAACCGTAGCGTCATCTCATAGCGGTCCCATTCATAATTGGGTCTTTTGAAGTAATAAAAAGAAGTGGAATAAAAGACAATGCGGTAAATATTATACTGTAAATCAGTATTTTCTACCATTTATCAAAAAGGAAATAAAAAAATCGTTTGATAATGTTCATAATATTCCGACCTTTAAGAAGCTGTAAAATTTAAACAGCTTCTAATTATCCATTACCTTTTCTTTTCAAAAAACGTTTTCATCAATTCGGCGCACTCATCGGACAAGATGCCCGAATCCACCGTCGTTTTCGGGTGGATAACCTGCGGGGCGAGTTTCGAAAAACCCCGTTTCTCGTCCGTTGCGCCGTAAACGATGCGCGAAATCTGCGCCCAACCCAAGGCGCCGGCGCACATTGGGCAGGGTTCCACGGTAACGTAGAGCGTGCAGTCGGGCAGGTATTTTCCGCCGATGCTGTTTTCCGCCGCCGTAACCGCCTGCATTTCGGCGTGCGCGGTTACGTCGTTCAGCGTTTCGGTAAGGTTGTGTGCGCGAGCGATGATGCGTCCGTTGCTCACAATTACCGCCCCGATGGGTACTTCGTCCTTGTCGAAGGCTTTGTGGGCTTCGGCAAGTGCCTGTTTCATAAAATATTCGTCCGCGTTTGGGGTATTCATCGCATCATCATTTTCAATTTTCAATTTTCTCATCTATCTTCTCATCTCATTTTCCTCGAACAAGGTAGGGTAATCGTGTTCCATATTTTTGAGGACGTGAGTCAGAACCGTTTCCCTGAACCAACGCGAGCGGTTGGCTATCTTGTATTTTTTCAGGTAGAAAAGGATCAGGTTGTATTCTTCGTCGCTCAGCATAAACATGGCTTTTTTTTGGCGCGGTTTCGCTTTCGTCTGCGCTTTGTATGTCTTCGATGTCTTCATCCTTTTCGTTTGCGGTGTGATGTCATTTTGTTTCGCGTTGCAAAAAAACAAAATTTTTTCGCGAAAACGAAAGAATTATTGCATAATTTTGTATTTTTATGCAGTTTATGGCACAACACAACGAACTTGGGAAGCGCGGGGAAGATGCAGCCGCGAGTTTGCTCGAATCGAAAAAGTACCGGATTCTGGAACGCAACTGGCGATTTTCGGGACACGAAATCGACATTATTGCGGAAGACGGCGATTTCATCGTGTTCGTGGAAGTGAAGACGCGCACCTCGTTGCAATGGGGTAATCCTGAGGATTTTGTTGGCAACGCACGCATCAGGCGTATGGTGCAGGCAGCCGATTATTACCTGAAAGAAAACGACGTGGACAAACCCGCGCGTTTCGATATTGTTGGCGTTGTTTGGGACGGCAAATGCTTCGAGATGGAACACATTGACGATGCTTTTTTGCCGCCTGTAAATTAAGAAAACATCACCGTATGAACGTGGAGGAACTATACGATTATTGCTTGTCGATTCCCGGGGCGGAAGTTACCACCCCCTTTGATGAGGTAACGCTGGTGATGAAAATCTGCGGAAAAATGTTCGCGTTTATCCCGCTCGACGAGGAAGGCTTGCGCATCGTGTTGAAATGCGATCCGGAAAAAGCCCTCGAATTGCGGGAACGCTATTCCTCGGTTGTCGCCGCCTACCACATGAACAAGACGTATTGGAACGCCGTTTACGTAAACGCGGATATGAACGATGACGAATTGAGGCAATGGATTCGCCATTCGGTGGACGAAGTGATGAAAAAATTGCCGAAAAAACAACAGGAAGCCTATTATGGAGAGAGAAAATAAAGCGTGGCAGATTATCCGGTTGCAGGAAACCGCATCAACCAATTCTTACCTCAAAGAATTGTTGAAAGAAGATGCGCTCGCCGACAGAACTGTGGTGGCAACCGAATTTCAGAGCGCGGGTAGGGGACAGCAGGGCAATTCGTGGTTTGGCGACAAAGGCAAAAATTTGCTGTTCAGCATACTCGTCTATCCCAAGGGCTTATTGGCAAAGGAACAATTCATCTTGTCGCGCATCGCCTCGCTCGCCGTGAAAAAAACGTTCGAGCGTTATGTGGAGGACGTCCGCATCAAATGGGCGAACGATATTTATTGGCAGGACAAAAAGTTGGGGGGCATTTTAATTGAGAACTATCTGCAAGACAACCATATACAATCGTCAATCATCGGCATTGGCTTGAATATCAATCAGGACGATTTTCCGGCGGACTTGCCCAACCCCGTTTCGTTGAAGCAGATTTTGTATGTCGATTCGGATAGGAATGTCGTCTTCGACAGGATATTGCAGGAGTTTTTTGTCCTTTACGATCGGTTGTCGCAAGGCGAAACGTCCCCCATCGAAAAAGAGTATATGGCAAATCTTTATCGGGCGGATGGCTTTTACGGCTTCGAGGATTCTGCCGGGCGTTTTCAGGCGGAAATCGTGGCTGTCCGTCCGTCGGGACACCTTGTGCTGCGCACGCCGGACGAAAAAGAGGATCGCGTTTACGCTTTTAAGGAAGTGAAATTTATCATATAAAATCCATATAAATCGTTAATTATGAAGTACAAAAGAATACTATTGAAACTTAGCGGCGAATCGCTGATGGGCGGAAAACAGTACGGGATAGACGAAAAACGTCTCGGCGAGTACGCGGAACAAATAAAAGAGGCGGCGCAAATGGGTGTGCAGATTGGAATCGTCATCGGCGGTGGAAATATCTTTCGCGGGCTGAGCGGCGCGTCCAAAGGCTTCGATCGTGTGAAAGGCGATCAAATGGGAATGCTCGCAACCGTCATCAACAGCCTCGCGCTCAGCTCTGCGCTGACTGCCATCGGGCAAAAAAACCGCGTTTTCACGGCTGTTCGTATGGAACCCGTCGGCGAATTTTACACCAAGTGGAAGACTATCGAAGCGATGGAGGGCGGCGAAATCGCCATCATTTCTTGTGGCACCGGAAACCCGTTTTTCACGACGGATACAGGCTCTGCCCTGCGCGGCATCGAAATCGAGGCAGATGCTATGTTCAAGGGCACACGTGTGGACGGCATTTACACCGCCGATCCGGAAAAAGATCCTTCCGCCACGAAATTCAGCGACATTTCCTTCGATGAAATTTATCGTCGCGGACTGAAAGTGATGGATTTAACAGCCACCACATTATGCAAAGAAAACAACCTTCCTATCGTGGTTTTCGATATGGATACCTACGGAAACCTGAAAAAAGTAGTCGGGGGCGAGAATATCGGCACCTTGGTGCACGTGTGAGAGATTAGGACGGAAGACAATTGATTTGCATTATTCCAAATATAATTTTAATAAGTCGAAAATTTTCACTATTTTTGCTTCTTTAAAACCCGACGAATATGAGTGATCTTACAACCATCAAGAAAGATGCCGAGGAGCAAATGCAGATGACCCTCGAATTTTTGGAAGAAACTTTTTCCCGCATTCGCGCCGGACGTGCCAACGTGCATATCCTCGACGGCGTGCGCGTGGAGTATTACGGCAGCAACGTGCCGCTTTCCAATGTCGCCAGCGTGAACACGCCCGATGCGAAAACCATCGTGATACAGCCTTGGGAAAAAACGATGCTCAAAGTGGTGGAAAAAGCCATCTTGGATTCCGACGTAGGCATCACGCCCGAAAATAACGGCGAAATTATCCGCTTGGGCATTCCGCCGCTGACGGAGGAACGCCGTCGCAATTTGGTAAAACAAACCAAGCAGGAAGCGGAGGAAGCCAAAATCAGCATTCGCAACGCGCGTCGCGAAGCCATCGACGAAGTGAAAAAAGCCGTGAAAGACGGTTTGCCCGAAGATATGGGAAAAGACGGGGAAGCCGACATCCAAAAAATCCACGACAAATACGTGAAGAAAGTGGACGAAATGTTTGCCGCGAAAGAGAAAGAAATCCTCACGGTGTGAGCATTTTACGGTTTCGGACAACGGGCGATATGCAGGGATTGGTAATCAAAAACACCGGAAATTCTTATTTGGTGCGGACTGCGGACAACGGCGACGTCCTCTGTAAAGCCAAGGGGAGTTTCCGGCTGAAAGGCATTCGCAGCACAAGCCCTGTCGTGGTGGGCGATCGCGTGGCGATCAGCGTAAACGGCGACGGTTCGGCTTTCATAACCGAAATCGGCGATCGTAAAAATTACATCGTCCGCCGCGCGTCAAATTTGTCGAAACATTCACACATTTTGGCGGCGAACGTCGATTTGACGCTGCTGTTCGTAACCCCGCGCTTCCCGGAAACAAGTACGGTTTTCATTGATCGTTTCCTCGTTACGGCAGAGGCTTACCGCGTGCCGATTTGCTTGGTATTCAACAAAATGGATTTGTTTGATGCCGAGGATCTTGAATACATCGACGGCTTGGTTGCGCTATACACGTCCATCGGCTACCCCTGCTTGAAAATATCGGTGGCGGAAAATACCGGAATCGATGCCGTGAGGGAACTGATAAAAGGTAAAATAACGCTTTTCGCGGGACATTCGGGGGTTGGGAAATCAAGCCTGATAAACAGTTTGCAAGGAAACGCATCGCAAAAAGTGGGCAAAATTTCCGATTACCACCACAAGGGTATGCACACCACCACGTTTTCGGAAATGCTCGAACTGAATGGCGGCGGCTTCGTCATCGACACGCCGGGGATAAAAGGCTTCGGCGTCATTGATATGCAGAAAAACGAGTTTTCGCACTATTTCCCCGAAATTTTCCGTTTTTCGGCGGCTTGCCATTACAACAACTGCCTGCACATCAACGAGCCGGGTTGCGCGGTGCGGGAAGCGGTGGAAAAACATTACATCAGCGAAAGCCGCTACACCTCGTACCTGAATATCCTCGAAGACGTAGATGAAGATAAATATAGATATAGATATAGATAGATGAGTTCATTATCCCATAGATAAACCTGCTTATGAGCCAATTTTTGGTGTATCTGCTTCAAATTTTGTACGCAATCACGGTTGTGGGTATGATTGTCGTCATCATTTCTGAAAACCGGAACCCGATAAAAACGGTTTCGTGGATTTTGGTGCTGATTTTCTTGCCGATTATCGGTTTGTTGTTTTATTTGATCGTCGGACAGGACATTACAAAAAGACAGGTTATTTCCAAACGAATGTACAGCAAACTCAAAAAACGTCCGTTGGACGAGGTGGGCGCCGTTGAGGAAGTGAACACCCCCGAAGGCTACGGGCAGTTGGTGCAGCTCTTGAAGAACCTCGATCACACGCCGTTGCTCGGCGGGAACGCCCTGCAATTTTTTACCAAGGGTGGCGATAAATTCGAAGCCTTGCTGTCGGACATCGCCCACGCAAAAAAGCATATCCACCTCGAATACTATGTTTTAGAGGACGACAAAATGGGAAACCGACTGAAAGACGCGCTAATCCGAAAGGCGAAAGAGGGCTTGGAAGTGCGCGTGATTTACGACAGCTTCGGCTCGCGGCACACGAAAAAACGTTTTTTTGAAGATATGCGCAAGGCGGGAATTGAAGCGGAATCCTTTCTCAAATTGGTTCTGCCCATCATCACGTCGAGGCTTAACTACCGCAACCACCGGAAAATTGTGGTCATCGACGGCCAAATCGGCTACGTGGGCGGAATGAACATTGCCGATCGCTACGTGGACGGCGTAAGTTGGGGCGCGTGGCGCGATACGCACGTCCGCGTTGAGGGGAAAGGCGTTCAGGGATTGCAATCTATCTTCCTCATTGATTGGTGTTTCGTCAGCCAAACCCTAATTACTTCCCGAAAGTATTTCCCCGTCCTCGAAAGTGCGGGGACGGCTGCCGTGCAGATGATCAACAGCGGTCCGTTTATGGAAGAATGGGACATTTCAAATGGCGTGCTGCACGCCATCTACAATGCCAAAAAGTCGATTTTCATACAAACGCCCTATTTCCTTCCGCCCGACAATATGGTTGAAGCCCTGCAAGCGGCTGCCGTGCGCGGTGTGGACGTGCGGATTATGTTGTCGGAACGATCGGACGTGCATCTCGTGCAGGCGGCTTCCCTTTCTTTCGTGAAGGAAATGTTGAAGTCGGGCGTGAAGGTTTACCTGTACAAAAATGGATTCCTGCACTCTAAAATGATGATTTTCGATGATGGGCTGACACTCGTGGGATCCGTGAATTTCGATTTTCGCAGTTTCGGAAGCAATTTCGAGGTGGAAGCGTTCATCTATGACGAGGAAAAAACGACAGAGGCAAAAAATATATTCCTGATAGATCAGCGCAACGCGGAAATCGTGTCGTTGCGCGAATGGTTGAGGCGTCCAAGGACGAGGCGGTTCTTCGAATCGTTTATGCGCTTGTTTGCGCCTTTGCTGTAAATGTCTTGTAAAATATTGAAAGATAGTGTATTGATGCTTAAATTTGAAATGATGAGGATATTTATCGTAGGATATATGGGCGTGGGGAAAACGACGATCGGCAAAAGCTTGGGCAAGTTGTTGAACGTTGAATTTATTGATTTAGACAAATATATCGAGAACAAATACCGCAAAACCATCGCCGAACTTTTTGAGGAAAAAGGCGAAGATGGCTTTCGCGCCGTCGAACGCAGGGCATTGGAAGAAGTTGCCGCTTTCGAAAACGTGATTGTTTCCACCGGTGGCGGCGCACCCTGCTTTTTCGACAATATGGAAAAGATGAACGCGGCAGGCATCACGGTTTATATCGAAGCCGAGCCGGAAGAGTTGGCAGACCGCCTGTTGGCGTCAAAAACCGTGCGTCCGCTCATCGCCGGAAAATCGCGGGAGGAACTTGTTCCCTTCATCGCACAACATTTGTCCGCTCGCGAGCGTTATTATAAACAAGCGCGTATCGTGCACAAAACCGATAAGTTGCTGACGAAAAAAGAAGTCCACTTAACCGTAGATGGCATTGCCGAAAAATTAAAAAACATAACGAAATGATGTACGAACCACTGAAAAGCACTTCGTTTTTCGCACGCGAACTGCTGTTGAAAATAGAGAAAACCAAGATTTCGTTGTTGATTGGCGTTCCCAAAGAAACGAACCCGTCGGAAAAACGCCTCGCGCTCACGCCCGAAGCCGTTTCGTTGCTTGTGGACGCGGGACACCGCGTAATGGTGGAGCGCGAAGCCGGGTTGAGCATCAATTATTCCGATCGCTATTATTCCGAATCGGGTGCGCTTATCGTCGATTCGCCGGAAGAAGTTTTTCAAGCGGACATTATCGTTAAAATAGGTACGCCGACTTACGCCGAGGTGTTGATGATGAAGCCGCGCACAACCGTTTTTTCGTTCCTGCAACTGATTTTGTTTTCGAAGCAAACCATTGAATTGATGCTCGAAAAGCGCATCAGCGCGATAGCCTACGAATTGATGTACGACACGAGCACGGGCGCGTCCCCTTTCGTTACCGCGATTTCCGAGATTGAAGGCGCAACCGCCATCACGCTCGCCTCTGAACTGATGAGCAATGCCCACGGGGGAAAAGGCATCTTGTTGGGGGGCGTGCCGGGCATCTCGCCCACCGAAGTCGTCATTATTGGCGCGGGGGTAGCCGGAACCATTGCTGCGCGGGCTGCCTTTGCACTCGGCGCGATGGTTAAGGTTTTCGACGACGACGTGAACAAGCTGCGGACGATTCAGCGAACCTTGGGGCGCACGTTTTTTACTTCCACCTTCCACCCCAACGTTTTGCGCAATACCTTCCGCTCGGCGGACGTGGTTATCGGCGCGATGCAGTATGTGAACCAAACGCACCGCTACGTCATCTCTGCGGATTTGGTGCGGGAATTGAAAAAGGGTGCGCTCATCATCGACTTGCGAATGGCATACGGCGGTTGTTTCGAAACCACGGCGGAAGCCTGCCTGCCCGATGCCCCTGCCGTTTTTGAACGCTTCGGGGTGCTTCATTTTTGCGAGATGAACGTCAGTTCGCGTGTCGCACGGACAAGCTCGATGGCTATCAGCAACATTTTCGCTTCGATGTTCGCCTCGATGGGCGAATACGGCGGAATCGGCGGTTTAGCGAAGGCGGATAGGGGCTTCGCATCGGGGTTCTACCTGTTTTCGGGGAAACCCGTCAATTCATACGTCGGAAATTGGTTCAACCTGCCCGTGAACGATCTCGGATTGTTTTTGACCGGGTTTTAGGGGGGGATTAAACATACTCGTCCCCAAACTGAAATTTCACGTCGGTAACGAAATGCTTGATGCGTTGTTCTTCGTTTTTCTGACAGATCAGCAGCACGTTATCCGCCTCGGCGACGATATAGCCTTCAAGCCCTTGCAAAACAACCAATTTGTTCTTGTCTTTTACCGCCACGATATTGTCGTAACTTTCAACGTACAGCACTTTGTCGTGCAGGACGGCGTTGCCGCTACTGTCTTTTTTCGCCATTTCGTGCAACGAACCCCAAGTGCCGAGATCGCTCCACCCGAAATCGGAAACGTTCACAAAAACGTTGTCCGCCTTTTCGAGAATGCCGTAGTCGATGGATATACTCGAACAGAAGGGGAATGCCGAGTCGATAAATTCTTTTTCCCGTGGCGTGTTGAAATAGTCTGCACCGTCGTTGAACTTGACAAAAATATCGGGCAGGTATTTTTGGAAAGCGTCCACGATGGAATTGACATTCCACAAAAAAATCCCCGAATTCCAAACGAACTCGCCGCTTTTCATAAATACCTCGGCAATTTCCCGATTGGGCTTTTCGGTAAACGTTTTCACTTTGTGGATGCCGTTTTCCGAATCTTCGCCCATCTGAATATAGCCGTATCCGGTTTCGGGGCGGTTCGGTTTGATGCCCAACGTCATCAGCACGGGGTGTGTCGCCACGAAATTCAAGCCCTTGTTTATGTCGGCGATGAATTGATCTTCTTTCAAGATGAGATGATCCGACGGCGCCACCACGATATTGGCGTCGGGGTTGATTGCTTTGATGTGGTAGGTGGCGAAAGCGATTGCTGGGGCGGTGTTCCTGCGAATGGGCTCGAGCAATATCTGCCCGTCGGTTAATTGGGGCAACTGCTCACGTGTCAAGTCCTTATAAGCATCGTTCGTAACCACGAAGATGTTTTCGGCAGGGACAATTTTGCTGAATCTGTCGAATGTGTTTTGAAGCAGCGAGCGTCCGGTGCCAAAAAAATCGAGGAATTGTTTGGGGTATCCTTCTTTGCTGAAAGGCCAGAAACGGCTTCCTATCCCGCCGCTCATAATAACGCAAAAGTTGTTGTTTTCCATTCTAATCTGCATTTATTTCGTTCAACTTTGTTTGATGGTCTTTTCTTTGGTAAAGCGTCCATTTGATTTGTAATAATAACACGCAAACGAAACGCTTTGTTCTTTTTTCTTGTTGGTTTCGGGCATTAAAGTTAATGAAAAAAATTGGGATATTCAATTTTTTCTTATCCGAAGGGCGAAAAAAAGACTTTACTATTTTGAAATCCCGAAAATATGAGTAATTTTGCAGTCGCTTTTCGGCAGAAGCCCAGATGGCGGAATTGGTAGACGCGCTGGTCTCAAACACCAGTGGATTCACTTCCATGCCGGTTCGATCCCGGCTCTGGGTACTAAAAACTCCTGATAAATCAATGATTGTCAGGAGTTTTTGCTTTTAAAAGGTGTACTAAAAGTGTACTAACTGGCGAAAACAAGGATAAAGCGTACTTTCCTATTTTAATAGGACAACTTTTAGATATTATTAACGACAATCCTGTCGATTTCTTCCGTTTTCTACTCCTATTTTCTTAAAAACCAACCTTTCACTATCTTTGCAGTACAAAAAGTACGGCAGATGATTGAAAAACAGTTTGAATCACTTCAAAAACTTATAGATCGGTGCGCCCAACACGACTACGACGCACTTAGGGATGCATTGTCTTTGAAAAAGGCATACCTTAATAGCAAGCAACGCCCGGACTATATCCGAAAAGAGATTTTCAGGATTACGGAAGAGCTTGTATCCATGAATCAACAAGTTCCGGCTATCCAATCTTTTGCTTTCGACTGGAAAACGCCTAACTTCATTTGGGAAACCACATTCATAGAAAATCTTTTGCCGGAAGTACGCAAGAAGTACATCGCTTTTCCATATAACAATTTCGATGACAGATTATATTTTGAAAATCCGGATTCGTATGACGAACAACTACCTTATTTTTCCATTATTATCAAGTTGGTTGTTTACAGCAGGTATTTGGAACTCCTGCAAAACGAAGAACAGGAACGGTTACAGCCGCCACCGATAGTCAATACCGTAGAAGAATCCAATGAAAAAGAAAAAAATACCCCATCAAAAAAGATAGTCGGCAAAGACAATCCGTTTAACTGCAAGCTGGATGATGAAGCTATTCGGATTCTGACCGACTGTGTTAATGATGCTCATATCTTTACCACCGAAATCACGCCTAAAATCCTTGAAGACTTCTTTTATTGCCGTCTGGATGGGGCTTTGAAGTCCGACAATAACCGTTTGCTTGCGTATTTCATGATGAAACTGAGTGCACATGATTATATCACCTACGAATGGCAGTCCGTCATCGCCAACAATAGGCTGGTACTCGCCCCGAAGAAAGAAAAATACCTTAACAACAGCGATTTGTCATCCGCCAACGACAGCATCAAATACATCTCTCCCAGAAAATCGGAAATCATTGACAGCTACGTCAAACAACTGAAAAAACATTGAGCATAGGTTGATACCTCAAACAAAGCTCAATTTCCGTTGATTTTTACTGAATTACTTTTGCCCCCGTAGTCGATTACAAGTTACGGAGGGTGCACACTCCATTTGTTCAATTACAAAAAATATTTTGAAATGAAAAGTATTGAAGACCGGGTTTCCGAACTCGAACAAATGGTATTTATGGTAAAAAACATTCTTAGCTTTGATGAAGCGAGCAAGTTCCTCAACCTGTCGAAAAGTTACCTGTACAAATTAACGTCGGGTAACCTGATTCCCCATTACAAACCGCAGGGGAAAATGCTGTATTTTGAAAAGGAAGAATTGGAGGCATGGTTACGCCAAAATCCGGTGAAAACGCAAATGCAGATTGCAAGGGAAGCGCAGCAGTATGTGATGTCGAACAAACTTTTAAAGAAATAGGCTATGGCAGAGCAAACGAAAAATCAGGAAGTCATTATTCTTTGGCAGGCTTCCCGTTTGACGCTTACCGGAGAATATATAGTAGCCCCTGAAATTCTTAAAGTACATGGTTCAGCCATCGGGACATTAGGTAATTTCAGCGCTTCCATCGGCAAGGCTAAGAGTAAAAAGACGTTTAACGTATCGGCGATTGTGGCTGCATCATTGAAGAATGGAACAGTATTGCAATACGCCGCCGAACTTCCCGAAAACAAGCGAAAAATCCTGTATGTGGATACTGAACAAAGCCCTTACCATTGCCAAAAGGTAATGAAGCGTATAGTCCGCATGGCAGGCTTGCCGTTGGATAAAGAACCGAAAAATTTAGAGTTCCTATCATTGCGCAGACATACGCCGGAAATCAGGATAGCTATTGTGGAAGAAGCCATTTATCATACGGAGGGTCTGGGATTGGTCATTATCGACGGCATCCGGGACATGGTTTACGACATTAACAGTCCAAGCGAATCGACCAAAATCATTTCCAAACTTATGCAGTGGACGGATGAGAGGCAAATCCACATTCATACTATCCTGCACCAGAACAAGGCGGATGAAAATGCACGTGGACATATCGGAACGGAGTTAAACAACAAGGCTGAAACGGTTTTGGAAGTTGCCAAAGACAAACTGGACAGCAATATTAGTACCGTTCAGGCGGTCCATATCCGCGCAATGGACTTTGAACCGTTTGCGTTCCGGATTAATGAAGACGCTTTTCCCGAATTAGTTGATGGATACAGTTTCGATAAGAATAAAAGCGAATCTCATTTTTTTGACTATTCAGAGTTGAAAGAAGAGCAGCACAGGCAAGCATTAGAAGCGACTTTTCCCGAATCGGAACGGTACGGTTACAGTGAGTTGATGAAAGCCCTTAAACGAGGATATGCCACAATCAACTGTATCTATGGCGAAAACAAGTTATGTAAGTTAAAAACTTTTCTTGAGAACAAGCGCATGATAGTAAAGGATACCGCCAAGAAATACGGCTTAAATCCCGACTATCATTACTGATAATCGCTTTACCTTACTTCGGGTGCATAGATAATAGAGTAAAGTAAAGTTTCCGGCGGGGATTACCGGAAACGCTTTACTTTACCCTGTATTCTATATACACATGATAAAGTAAAGCAGTATTTAACGGGATATGACTATTCCTGTGAAGAAAAAATATCAATCAATTAAGTATTAAATTTCATGAACTCAAAAATAATCAATCAGTTCCCGATACGGGATTATCTTGCCGGTTCAGGCATTTATCCGGCAAAAGACAACGTCAGTTATGGCATGTATCATTCTCCATTCAGGGAAGACCATAACGCAAGCATGAAAGTGGATTACAATAAAAACCTGTGGATAGATTACGGGACAGGCGAAGGCGGAACGCTCATCGACCTTGTTATGCGTATCGAAAGCTGTTCCAACGGTAGAGCCATGCAATTACTGGAGCAAAAGATTGCCGGGACAGCCTCTTTTTCTTTTCAAAAGGAAAAAGAGATTGTCCCGAAAATTCCACACCAACAGACAATTTCTATTCAGAGAATTGATGTGCTGACTAATCCAAGTTTACTCACTTACCTGAATGAACGGAGTATAAACACTGAAATCGCCCGGCTGCATTGTCAGGAAGTACATTACAGCGTAAACGGCAAACCCTATTTTGCTGTTGGGTTCAGAAACGATACCGGAGGCTATGAGTTGCGGAACAGGTATTTCAAAGGATGTACCTCAAAAAACACCACAACAATAAAAGCAGCCGGCAATAACAATACCTGCCAACTGTTCGAAGGTTTTATGGACTACCTTTCGTTCCTGACGATGAAGAATTGGCAGCAAGCCAAAGCCGATGTGATAATCCTCAATTCGTTGAGCAATCTGGCAAAAATAAAAAGTTCTCTGACCGGATACGGAAGCATTACCACCTTTTTAGATAATGACGAAGCAGGAAAACGTGCAGTTCAGGAACTGAAACTCTGTTACCTAAATGTTACTGACCAGTCGGAGTTCTACGCCAAGCATAAAGACCTGAATGAATATTTGTGCAACAAAAAACAGCTTCCTCAAAAGCAGGTACGCAAGGGTTTCAAACTTTGAGCGAACGTGCCGCAGGGACAATTTAAAAATTGCCGTAGCTTATTAGGGCATTTTCTTAACGCTCCGTTGCTCTACGCTAAAAATGCCCCAATAAGCCAAAGGTGTTCCCCCTCTGGACTCCTCCTGAAGGCTTCCCGAAACGGAAGCCGGATAAAATTTCCAATCAAATTATTAACAGTAAAATAATCTAAAATGGGATATGCAGTACTCAATATCAAAAAAGCGTCGGGCAATGATGCCGCAACGTCGGCACACATTGAGCGGACAATCGACCCGAAAAACGCGGACAAAACCCGTACACACCTGAATAAAGAACTGATTCATTTTCCCGATGGGGTAAACAACCGGACGGAAGCAATCCAATACCGGATAGAACACGCCGGTATCACCCGCAAGATTAATGAAAAACAAGTTCGCGCCTTGCGGTTTATGCTCACCGGCAGTCCGGAAGATATGAAACGCATTGAGGCTTCCGGCAAACTGGATGATTGGTGTCGGGACAGTCTCAATTGGGTAAGGGAAACATTCGGTAAGGATAATCTTGTATCGGCTGTCCTGCATCTGGACGAAAAGACGCCCCATATCCATGCTACCGTAGTCCCGATTGTTACCGGTGAAAGAAGAAAAGCTAAAGCGACAAAGCCGGAGGATGGTAAGAAAAAGTATCGGAAAAAGAATCCCAACGCCGCCCGCTTGTGCGCCGATGATGTGATGGCAAGGGATAAACTCGAAGGCTATCAGGACAGTTACGCAGAGCGGATGCAGAAATATGGATTGCAACGGGGCGTCAGGGGTTCAGAGGCAAGAAATATCACAACACAGCAGTATTACAGGGAACTGTTTGTCGAAAACGAGCATCTGAAAGAAGACATTCAGGAACAAAAGCAGGAACATCAGGAAGTCTATGAAAAGGTTCGGGATTTGTACGACCGCAAAGATGAGGCAAGGGAAAAATTTCTTGATATGGACAGGCATGTAAAAGATAAAACAAAAGAATTGGCAACCGTAGAAGCCAAACTCCAAAAGGCAAAACAGGAATACGAGCCGTACAAGGCGCAGGAAGAGCTGAACTTGATTCACAGTTTGTTCCCGATGATGAAAGAACAACTCCGCATTGCCGGACTTTGCCGGAAAATTGGGCTTGCTGTTGAAAATATAAAGTCGCTGTTTGATGGTAAAACTCTAACAGTCAAATCTTTTTCTTTCTTTTCGCCTGAACACAACCGGAAGTTTGCAGCGGAAGATGTTAAACTGAAAATCGAGAAAGAATCGAATAATCCGAATAAACTGAGGCTGAATCTCAATGGGATGGATATTTTAGAATGGTTTAAGCAGAAATATCAGGAGGTACAGCAAAGATTCAATATCGAAAAGAAATCGGAAGTGAATAAAAACAAGGGGATTAAGATATAGGATACCCAACTGTTGATAACTTTTTCTTTCATTTATATCGTGGTATCTAATATAGTTTGTATCTTTGTCAAAAATAGTCAAGAAAATTTTATCGTGATGAAAAATATAGGCGAAATACTAAGAGAATTGAGAGAAAGCAAGCAGTTACCATTACGAGTGATTGCTGCTTACCTTGATATTGACCCAGCTATAATGAGCCGAATCGAACGTGGACAGCGAAAAGCCTCACGGGAACAGATTATTAAACTTGCTGCATACTTTAATGTAAGCGAAAATGAATTATTAGTAGCATGGCTTTCCGATAAAGTCGTTTATGAAGTTTTAGATGAAGACATTGCATTACAAGCGTTGAAAGTGGCAGAGGAAAAGGTGAAATATCAAACAAAAGATAATAACAGTAATAAAAATTTTGAGATATGAAAACATACAGATTATTTATTAGTCATTCATGGGCATACGGAGATGCTTATGACAGAATTGTGGAAATGCTTGATGAACAAGGGTTGGATTATTATAATCACTCTGTTCCCCAAAATGACCCTATTCATACGAATGGAACACAAAAACAATTAAGAGAAGCAATTGATGCCCAAATGAGAGGAACAAGTTGTGTTTTAATTTTGGCAGGTGTTTATGCTTCTTATAGCAAATGGATTAACGAAGAAATTGACATTGCTAAGTCATATGGTAAACCTATTATTGCAATTGAACCGTGGGGTTCTGAAAGAACTTCCAAAGTAGTAAAAGATAATGCAGATAAAATTGTCAAATGGCAAGGTAGTTCTATTGTAAAGGCTATTGAAGAATTAGGATAAAATAATAATTTTAAAAATAAAAGATGGCAAATCCAAGAGCATTTATAAGTTTTGATTTTGACAATAATAGCACTGAAAAAAATCTATTTATAGGTCAAGCAAAAAACTCACGCACCCCTTTCAATATTGAAGATTGGTCATCAAAAGAATCTCTTCCCCCAAAAGAGTGGGAAGAACTAATTAAATCAAAAATAAATAAATGTAATATATTAATTGTGCTTGTTGGCAAAAAAACATACATTGCAACAGGTGTAATTAAAGAGATTGATTTTGCAAAAACACAAAATGTTCCAATCTTTGGAGTTTATGTTGGTGGAGCAAATACAATTACTCTATTGCCAACAGGGTTACAGAGAAATAGAACCAGTGATTGGGACTGGGATAAAATTGCTTCTGCAATAGACCAAGTAATGAAAGAAGGTAAAAACAAATAATTATGAGAAAAGCATTAGTCGTTGGCATTGATTATTACGAAAACATAAGCCTATTAAAAGGTTGCGTTAATGATGCGTATGCTATCAAGCAAGTGCTTGACAGGCACGGCGATGGCACGAAAAACTTTGATGTAGATATTGAAATTGCCACGAGTTCTTCTACTTCTATCAATAGAAAAGATTTGAAAAACAAAATTGAAGAACTATTTAAAGACCAATGCGATATAGCGTTATTTTATTTCTCAGGACACGGTTATATTGAAAATACAGGCGGTTATTTGATTACTTCCGACTGCAAAGATGGCGATGATGGATTGCCGATGAATGAATTGCTACATATTGTCAATAATTCGCAGGCAAGAAACAAAGTTATTATTTTAGATTGTTGTCATGCAGGAGTAATGGGTAAATCGTCCCCGCAAGAAGACAAGTCAATACTTACAGAAGGAACTACCATTTTAACGGCTTCAAGTGAAAATCAATATGCAATTGAAGAAGGTGGAAACGGAGTTTTTACAAATTTATTTGTTGATGCAATGAATGGTAGCGTTGCAAATTTAGTCGGTGATATAACGCCGGGTAGTATTTATGCACATATTGACCAATCGTTAGGCGCATGGGAACAACGCCCAATTTTCAAAACGAATGTTCGTAGTTTTATAACTTTACGGAAAGTTCAACCGCCAATTTCTTTATCTGACTTGAAAAAATTGACGGAATTGTTCCCTGAAAAAGGACAAGACTTTAAACTTGACCCAAGTTTTGAACCAACGAGCGAAGAGCCAAATAAAGAAAACACACTGAAATTTGAATTATTACAAAAGTATAATCGTATTAATTTAGTAGTGCCTATTGATGCCGAACATATGTATTTTGCAGCAATGGAGAGCAAATCGTGTAAATTGACAATATTAGGCGAACATTATTGGAATTTGATTACAAAAGATAGAATATAGCGGTATGATTAAATCAAAATATAATAAAAAGCAATCTGTATGAAACCATTAATCAAATACAGAGGCGGGAAATCCAATGAAATCCCCAATATCGAAAAGCATATACCGAAATATAAAGGTAGGTATATCGAGCCATTTTTCGGTGGAGGGGCATTGTATTTCCATTTA
>JAISYO010000111.1 GCA_031269865.1 Dysgonamonadaceae bacterium | reverse complement strand
CAGGAATGGTTTTGCTGTTCGGATTGTTGTTTTACGCCAACGGAATGGACATTATCCGGGCGATTTTCAATAAATAATTGCAGTATGAAAATTTCGGAATTGATTAACAACCCATCGTCGGGGACGGCATTTTCGCTCGAAATACTGCCACCCCTGAAAGGGCAGAGCATTAAGCAGGTATTCAAGACGATAGATCGGCTCAAAGAATTTAACCCGCGCTACATCAACATTACCACGCACCATAGCGAAAACGTGTATAAGGAAGATGCGGACGGCATTTTCCGCAAAGTGAACGTGCGCAAGCGTCCGGGTTCGGTGGCGATTGCCGCCGCCATACAAAGCAAATACGGCATAAAAGCCGTTCCGCACATCATCTGCAAGGGTTTTTCGAAGGAAGAAACCGAGTACGCCCTCATCGACTTGGAATTTCTCGGCGTAACCGATTTGCTCTTGCTTCGTGGCGACGGCAGCAAGCTCGACACCGATCAGCGCAATATGAACAGCCACCAACACGCCACCGATTTGCAATTGCAAATCAACGACTACAACAAGGGTATCGCGCTCGACGGCTCGACTTTCGAGGCACCCGAAACCCCATTTACCTACGGTATGGCATGCTACCCCGAAAAGCACGAGGAATCGCCCAATATGGACACGGAAATACTCTACACGAAAATGAAAGTCGATAACGGCGCCGATTACCTTGTAACTCAAATGTTTTTCGACAACAGCAAGTATTTTGACTTCGTGAGGCGATGCCGCGAAGCCGGAATTACCGTCCCCATCATTCCGGGCATCAAACCCATTCACTTGAAAAATCAACTGACGGTACTGCCCAAAATCTTCCGATCCGACATTCCCGAAGACTTGGCGGTGGAACTGCGCAAATGCAAAGACGACGCGCAAGCGAAAGAGGTTGGCGTGGAATGGTGTACGCAACAATGCAAAGAATTGAAGGCGAACAAGGTTATCGGGCTTCATTTCTATACGCTGATGGCTACCGAAAGCGTTTATCGCGTGGCGAAGGAAATTTATTGATTGATTTTCTATGTACTTCCGCAACATCATAGGGCTTCACGACGTAAAAAAACACCTTGTCGAAACGGTGCAGAAGGGCTTCGTCCCCCACGCACGGATTTTCTACGGACAGGAAGGCGTGGGCAAACTGCCCTTGGCAATCGCCTACGCCCGTTACCTGAACTGCGAAAACCGACAAGCGGACGAAGCTTGCGGCGAATGTCCCTCGTGCCATAAATTCGACAAGCTGTCGCACCCCGATTTGCATTTCGTGTTTCCGGTAATCAAATCGAAAGTCTGCGACGAATACCTACCTGAATGGCGCAAGTTCCTGTCGCAAAACCGCTATTTCAACCTCGGCAACTGGCTCAATTTCATCGACGCGGGAAACGCGCAGGGCATCATCTACGCCAAGGAAAGCGAAGAAATTATCCGCAAGCTAAACTTGAAAGTTTACGAGGCGCAATACAAAATTATGGTTGTCTGGCTACCGGAAAAAATGCACGAATCCTGCGCCAACAAACTCTTGAAGATGATTGAAGAGCCGCCCGCGAACACGGTTTTCCTGCTGGTTTCGGAAGATTCCGAAAATGTGTTGCAAACCATCTGGTCGCGTTGCCAACCGCTTCATATCCGCACGATTGAAAACGAAGAGATGATCGCCGCCATACAGTCGAATTTCGGGCTGGACGCTGAAAACGCCGGATCGGTGGCGCATATCGCCAACGGCAGTTTCCTGAAAGCCATAGAAATAATACAGTCGTCCGACGAAACCGCCTCTTTTTTCTGCCTCTTCAAAGAGATGATGCGTGCCTCGGCGTCGCGCAACATCAAAGCCGTGAAAACGGTTGCCGCAGAATTGGCTGGCATCGGGCGCGAAGCGCAAAAAAGTTTTTTGCAGTACAGCCTTCGCCTGTTTCGCGAATACTTCGTGAACAACCTGCGCAAGCCGGAAATCGTTTACCTAAACCTCGACGAGAGTGAATTTGGACTGCGTTTCTCTCCCTTCATCAACGAGCGGAACATCGAGGCGTTGAACAACGAGTTTTCTTCGGCTTACCGCCAAATCGAACAAAACGGCAATGCGAAAATCATTTTTTTGGATCTCTGCCTGAAAGTTACGGTGTTGTTGAAAAAATAGGCGTTGTCCGCAAAGATGAATTGTCGAAGAAAGCCGTTAAATTTTAACGAAAATCGGTTTCGTTTGCCGAAAATTTTGTACCTTTCGAAAATTTTCACGACTAATATAATCCGGCTGACGTTAAATCTGCCGGACTTCATCAATATATGGACAAAGAATCGTTATCAGATAAGCTATCGGACATCGCCCCGATAAAAACAGAACCCTGCGGAAATTCATCGGGTTGCAGGAAAGGCGGCTGCGGCATTTGTTGCGGACAAAACGGCAAGTTGAACACCTTCGACTGGCTGGGCAACTACCCCGAACTGCAATCGTTGAGCGATATGGTGGAAGTGCAGTTTAAAAACACACGCAAGGGTTATTTCCTTAACAGCAGTAAATTAGAGTTGCACAAAGGCGACGTTGTTGCCGTTGAAGCATTGCCCGGACACGATATTGGCACCGTTACGCTGACAGGCAAACTGGTGGAAAAGCAAATGCGAAAAAACAACTTCCGCCCCGACGAAACAGGGTTGAGGCGCGTGTACCGCGTTGCCAAATCGGTGGATCTTGAAAAATACGAGCAAGCCAAAGGGAAAGAGGAACAGACGATGATCCGCTCGCGACAAATCGCCGAAGAACTCGGCTTGCAAATGAAAATCGGCGACGTGGAATATCAGGGCGACGGCAACAAAGCCATCTTTTATTATATCGCCGACGAGCGGGTGGACTTCCGCCAACTAATCAAGGTGCTTGCCACCGAGTTTAAGGTAAAAATAGAGATGAAGCAGATCGGTGCGCGGCAGGAAGCCGGGCGCATCGGCGGTATCGGTCCCTGCGGACGCGAATTGTGTTGCAGCAAATGGGTGTCGAATTTCGTTTCCGTTTCCACTTCCGCCGCCCGTTACCAAGATATTTCCATCAATCCGCAGAAGCTGGCCGGGCAGTGCGGCAAATTGAAATGCTGTATGAACTACGAAGTGGACGCATACGTGGAAGCGCAACGCAAACTGCCCTCGAAAGAAATCGTGCTCGAAACAAAGGACGGCGATTTTTACCACTTCAAAACCGATATTTTTTCGGGTATGATGACATACTCGTCCGACAAACGCAGTTTAGCCAACCTCGTAACCATTCCCAAAGAGCGCGTTTTCGAGATCATCGCGATGAACAAAAAAGGGAAAAAACCGATCAAACTTACCGCCGAAACGGAAAAACAAAACGGCAACGAATCGGAATTTGCAGGGGACATTCTTAAAGATCAGAGTATTACCCGTTTCGATACCGAAGGCGGAAACCAATCGCGCAAAAAACGCAAGCCGAAAAGAAGACGCCCCGACAACAACAACCACCACGGCAATAATTCCGGCGAGCGAAAATGAAATGCTTTTCCGCTTTGTGTGTCGTCTTGGGAAGCCTTCTCTTTCTTGCGGGTTGCAACGAGGGGGAAGCCTTTTTTCGTTTCCGCCCGATCGAAAACGCGGCGTGGGAAAAAAACGCCCCGGTAGTTTTCGAGCTGGACTCTCTGGGGCTGAACCCCGACAAATCCTACGATATTTCCATCGAAATTACCACCGACGCCACCTATCCCTATCGGAACATCTGGCTCTTCATCGGGCAAAACGTGCAGGATTCGCTGTTGCGCAGCGATTCGTTGGACATTCAATTGGCTGACACCAACGGAAAATGGCTCGGCAACGGCGTGGGGGGGTTACATCAGCTTTCCGTCCCCTATATCCGCTCGGCGCGGTTCGACTCCACCACATTTTCCCGATTGCAAATCCGGCAGGGAATGCAGGACGAAACCTTGAAAGGGGTTGAGAGGCTTGGGCTTGAAATTCGGACTACGGGCGATAAATAGTGCGCAAAGCGAAAAATCCGTCCCAAGAAAAGCAAATAATACGGTTTCCGATAAAATTTACCCGATTTTTTGTAGCCCCTTCTGATTTTTATTTGCTACCTTTGCGCAATTTTGTTCTTTTTAAAAAATCATATAAACGTAATGAAAAATATCAAACCGTTTCTTTTGATGACGATTATTTTGCTATTTTCGTCATTCGGCGTATTTGCGAGCGAGGCTGACTTGGCTATCCCCGATTTGCACGAGGGGACATTCCACATCGAAGGCTATGCCATTACCTCTTGGGATTTTCTCTTTTATGGTGCGATGATTATTGTTGGAACCCTCGGTTTCAGCTTGTTGCTGTTCCACGAAGTAAAGAAACTGCCCACGCACGAATCAATGGCGAAGGTGGCGCGAACCATTTACGCCACTTGCAAAACCTACCTTTTGCAACAAGGGCGATTCCTCTTGATGCTGTTTCTGCTGATTGCCATTGTCTTGTGCATCTATTTCATCGGGTTGCTCGGCAAGCCGATTGGCGTAGCCGCGCAAGTGCTGGCTTTTTCCGTCGTCGGGATGTTAGGCTCTTACAGCGTGGCGTGGTACGGCATTCGCGTAAACACCTACGCCAATTCCCGCACCGCATTCGCGTCGCTGCTCGGCAAGCCGTGGCGAGTGGTTTACATTCCCTTGCAAGCCGGAATGAGCGTGGGGCTTTTCCTCATCTCGCTCGAATTGGTAATGATGGTGTTTATCCTCTTGTTTGTGCCCCGCGATATTGTGGGCGTCTGCTTCCTCGGTTTCGCCATCGGCGAGTCGCTCGGCGCGAGCGCCTTGCGCATTGCGGGGGGCATCTTCACGAAGATTGCCGACATCGGTTCGGACTTGATGAAAGTGGTTTTCAAAGTGAAGGAAGACGATCCACGCAACCCCGGCGTAATCGCCGACTGCACGGGCGACAATGCGGGCGACAGTGTTGGACCCACCGCCGATGGATTTGAAACCTACGGAGTTACGGGCGTGGCGTTGATTACCTTCATCACACTGGCGGTTCCCGATCCGCATATCCAAGCCAAGCTCATCGTTTGGATTTTCGGAATGCGTTTCCTGATGGATTTTCTTTCGGGCTGTTCCTTCTTCCTCAACCACACCATATCGAGAAATATGTACGGCAACAAATCAATGTTCGATTTCGAAACGCCCCTGACACGCTTGATACGGATCGCTTCCCTCTTGTGCATCTTGGCAACCTTCTTTATGAGCCACCTGCTCTTGCACGATATGGCAGACTCGACACTTTGGTGGAAGCTGAGCATCATCATCAGTTGCGGAACCTTGGCGGCGTTGCTCATACCGGAATTTACAAAGATATTCACAAGCTCGAAATCGGCGCACGTGCAGGAAGTGGTTACGGCATCGCGCGAAGGCGGTTCTTCGCTGAATATCCTTTCGGGGATTGTGTCCGGCAATTTCAGCGCGTTTTGGACGGGTATGTTGATTGTCGGGTTGATGACGATCGCCTATTTCACGTCCGAATCGGGACTTTACAGCATTTTGGGACCTCACGCAAGCATCTTTGCCTTCGGTTTGGTGGCTTTCGGATTCCTTTGTATGGGACCGGTTACCATTGCGGTGGACAGCTACGGACCGGTTACCGACAATGCCCAATCGGTGTTTGAACTCTCTCAGATAGAAGCCATTCCCGACATTGAAAAAGAGATTGAGAAAGATTTCGGCTTCAAGCCCGACTTCGAAAAAGGCAAGCATTACCTCGAAGCGAACGACTCGGCAGGGAACACCTTCAAAGCGACAGCTAAGCCGGTGCTCATCGGCACGGCGGTGGTGGGCGCCACCACGATGATATTTTCCATCATCTTGCTGCTCGAAAAAGTGGGGCTGTTGCACTTGTCGCTAACCGACGCCCCTGTTATCCTCGGACTGATTTGCGGCGGTGCGGTTATCTTCTGGTTCAGCGGCGCGTCCATGCAAGCCGTTACCACCGGTGCTTACCGCGCAGTGAAATTCATCAGGCAAACCTTCAACCTCGATAAAAAAGAGGCGGATATGAACGATTCCATTTCCGTGGTGCGCATCTGCACGCAATACGCGCAAAAGGGAATGTGGAACATTTTCATCGCGCTCATCTCGCTGACGTTGGCTTTCGCGTTTATGGATCCCAATTTCTTTGTGGCTTACCTGATTTCCATCGCCATATTCGGCTTGTTCCAAGCGATTTATATGGCAAACGCCGGGGGAAGTTGGGACAACGCCAAGAAGGTGGTTGAGGTTGACTTGCAAGAGAAAAACACACCCCTGCACGAAGCGGCAGTGGTGGGCGACACGGTGGGAGATCCGTTTAAGGACACGACATCGGTATCGCTGAACCCGATCATCAAATTCTCAACGCTGTTCGGGCTGTTGGCGACTGAAATCTGCATCGAGATGAAAAAAGATCCCTCAACCGATTACTCGCTCTATATTGCCATCGCCTTCCTGCTGTTGGGATTGGCATTCGTTTGGCGTTCGTTCTACAAAATGAGGATTCCGGCATAAGGGATTTGCCGAAACGCTTTTTTAGGGGGCTGTTTAACAAAAACAGCCCCTTATTATTTTTTCAAGCCGTCGATACTTTCTCGCAAGGCTTTGATTTTGCTTTCCGTGTCCGCTTGTTTTTTTCGCTCGTTTTCAACGACTTCTGGCTTGGCGTTGGCGACAAATTTTTCGTTCGAGAGTTTGGTGTTTACCGATTTCAAGAAACCTTCGAGGCGAGTGATTTCGGCTTCCATTTTCTTGATTTCCTCGTCCGCGTTTATCAGGTTGCCGACAGGCACGGCGTATTCGCAAATGCCAACCATAAAGGAAACCGCGCCCGCTTTGCCCCCTAAATCCCCCTCAACGGGGACTTGTTTCCCCTCTGAGGGGGGATTAAGGGGGGCGATTCCCACATTTGCCAATTTCTTTATAATTTCGTTATAATCAGCGTTATGTCCATTGTTTACCTGCAAAGTCAATCGCTCTTTGGGCGAGATATTTTTTGAGGCGCGAATATTGCGAATGTGGGTAATGATTTCTTTGGCGGCTTCAAAATCATCAAGCACTTTATTATCAACATTTTCAAAAAATTGCTGTCTAATTTCGGCGTTCATTATACTTTCGCCTTCGTTTCGTGGAAATAAAGATTGATATATTTCCTCTGTAATAAAAGGCATAAATGGGTGCAAAAATTTAATCAAATGCTCAAAAATTACTTCAACATCGCATTTTGTGATATAATCAATCG
>JAISYO010000103.1 GCA_031269865.1 Dysgonamonadaceae bacterium | reverse complement strand
GCCTTGTGCATTTCCTACGGACAGCGACATTCGCAGGAAACAAAAGCGGCTCGGCACATCGCCGAGATAGCGGGCGTCCCCTTCCAGCTGTTGGACGCCGGGGTTATTTCGCAACTCGCCCCCAACTCGCTGACCGACCCGTCCATCGCGATGGACGAGGATAAACCCGCGGACTCCTACCCCAACACCTTCGTCCCCGGACGAAACATGATTTTCCTCACGCTCGCAGCTGCCACGGCTTACGCCAAGGGCATTCGCCATTTGGTAACCGGCGTTTCCGAAGCCGATTACAGCGGTTATCCCGATTGTCGCGACACCTTTATCCGCTCGCTCAACGCATCGCTCAATTTGGCGATGGACAAGCAATTCGTCATTCACACGCCGCTGATGTGGCGCAACAAGGAAGCGGTATGGGAACTGTCGGACGAGTTGGGCGTTTTCGACATCGTGCGCAACGAAACGCTGACCTGCTACAACGGCATCGTCGCCGATGGCTGCGGACGTTGCCCATCCTGCAAATTACGAAAAAAGGGATTGGAACAGTATTTGAAGAAAAAATCATCTGTCAAAAATTAAAACGGCTATGCAAAACGAAAATTTAAGCCATTTGGGGCATAAAACCGAATACAAACAAGATTACGCCCCCGAAATGTTAGAGGCTTTCACAAACAAACACCCCGACAACGACTATTGGGTTACTTTTGACTGCCCCGAATTTACGAGCCTCTGCCCCATTACCGGGCAACCCGATTTCGCCACTATCCGCATCAACTACATACCCGGCGAGAAAATGGTGGAAAGCAAGAGTTTGAAGCTCTACCTGTTCAGTTTCCGCAACCACGGTGCATTTCACGAAGATTGCGTGAACCTCATTATGAAGGATTTGATTGCGCTGATGGAACCCAAATACATCGAGGTAACCGGCATTTTCACGCCACGTGGCGGCATCAGCATCTACCCCTATTGCAATTACGGACGGAAAGGCACGAAGTACGAAAAATTAGCCGAGGAACGCTTGTCGGGACATTCGTTTCCGGTGTAAGTTGCAGGGGATTTTTTTTGCTTCGTGCCGTTTATTCTTTCGTTGAGCTGTTTGATTTTGGAAATCAGCCGAATTAGCAAATTATGATTGAAACTCAGGGCGGTGGCTTGCGAAAAATCTTTAATTTTCAGCGAGACAGATATTTGAAAGCGTTGAAAATTCGGAATTTACGCAAGCGCAAATGAATGAAATTGCCGACGGTTTGGCAAAATGCCGCGATGTTTGGGCAAAAGACGGTTGGCAAATCTCGCTTGGCACTTGTGCCGAAAAAATCGACTTGCAACAATACGGCATCGAACACAACCGTTGCATCGACGGCGAGTTGATGAAACGCATTTTTGCAGACGACAGCGACTTGGTTTATTACCTGAACTATATGGCAAAATGCCCGACAAGACAGTGCAACAGGCAACACTTGATTTTGACACGAAAAACGATGATACCAACGACAAACTAAAACTGCTTTCGCCCGAAAAAATCAAGGACAAAGGACAGCGAAAACTTTGCGGCTGTATGATTTCCAAAGACATTGGAATGTACAACACTTGCGGTCATTTTTGCGTGTATTGCTACGCCAACACGTCAAAAGAACTCGTGCAAAAAAACAAAGCGAGACACAATGACGAGAGCGAAAGTATAATAGAATGATGTTCAAATAAATAATGAAGATATTTTATCATTCATCCTTCGTTTTCTTTTCCGAAAAATCTCTCGCATTCTTCACTTTTTCTTTCAGCAGGGCGATGCGCAACACTTCCGAAACGTCCTTCACGTAGTGTAATTTCAGCCCTTTGAGGTATATCGGCTTGATTTCGGCTATGTCTTTGCGGTTTTCCTCGCAAAGAACGACGTCTTTGATTCCCGCACGTTTGGCAGCCAGCATTTTCTCGCGGATCCCGCCGACGGGCAACACCTTTCCGCGAAGCGTAATCTCGCCCGTCATCGCGAGGTTGGCTCTGACTTTGCGTTGCGTGTATGCCGAAGCCAAGGACGTTATCATCGTGATTCCAGCCGAGGGACCGTCTTTCGGAATCGCGCCTTCGGGAACGTGAATGTGCGTGTTCCAATTTTCAAACACGTCGGGGGCGATGCCCAATTCCGCCGCGTGCGAATGAATGTATTCCATCGCCAGCATCGCCGATTCCTTCATCACGTCGCCCAGATTTCCGGTAATCGTCAGCTTGGAACCTTTGCCTCGGCTGAGCGAACTTTCCACGAAGAGGATTTCGCCGCCGACAGCCGTCCACGCCAGCCCGGTAACCACCCCCGCGTAATCGTTGCCCTGATAGCGATCCTTGCTGTATTCCACCGCGCCGAGGTATTCTTGCAAGTCGTCCGCTTGCAGTTGTGCGGGATAGGTGGTTTTCATCGCGATTTTCATAGCGATTTTGCGCATAATCTTCGCGATTTTCTTGTCCAATTCGCGCACGCCCGATTCACGGGTGTAGCTCTCAATGATTTTAGAGAGGGTGGATTTGGGAATGTCGAAAGACGCTGTCGGAATCCCGTGGGTTTCCAACTCTTTGGGAATCAAATGGCGGTGGGCGATTTCGATTTTCTCTTCCATAATGTAACCGCCCACGTTGATCAATTCCATACGATCGAGCAAGGGGCGCGGAATGCTGTTCAAGTTGTTTGCCGTGGCAATGAAAAGCACCCGCGACAAATCGTAGTCGATGGACAAGTAGTTGTCGTGAAAGGCATTGTTTTGTTCGGGATCAAGCACTTCGAGCAGGGCTGACGAGGGATCGCCCCGAAAATCGTTGCCGATTTTATCCACTTCGTCCAGCACAAAAACGGGATTCGAAGAACCAGCTTTCTGAATGTTCTGAATAATCCGTCCGGGAATGGCGCCGATATAGGTGCGGCGATGCCCGCGGATTTCCGACTCATCGTGCAAACCGCCCAGCGAAACGCGGACGTATTTCCGGTTCAACGCCTCGGCGATGGATTTCCCCAGCGACGTTTTCCCCACGCCGGGGGGGCCGTAGAGGCAGATGATGGGCGATTTCAAATCGCCTTTCAATTTCAGCACCGCCAAATGCTCGATAATGCGTTCCTTCACTTTTTCCATGCCGAAATGATCGCGATCGAGCACTTTTTGCACGTGTTTCAGGTTGAAGTTGTCTTTGGTGCATTCGTTCCACGGCAAGTCCACTATCGTTTCCAAATAGCCGTACTGCACCGAATAATCGGGCGATTGCGGATTGAGCCGTTCCAATTTCTTGATTTCCTTCTCGACGGTTTCCGCCACTTCCTTACCCCATTTTTTCTTTTTCGCCTTTTCGCGAAACTCATTGATTTCAATCTGTTGCGTGTTGCCCCCCAATTCTTCCTGAATGGTGCGGATTTGCTGTTGCAGGTAGTATTCTTTTTGCTGTTGGTTCAAATCTTCGCGCGTCTTCATCTGAATGTTCATCTTCAATTCCAAAATCTGCTTCTCGCGGTTGATGATCATCAGCAGACGGTATGCCTGTTCCTTTTCATCGTTGATCCTCAGCAAGGTCTGCTTCTCGCGACTGTCGATGGGCAGGTTGGTGGCGCAATAACTGATCAGCATATCGGCGAAAGAAGGGTTGCCGATGGCTTGGATCAGTTCCCTCGGCGGTTCGCCCATCAGGTGCAACGCCTGCAACATTCCTTCGCGCACCGAATCAACCATCGCGGCGTATTCCTTGTCGTCTTTGGCAGCCTTCACGTATTCCCTGATTTTGTACGTCGCCGTCAAATAGGGTTCCGTCTGCACCATATCCACCCACTCGAAGCGTTTTTTCGCCTGAACGATGATACTGAAATTGTTTTCGCTCAACTCAATGACGCGAAGCACCTCGGCAATCACGCCCAAGTGATAGAGATCGTCCTTTTCGGGATTTTCCGTATCAGCGTCTTTCTGACAAACCAACCCGACATATTGTCGGTTTTTTTTCACCGACTTAGCCAATTTCAGCGATTTGCTTCGCCCTACGGAAATGGGGAAGATGATTCCAGGAAAAACAACGGTGTTGCGCAGGGGCAAAACGGGTATGGTGTCGGACATTAGCGCGGGATCCATCTCTTGATTGCCGTCAATGAAATCGTTTGAGACAAAAGAAATCACATTTGCCTCTTCCTCGTTGCCACCCAATAATTTTATCTTGTTTGAAAACATATTTTTTTCCTTGATTGCCTATTTTCCGTGTCCTTCCCCATGATTTTGTCGGGTTTTAGGAACAGCGAAAAAGAAAATACACTATTTTTGTTCGTTCTTATGGATTTAACTATCCAAAATTCGTGCCAAATTCATTTTTCCGAAGAGAATATGTCCAATCCCTATTTCAAATTCAAACGCTTCACAGTGTTTCACGACAAATGCGCGATGAAAGTGGGCACCGACGGCGTGTTGCTCGGCGCGTGGGCGGACGTGGAAGGCGCAGGGCGAATCCTCGACGTGGGCACCGGAACGGGGCTTATCGCCTTGATGACGGCGCAACGAAATCCAAGCGCGAGGATTTTCGCCATTGATATTGACGCCGCTGCCATCAGCCAAGCCGAGAAAAACATTCGGGAATCGCCGTTCTCGGCGCAAATTTCCGTTTTGGAAGCCGATTTCCGACATTTCGCCTCGTCCGCAGGACAACAATTCGACGCGCTTGTCTGCAACCCGCCCTTCTTTGAAAATTCGCTGAAACCCACCGTTTTGCAGCGTTCCATCGCTCGCCATAGCGAATCGTTGCCGATGGAAGAACTGCTCGGCGGCGCAAAAAAATTGCTTTCGGCGCGAGGAAGCCTGTCCCTCGTTTTGCCTTCCGACAAACTGTCAAAAACAGAGGCGGTTTGCGAAGGGCTGTCGTTGCACATTGTCCGCAAAACCATTGTGAAACCCTTGCCCGACAGCCTGCCCAAGCGGGTTTTACTGGAAATTTCCCCCTGTTTCAAAAGCCTCGCCGAAGACGAAATTACCCTCGAAAATTCGCGCCACGAACACTCGGACGAATACAATCAGCTGACGCGGGATTTTTATTTGAAGCTATGATTGCGCCCAAGCGCAAAAAAACCTGCCTTCTTTCTTGAAATGAACGAGGAAAATTGTATTTTTGTATTTTTCAGAACTTCAAGGATTATGAAAAGCGTAAAAATCAAAGACAAAGAGTTCGAGGTTTTCATCGAATCAACAAAAATTGAACGGAGCATCGACCGAATTTCGGAAAGAATCAACGCCGACCTGAAAGATCGCGACCCGATATTCGTCGCCATCCTCAACGGGGCGTTTATGTTCGCCGCCGAACTGATGAAGCGCGTTTCTATCCCTTGCGAAATCACGTTTGTGCGCTTGGCGTCGTACCGCGGCACAAGTTCCACCGAAAACGTGAAAGAGGTGTTGGGGCTGAACGAGAGCATCGAAGGGCGCACAATCGTCGTCGTGGAAGACATCGTGGACACGGGCAACACAATGGAAACTCTTTTGGGACAACTCAGCGCGATGAAACCCAAAGAAATCCGCATCGCCACCTTGCTTTTCAAACCCGATGCATTGAAGAAAGACATCAAGCTCGATTACGTTGCCATTGAAATCCCATGCGATTTTATTGTCGGCTACGGATTGGACTACGACGGATACGGACGCAACCTCAACGACATCTACAAATTGAAGTCTTAGAATTTTTTAACCATATAATGCAGTATAAAAAAATGGACAAGATCAACAACGAAAATCAGATTCAGATCGAGCTGTCGGAAGAAGTGGCTCAGGGCGTATATTCCAATTTGGCAATCATTTCGCATTCCTCATCGGAATTCGTCATCGACTTTGTGCGCATCGTTCCGGGCGTGCCCAAAGCAAAAGTGAAATCCCGCATCATTCTTACCCCCGAACACGCAAAAAGATTGCTTTTCGCGCTCAGGGACAACATCGATAAGTTTGAAAAAGCAAGCGGTAACATTCAGATAATCAACGCGCCAGGCGACTTTTTCCCTCCAATCGGCGGAATGGGGCAAGCCTGACAAACATCCACAGGGGATAACGTATAACGTGCTCATTCCCTGATTAAATTTTCAAAAAAAATATGATTTACACACCAAGTACCCTCACGGAAAAAATAGACGAAGCGATAGCCAAGCTGCCGCTGAAAACCGAACCCCAAACGCTGTTTGAGCCGATAAAGTACATTTTGTCGTTGGGGGGGAAACGCTTGCGCCCGGTGCTGACGCTTATGGCTACCAACCTGTTCAGCAACGACATCAAGCAGACGATGGAAGCCGCGCTCGCTATCGAGGTTTTTCACAATTTCAGCTTGTTGCACGACGACTTGATGGATCGTTCGGAACTGCGCCGCGGACAAAAAACGGTACATAAGAAATGGAACGACAACGTCGCCATACTTTCGGGCGACGCTATGCTCATCGAGGCTTACAAGCTCATCGCCAAAGTGCCCCAAAATTTGTTGCCCGAAATTTTGGAACTGTTTTCGCAAACGGCGTTGGAAGTGTGCGAAGGGCAACAGTTCGATATGGATTTTGAAACCCGGCTCAACGTTACCGAAGCCGAATACCTCAATATGATACGCCTAAAAACCGCCGTGTTGCTCGCTTGCGGGTTGAAAATAGGCGCCATCATCGCCAAAGTGCCGGAACCGGACGCCGATTTGCTGTATCAATTCGGCATCAACATCGGCTTGGCGTTCCAACTGAAAGACGACTTGCTCGACGTGTATGGCGATCCCAAAACCTTCGGCAAAAAAATCGGCGGGGACATTTTGTGCAACAAAAAAACCTACCTGCTGATAAAAGCCCTGAAAAACTCGCGGGGGAAACAAAAAACAGAGCTTCTAGGCTGGATTACGGCATCGGATTTCGATCCGGAATCAAAAATCAATGCTGTTAAAAAAATATATAATGAATTAAATTTGGGGAAAATAACGCAGAATCTCATTGAAAATTACTATCTTGCTGCGTTAGACTGTCTGTCGGGCATTGAAGTGGGCGACGACAAGAAAAAAGAACTGTTCTCGCTGGCAGAAAACCTGATGTACAGAGAAAAATAGGACTAACTAAATCGCAGACACGCTTATGCCTTACCGCAAACTGCCAAATACCGACAGCGCACGTATAAAGGCGTTGAAAACAGCCATTGAGAAATCGGCTAGCACTCATTTTCAACACCTTGCCGTTTCTGTTGCCACATTGGACGAGGCAAAAAAAATAGAAATACAGATGGAACGTGCTTGCGCCCTGTATCAACAAACCTTGGATACGCAGACAAACGCCAATAAATCCTTCCAAAACAAAGTCAAGAACGCGAGAATGTACATTTCCCATTTTGTGCAAGTGCTTTACATGAGTGTCGTTCGCGCGGAAATCAAAGCCGAACAGTTGTACTTCTACGGATTGCAGGAAGCCAATATGTTGGTTCCCGACTTGTCCACCAACGAAGCGTTGCTCAGCTGGGGCGAAAAAATCATTCGGGGCGAAAACCTGCGCACGGCGAAAGGCGGGGTTCCCATCTACAACCCGTCCATCGCGAAAGTGAACGTGATGTTTTCGATGTTCAAGGAAGGCTATCAGGTTCAGCAGCTTTGCCAAAAATCCACCGCGCGTATGCAAGCCAAAGTGGCGCAGTTGCGCAGCGAAGCCGACCGAATCATCTTCAACATTTGGGAAGAAGTGGAAAAGCACACGATGGACTTGCCGATGGAAAAACGCCTCGATGAAAACCGCAAATACGGATTGATTTACTACTATCGGAAAAAAGAAATCGTTGAATGAAACTTATTGATACCCACGCCCATCTGTTCGCCGACGAATTTAAAGATGATCTTTCCGACGTTGTGGCGCGGGCAAAACAGTCCGGCGTGCAACGCACCTTCCTGCCCAATATAGACGCGGAATCGATTGCGCCCCTGAAAAATACCGTGAACGCATACCCCGACTTTTTTATCCCGATGATGGGCTTGCACCCCACAAGCGTGGCGGAAGATTGGCAACGGCAACTCGAAACCGTCCACGACGAATTGATGCGGGCGGAATACGCCGCCATTGGCGAAATCGGCATCGACTTGTACTGGGACAAAACTTTTGAGCGGCAACAAACCGAAGTTTTCGAAACCCAACTGAAATGGGGCGCGGAAAAAAACCTGCCCGTTTCCATACACTCTCGCAACGCGATTGGGGAAGTCGTCCGCTCGATAAAAAAAGTAGGTGCCGGTTCTCTGCGCGGTGTTTTCCATAGCTTTGGCGGAAACGCCGATGAATTGAACGCCATTCTCGGCTTGAAAAATTTCCGTATCGGCATCAACGGCGTGCTTACCTTCAAAAATTCCGGCTTGTCGGAAACCTTGCGCCATTGCGACTTGTCGCATATCGTTCTGGAAACCGACTCGCCCTACCTTGCCCCCGTCCCCCATCGCGGCAAGCGCAACGAACCGTCCTATTTAACGGAAATCCTACAAAAACTATCGGAAATCTATCGCAAACCCGCGGAAGAAATAGCAGACGTTACCACGGAAAATGCGGAAAAGGTTTTTGGGAAATAGAGAAAATTGCGTTGAATTTTATCATTTTTTCAATTTTACTCGCAAAACCTTGGTTTAAAAGGCATTGCAAGGTAATGAGGTTGTCGGAGTGTATGAGGAGGTTATTTGGCATTGGTATTTTTGGCTTTCAACAAACATACTACTAATTTGTTCTCTTAACTCTTTATCCATAATAATATATTTTAAATTTGATACAAATAACTCCTCAACACCAAAGTGCTTAAAATCGTATAATCGCGGTATCTTTCGGTAATTGCCTTATACATTTTGTTGTTGCCTTTTATGCACAAAACGCCGTCGAGAATGGCGATTTTCTCTGCCTTCACATTCCGTAGGAATGTATCTATCGGTAGAAATGTGAATATCCCTACCAATTCTGCATTCCATCGGAATGCATCCTTAATTTTCAATAGCGACAAAGATATATTTTTCATCGTATTCCAAATCAAAATCTTTTAAAATCTTCTTG
>JAISYO010000012.1 GCA_031269865.1 Dysgonamonadaceae bacterium | reverse complement strand
AAGAGCGACAAGCCGGGTGGGTTGAAGGATTTGATGGGGGTTTTGGCGCAAAGGGACAAATAGAAATCAATGATGGAAAATGTGTCGGGAAAACTTGCCATCTCATCGAAAATCTCAGGCGAGAGCGCGTGTATCCCCGAAAAAGCCAGCTCGCGGTAATTTTCCGGCGCGAAATTGTCGTGGGGCGATTTCACTTCCCCGCTTCGTTTGTTGATCCAGCCTTGCAAGCTGTCGTCTGCATCAAAAAGCAGGTAGCGCGACGTCTCCCTGCGGTTCGTGAGCAATGTCGCCAGCGAAGCGTTCCGCAGGTGCTGTTGGTAAAACGCCCTCAAATCGACATTCGACAAAATATCCACGTTGTGAATGAGGAAGGGCTTGCCGTCGTCGAAAAATCGCGCCGCTTTTTTGATGCCGCCGCCGGTATCCAAGAGCTTTTCTCGCTCGTCGGAAAATTCAACGCGAATGCCAAAGGCGTTGTTTTGTCGCACGAAATCAATGATTTGACTGCCGAAATGGTGGATATTGACAATGATTTCGTCGAATCCGGCGGCTTTCAGCTTTTCGATGACGTGTTGCAACAAGGGTTTTCCTGCGATTGAAACCAAGGCTTTCGGTTGCTTGTCGGTTAGCGGTTTCAGCCGTGTGCCAAGTCCTGCGGCAAAAATCAACGCCTTCATCTTTCGTCCTTCGTGACGTCCATCGGATTGTGTTTGTATTTGAATATCAAGGCGAACAATACGCCCACGACAAGCGCGTAAGCCGCAAAGACAAACCAAACGTTGGGGAACCATTCTATGTTCCAATGGATTAAGTCGGTAGCTTTGCCATTACGCATTACGCCCGCGCCCGTTTCGGTAAACCAAGTCGTAATCACATATCCAGCCACCACATTGCCCAGCACCGCGCCTATGCCGTTTGTCATCAGCATAAAAAGTCCCTGCGCCGAATTTTTGGTGTTTCCATCGGAATTTTGCTCGGTAAACAACGCACCCGATATATTGAAGAAATCAAACGCCAGCCCGTAAACGATGCACGAGACGACAATCAGCCCGAAGCCCAACGCCGAATTGTCCGCCAGCCCGAACAGCCCGAAACGCAACACCCACGCCAACATTGAGAAGAGCATCACTTTTTTGATGCCGAAACGCTGCATAAAAAACGGAATGGCAAGGATAAAGAGCGTTTCGCTCATCTGCGAAATGGATAAAATAATGGTTGATAGGTTGTTAATCAATCCCTCCTGCGGAAAAACGTTCACGTCAGCCAAAAAGCCGTCGCCGTAGGCGTTCGTCAGTTGCAACGCCGCGCCGAGCAAGAGCGAAAAAATGAAGAACACCGCCATTTTTCTTTGCTTGAAAAGCGCGAAGGCATCAAGCCCAAGCAGTTGGACGAGCGTTTTTTTGCCCGAACTTCCCCCTGCATCGTCGTTGGTGGAAACGTTGGGCAGTGCCACAAAAGCGAAAATCGCCAGCACGAAGGCAAACACCGCCGAAACCACAAAGGTGTATTTGATGCTTAACCCCATCGCCCAGTCTTTTACCAAGACGTTGGCAACCCACATTGCCACGATAAAGCCAATTGTTCCCCACACCCGAATGGGCGGAAAGGCTTTGATGGGATTTTTGCCGTCTTTTTTCAACACGGCAAAATTGATGGAGTTGTTCAGCCCGATAGTCGGCATATAAAAGCACATTGCCACCAGCAACACCCAGAAAAAGGGCATCGCCCTGTCAATGAAGGGCAGGAAACACATTGCCAGCCCGAAGCACAAATGCAGAATGGCAAAAACGTTTTTGGGTTTCCATTTGTCCGCCCAAATGCCAAACAGGGTGGGCATCAGCAACGAGGCAAAACCCATCGTGGAAAACACCCAGCCGAACTCGGCGGAATTCCAACTTTTCTCGATATTTCCATACGACCATAATGTCATCATCCACAAGCCCCAAACGAAAAATTGAAGGAAATTCATTACGATGAGCTTGAATTTTAATTGTTGGATTTGTCCCATAATTCGTTGTTATTTATAATGTTAGTCTTTTTTTAATGTCTTATCCACGTCGCGGGGTTCAGTTTGGTGGTTTTCTGCCACAATTGGAAGTGCATCGTGGAAATGCCCGTGTCGGGATCGGTAAATATGCGCCCAAGCGACTGCCCCGTCTTCACTTTGTCGCCCTGCTTCACGTACAAATCGTAAATGTTGCCGTAGAAGGTGTAATAATCGCCGTGGCGAATGATGATGCAGGTGTTTGCACCGGGCGCAGAGAAAACCTTTGACACTTCGCCATCGAAAACCGAGCGGATATTCGCACCGCTTTGCGCCTGAATGTCAATGCCGTTGCTGTTGGTGGAAATGTTCCATTCGCTATGCTTGTTGATGCCGAAACTGCCCACGATGCTTGCCGAGCCGGCTACGGGCATCGGCAGTTTGCCTTTGTTGGCGGCGAAGTCGTTTGAGAGCTTAAACGATTCAGCCGAAGCCATGTAAGTGTCTTTCTTCGGATCGGTTGCCACTCGCGGTTGCGCAGGGGCGGACGTTTCTTTTTTGTCGGCGCGGACGCTTTCCTTCTTGTCTTTTTCCTTCGCCGCTTTTTCGCGGGCTGCCTCGGCTTCCGCCGCTTTGCGACGGCGTTCAGGTTCCGCCTTTTCGCGGGTGATGCGTTCGTGTTCCTGACGGGCGACTTCCTCGGCAATCATACGTTCTATTTGACTGTTGAGCTTATCGGCTTGTTTGCGCTTGTCCGTCAGTATCTTTTGCAATTCTTTCTGCCGTCCTTGCGCACTCGCCATCTCTACTTTTTGGGCTTCCTCTTCGGTTACGAGCTTGCTCTGCTCTTGTTGAAGCGAAGCGAGGACATTTTGTTTTTCGTCTTTCGTGTTCGCCAACACCACCTTTTTTTCCGCCAACAGCTTGTTTTGGCGTTTTATGTCTTCGGCTTTCGCCTTTTGCCAATCGGAATACTCTTTGAGGTATTGCATACGCCGTATAGATTCGCCCATTGATTTTCCTGAAAGGACGAAGAACAATTTATTTTCGGTTTGACGGCTTTTTATCATTCTCTGAATGGCTTTGGCGTAACTATCCTGTTTCTGTTTCAGTTCCACATTCAGTTGTTCAATCTCTTTTTCCATTCCCGAAAGCTCGCCGTTGATGGCTTCAATTTCTTTCTGCTGAACGGAAATCATCTCTTTGCGCATAGCAATCTGTTTGTTTATCAGATTGATGCGTTGCAGTACGGTATTCGTTTGTTTTTTTACGTCGAGAAAAAGGTTGTTGGTTGTCGTGATTTCTTTTTGCAGCGAAAGCCTCTTTTTTTTGAGCGCCTCGATCTGCGGCGTCGTTTGGGCGATGGACGCCAACGACAGCGAAAGGAAGATGAAGACGAATATGGAAGTCAGTTTTCTCATTTATCCGAAGTCAAAATTTTTAATACGTCCGAAAACGCGACTTTGACGTAACTTTTCGGGATACTCAATTCCAATTGTAAGGCTTCGTCGAGAACGGTATCGGAAAAAGAGAGGCTCATTTCCGCTTTTTTGGTGGACGAACCAACCGATACGTCCATCTGTTGCGGAAACACGCCCGCCGGAAGTTGCGCGAAGGCGGAATAGTTCCATTGAAGCGAATACTCTTTGTCCACGTCCACCAAATTGGTAAAAATGATGCGATCGTCGGCGTTCACGCTGAAAAAATACTCGATGCCCGAACTTTTGTCTTCCGATTTCAGGTAATACATATTTTGCGTGTCGGAATAGTTGAATTTGGCGTAGTCCCCAGCGTCCGGCTTGGCTTTTCCTGCCACGAAAATGCGGTTGCAGATCAGCGATTGCAAGGTTTGCAAATCGAATCCGGTAGGATAGCGTTGTTTCAAGTCGGACAGGGCTTCTTTCACGTAACGCTTGTTCATTCTGTCCAAAAACACCAAGGTGTCGGCATCGATGTGCAAGCGGAACACCTCGATGCCGAAAAGCGGCTGTATGGAAACCTGTATCGCGCTGTCCGCCACAATTTTGAGCCTCGCCTTGGATCTCCTCGACACCGGACCCTTGCTCAGCGTGAGCGACAATTTAGAGGACAAGGTATTGAACGGCAGTTGATTGGCTAGAATATCGGAAAACAACTGTTGATTTTCTTTTTGTTCGAGGGGCAAGGTGGCTTTTGCGATTTGCTTTTTCGGCGTGCAGGAAACCACGCCTGCCAACAAAAAGATAAGCAAGAAAAGCAACTGCCTGAAAATAAATCTATTTTTTCTCATAAGTCTTGGGTTATTTCGCTTCGATATATTTTTTCTTCTTGATTTTTTTATTCAACGTTTTGGAATCGCTTCCCAATTCCTTGGCTTTTTTCCATTGTTCCACGGCTTTTTCGGTTTCGCCGATTTGGGAAAGAAGATCGCCATAATGTTCATAAATAGTGGACGATGGCTCGTTTTCGCTCTCGCTATACCGGACGGCATTTCCCAAATAAATTTTGGCGGTAACGTAATCGCCCTGCTCAAACAAAATCCAACCGTAGGTGTCGAGATAGGTGGGGTTGGTAGGCTCGGTTTTCACGGTAATGCCGCTCATCTGCTCAGCTTTGTCCAAATCTTTCCTTTCCAACGATAGGTAGTAACTGTAATTATTCAGTACGCCAATGTTTTGTGGATTTAGCTTCAGTGCTTTTTCGTAATTTTCAAACGCCACGCTTTCGTTGTTCAGGGCGTAATTCAGATCGCCAATCTGCCCGTAAAAATCCGACTCTACCAAGGGGTTCTCGATATGGGCGTTTTCCAAGCCGTCCTCGAAGGATTTCAATGCTTCCTCGTAGTGTTTCTGTTGGTACAACGCCCCCCCGTGATAGAAATAGAATTGGGGTGCCAAAGGCAGGTTTTCGATACCTTTCGCCGTGATTTTTATCACTTTATCGAGGCTGTCCGGCAAGGCGATGCGAAGCAGTTGTTCGTATCCGGCAGGATCTTGCGGGTTTTCCTCGTTGTAGATTTCAAACTGTTTTTCCGCCTCGCTTTTGTTGTCTTCCATCATCAGCACGTTTCCGTAGATGAAGTTCAGTTGCGTGTTGCGCGGGTGCTGATCGAAAAGCGTTTGGAACAGCGGATTTACCGATTTGATGTCCCGCTTGCTCTCTTGCAGAATGCCGATGTAGCGCGTCAAGAGTTGTATTTTGTTATCGACTTCGAATTTCGGGCTGAGGATCGCCTTTTTCAATTCTTCCTCGGCAGCCGATTTGTTGTTCGTTTTTTCGTAATACCCTGCCATCGAAAGCACCAAGGCAGGAAAATCGGGATCGATGCCTTTTGCCGTGTCGTAGCATTGCAAGGCATTGTCTATCTGATTGTTTTGAAGGTACAAATCCCCTTTGAGAATCACGTAGCGCACGTCGCCGGGGTGTTTGTCGATGATGCTCTGCACTTCCTCGAAGGCGCGATCTTTCTCGTTGAGCGTGCTGTACAGCCTGAATTTGTTGAGCGCGGTGGTTTCCGATATGCCGTTGATTTTTTCCAACTCGTTGAGCGCGTCGATGGCTTTTTGAAATTCGCTGTTGTCGGCGTAAGCGTTGGCAAGCTCGAAATTGAGTTCCACTTTTTCGGGGTATTGTTTCAGCAGGTCGCTGTAAATGCCGATGACTTCGGTTTTCAGGTTCATTTCCTTGGATATTTCGGCAAGCGCCACATTGTAGTAGTAATTCGTGGGATCGTATTCAACCGCCTTGCGGAAAAAATGCAGGGCTTTCGCGTTGTCGTCCAATACGTTGTAAAACGAACCCAACTCATTGAGTACCGATGCGTTGGTTGAGTCCATCGCGTGGCAGTAGAGAAACAAATCCATTGCCTCGGCGTATTTGTCCTGCGCCTTGGCGTTCAGTGCCTCGAAGAAATAATAATCGAATTTCCGTTGCGCCTGCGCATCGAGGGCGGACGTTGCGCCTGCGTTTTGTGCCAACGTGTTGCCGACAGGTAAAAGGCCGAGAATGAAGACAGCCGTTAGCAACAGCCTCGTTTTTTTATGTCCCGGATTGATTTTGAGCATATTCTTTTGTCGAATTTATTTTTTCCCGGTGTGTCCGAAACCACCTGCGCCGCGTTCCGTTTCGTCGAGTTCGCCCACCTCTTCCCATTCGGCGTGGGAATGTTGGGCGATAACCATTTGGCAGATGCGCTCGCCGTCGTTCACGACAAAATCCTCAGCGGAAAGATTTACCATGATGACGCGGATTTCGCCGCGGTAATCGGCGTCGATGGTGCCGGGGGTGTTCACAAGCGATATTCCATGCTTGATAGCCAAACCGCTTCGCGGACGGATTTGCGCCTCGTAACCTTCCGGCAACTGAATGTGTATGCCAGTGGGAATGAGGGCACGCTGCAAGGGTTTCAAGGTTACGGGCGCGTCGATATTGGCACGCAAATCCATTCCTGCGGAATAGGGCGTGGCGTATTCGGGCAGGGGGTGCTTCGATTGATTGACTATTTTTACTTTCATCTTGCGTTGAAATAAACAAAAAACAAATTAGAATGTGCGAATTTAGGTATTTCCGCGCAATTATCTACCAAATTGATGAAATTTAAGAAAAAAGTTTCGTGTTTGGGGGGTTGGGCGTTTGGAAGTTTGGATGGTTGGATGGTTGGATGTTTCGGGGTTGAATTGAGAATTGAAAATGAGGGGGGCGCAACCTCCTTATAAGGCTGAAAGCCTCTCATCAATAGCGTAAGGCATCGGCCTCCGGTGTGAAAATACGAATTTTCGTGTATAAAAGCGACAATACATACGTAGGCTCCGACGTGATAGAAGCGCCTTCCCCAAGTGCCCCCCGTAGAAACCAATATTTTGTTGGACGCGAACACGAATTACATCATCAAGGCGTACATCCGCTCGGTCTATGGAATATTCAGGTCGGTATCGAGCAAGCGAAAAAACGGATGGCACGGCTACAGGTGCAGTAGCTTTGAATTGGGAGACCGCTTCCGGAACGCTTGACGCAAACCGTGTTGGCGGTGGGACATCAGCAGGCACATATCCATTCAGTCGCAGGGGCTTCGCCATCCGTTGTTGCTGGAATAATTAATTAAAGTCCATAATCTTTTTATCGATAGGCTTGCCAGGTTTTCAAAAACTTGGCAAGTCTTTTTTTTTTAGACGGAAGGATGTGAGAAATGTAAAAAATTCGCGTTCAAAAAAACAACAAAGACGGTGTGTCCACCGAACATACATTAAAACGATGATTCCGTGAGCGTTACCAAGAACCACTTGTTGTCGATAAGTTTGAAGTAGTAATCGGCATAGATTCCGTTGTCGATGCCGCGCACTTCCACCACGGCGGTATCTTTCCTGAAAACCACGTTTTGGAAGTAGCTGTCGTATTCACGCGAAGCGTAAGTGCTGTCGTAAGTCAAATCGAGCAGTTCCCATTCGTATTTGCCGATGGTTTCCTCCATAGGCGCCATACCCTCGTTATGCGTGTCGGGGATCGTAACCCTTATCGGGAAAACGATGCGTTTGAGTTGGAAAAAATTTTCGTTGTTGAACTTATCCAAGAAATACTGGAAATCTTCACTCATGGAAGTCTGCGCGATATTCAGGCTGTCCGTCCCCTCATTTCCCTGAATTTGCCTCTCACGCAAATGCTGCGAACAGGAAGGCAATAGCATAAAAACCAAAGCTATACAAAAATTATAAAAACATCCATTCATATTTATTTAGCTAAAACTCACGCAAAGGTAGTGCTTTTTTTATTCCCTGATGATGCGGAAGACGATTTTTTTAGACACAAGAGCCAAGAATCAAGAACCCAGACTTTTGTTGCCTCACTCCCCTTAGTCGAATTAGCCGCATTAATCGCCCATTAGCACACTATTTCTCCCTTTTAATTTTTAATTTTTAATTTTTAATTCGTAATTGTTTTTTTCCTACCTTTGTTCAAAAAAAACACCGCCTATGAATCTTCAAGAAGGCATCGAAAAACTGTTTTCCGAGCAGACGGCAACGTGGCGCCGCTTGCGCGACGGCGTTTCGCAACTCGACAACCTGCGGACGAAACATTTTTCGTGGGGCGACGACGTGGGGGTTTCGCTTCAATTCAACCCCTCGCGCATCGTTTCCACCGCCGCCAACGTCGATGCCGCCGCCATTGGACAACGCCCCTGCTTCCTCTGCGAAGACAACCGCCCCCACGAGCAGAAGGGAATCACTTTTTTGGGTAAATACCTCATTCTCTGCAACCCTTTCCCCATTTTGCAACGGCATCTCACAATCCCCCTTTTCTCGCACGTGCCACAGCGTATCCGCAAGAAGGTGGGCGATATGCTCGCATTGGCGGAAGCCCTGCCCGACTACATTGTGTTTTACAACGGTCCCGAAGCCGGGGCTTCCGCGCCCGATCACTTCCATTTGCAGGCGGGCTTGAAATCCCCCGTGCTTCTCGCAGGCGACAACGAGTTGCGCGGTTGCCTTGTACTCGAAAGTCCGTCCATAGAAGAGATGGAAGCGCGTTTCGAAGACGTGTACCACTATTTGCGCAGCCGCCAACCCGAAAAAGACGAACCCCTGCTCAACGTCATCGCCTTTGTGGAAGACGGCAAGTACGTGCTGCACCTCTTTCCGCGAAAGGCGCACCGTCCGCGCCAATACTTCGCCGATGCCGCGCGGCAGTTGCTCGTCAGCCCCGGCGCATTGGATATGGCAGGGCTGATCATCACGGTGCGCGAGGAAGATTTCAACGGCATCACGAAAAACGACGTCGAGGACATTTATTCGCAAGTCTCGATGCCCATCATATAGGAAAAACTGTTGTGCGTTTGCAGGAATTACTCCGTAGGGGTGTTCCGTGAATAACCCCCGATGCAATCGGGGGTAGGCGAGAACCCGCAAACGAACTCCGTAGGAGTTCCCCTTGCCGTGATACGCACGGTAGTGGATAGTTCAACTCCTACGGAGTTGGGATGGGTGGTGGTATTTCCTACCCCGCACTGCGCCTGCGGCTTGTACGGGGTTATGCAAAGGATAGCCCTATCGGGCTAAAATACAAAGACACAACAAATTAAGAAAATAAAAGTATTTCTAAAAACAATTTTTTTAGCTATGCAAAATTCCGACATTATCCTACTGACAATCAATGGGGACGACAAACCCGGACTCACTGCCGCGCTGACAGAGATATTGGCGCGTTACGATGCTTTTATCCTCGACATCGGGCAGGCTGACATTCACAACAACCTTTCCCTCGGCATTCTTTTCAAGGTGGTGCGCGGCGAGGGCGATTTGCTGAAAGACTTGTTGTTCAAGGCTTACGAGCTGGGCGTCAATATCCGCTTCACGCCCATTTCCGCCGAAAGATACACCAATTGGGTGTCGTTGCAAGGGAAAAACCGATACATCATCACGCTGCTCGGGCGCGTTTTAACCGCCAAGCAAATCGCGTCGGTGTCGCGTATCGTAGCCGATCAGAACCTCAGCATCGACAATATCGTGCGCCTTACCGGGCGTGTGCCGTTGGAAGAAAAGGAACGCGCCCCGAAATCCTGCGTCGAACTTTCGGTGCGCGGCACGCCCAAGGACAAGCGCGACATACAACAGGCTTTCCTCGAACTCTCGTCCGAATTGAATTTCGACATTTCCTTTCAGGAAGAAAGTATGTACCGCCGTATGCGCCGCCTGATTTGTTTCGATATGGATTCCACGCTCATACAAACGGAAGTCATCGACGAGCTGGCGCAGAAAGCCGGGGTTGGCGAAGAAGTGAAGGCGATTACCGAATCGGCGATGCGGGGCGATATTGATTTCGAGGAAAGTTTCCGCCAACGGGTAAAATTGTTGGCTGGGCTTGACGTTTCCGTGATGCAGGAAATCGCCCGAAACCTGCCCATTACCGAAGGGCTTGATCGCTTGATGAAGGTGTTGCGCAAGGTAGGCTTCAAAACGGCGATTTTGTCGGGCGGGTTCAGCTATTTCGGCAACCACCTGAAAGACAAATACAGCTTCGATTATATGTATGCCAACGAGCTTGAAATCTGCAACGGCAAACTTACCGGAAAATCCGTCGGCGATATTGTGGACGGCAAACGAAAAGCCGAACTGCTGCGCCTGATTGCGCAGGTGGAAAAAATCGACATTCGCCAAACCGTGGCGGTGGGCGACGGGGCAAACGACTTGCCGATGCTCGGCATCGCCGGGCTTGGCATCGCGTTTCACGCCAAACCGAAAGTGAAACAGACTGCTGGACAGTCGCTTTCGAGCATCGGCATCGATGGCATTTTGTATTTCCTCGGCTACAAAGATTCCCTGCTCGACTCGGAAGTGCTGGACAATTAAAAATTAAGAAACTGTTTAAATTTTACAGCTCATCTTTTTTATCGCTATTTCAAGATGGATTTTTTGCTTTTTATTTGCAGGTTTAGCGGGCTAAATCGAAAATGGAAAGTGAAAAAGACGCTTAAAAGAGCAGAAAAAAGTAGCTGAGAACAGTTTCTAAGGCATATAATAAAATAGTTCCACAACAATTTCGTTTTAACGGCATTCCGCACTATGTGTTGGTGGACAGGGAGGGCAAGATACTCGACGACAAGGTATATATACATAGCGAACAGGATATTATCAACCTGCTGGAAAAAGAAAAGAAATAACGAAAATTCAAAACAATTTCTTATGGCAAGTATTCAACCCCACCCCAAAACGCAGGTTTATTATAGTTCTACCCGCTTCGGGGTAGGGGCTGAGGTGGGGTGCGATTTTCTACCGAACTACAATCCCTGACGGGATTGGGGTATTGTGAAAGCATCCCGTTAGGGATGCAACCCCATTATGAATGCCCTAACGGGCAAAAAAATAAGGTTGAAAATGAGGTTTTTGGGGTGCAACCCCCAACCTTCCAAACGTCCAAACACCTTTCGTCTTTTCGTCCTTCCGTCTTCAAAAAAACTTGGTACGAATTTTGCAGTTATCCAATATAAAACAGGCTTATGGAACGTACACAAATTGAAAACGCAAGGGCAAAAATAGAGTCGCTCATCGAAGAAAAACGGCTGAAAGAGGCTTTTGCCGAGATAAAGGAATTTCTGAAAACACGGGGCAACTGGTCGTTTTCGGAAAAGATGGCCGAGTTGGAAACCAACTACAACTACCTCATTCACTATTTCTTGGAAGGCACGAAGGATCCCGAATACAACCGGATTTACAAGCAACTCGCCCGCGACACCTACACCCTCACTGACAGCATCGTAGAGGGCTTGCTCGTGCAACAAAGCCCCGCCCTTTTCTTTGAGAAACTGCGGCTTTCGACTATCCGCACCCCCGTTTCCACGGAAGAATACCAAGAGGCGATCGGCAAACAGATGGACACCTTCTCGTTCCTCGACTTGCTGAACGACAACGATGAAAAACAGTCGCGAATCCAACAAAACAGCCAATCGCACGAACGCACGGTAAGCGATTTTTTCTATTCGGTGTTTTCGTCGCCGAGGGCAAACGCCGAGCAAATTGCGGCTTACCGCACATTCGTGGGGGACGGGCTTGTTCCGGTAAACGACAAGAGCGTGTTCGTTTCTGCGCTGACTATGAATGTGTTGCAACGCTTCGACACGCGGAAAATTGAATTTCTTCTCGAACTCTGCGAAAATCCGCAACCCGAAATCGCTCTCAGGGCGATTACCGGAATCATTCCGATAGCCCAAAAGCACGAAAAACAATGGCGGCTATGCGCCGAATTTGACAACCGCATCAGACTGTTGTCCGACAATCCCGTTTTCACGCGGCGTTTCATTTCGGCACTGATACAATTCATTCAGGCTCGCGAAACGGAAAAAATAACCAAGCGGCTGACGGAAGAATTTATCCCCCAAATGATGAAACTCAGCCCCATCATCGGCAAAAAAATCAAATTGGACGAGTGGATAGGCGAATCGGGCTTCGACGAGAAAAATCCCGAATGGCAAAAAATCCTCGACGATGCCGGGCTAACGGACAAGTTGCAGGAATTTTCGGAAATGCAGTTGAAAGGGGCGGACGTGTTCCATTCCACCTTCGCCAACCTGAAATCCTACCCATTCTTCCACGAGATGAGCAATTGGTTTTTGCCCTTCGACGACGGACATTCGCAGGTGCAGCAGCTTCTCACGGACAAAACGGAAGGACACTCGCTCTTGAAATCGCTCATCGGCTCGCCCATAATCTGCAATTCCGATAAATTTTCCTTCTGTTTCAGCATTATGATTATGCCGGAAGACTACCGAAAAGTGATGATTTCGCAACTCGGATCCGAAAGCGACGCGCTCAAACAGATGCAGGACGAGGAATTGGCGTTGAACCCCCATCAGAACGAGGAGGTTATTGGTAAACAATACATTCAGGATTTATACCGCTTCTTTAAGCTCTTTCCTCGCCGCGATGAGATAACGGATATTTTTGCCCTGCCCTTGAACTACCATCGCCTCGAAGCCTTCCGCCCGATTATTTCCGAAGCGCGGTATATGGAGCAGATCGCGCTCTATTATTTCGAGAAAAACAATTTCGCGGAGGCGCGTGAAGCTTACGAATCCCTGGCTGAAACGGGTAAAACCCAAAGCGAAACTTGGCAGAAAATCGGCTATTGCAAGCAGATGCTCGGCGACATAGAGGGCGCGTTGAAAGCCTATCTTCACGCCGATCTGCTCGAAGAAAACAACACGTGGGTTATCCGCCGTATGGCGCAATGCCACCGCTTGCTGAAACAACCCGAAAAAGCCTTGGCGAACTACCGCCGATTGGAACACCTCAACCCCGACGATCTCAACGTGCAACTCAATATCGGGCATTGCTACTTGGAACTCAAACAGTACGACGAAGCGTTGAACAATTATTTCAAGGTGGAACTGCTCGACGGACAAAATGCCCGCGCTTGGCGTTCTGTCGCGTGGTGCGCCTTCCTTTCGCGCAAATTCGACGTGGCGCAGAAATACTACGCGCAAATTATCGCCAACAAAGCCAACGTGCACGATTTCCTCAACGCCGGACACGTGGAGCTTTGCCTTGGAAATACCAAGCAAGCCGTTGAACGCTACTGCCAATCCTTAGCTTTGGCAGGCAATTTCGAAACCTTCCGTTCCATGATGGAGGAAGACGTGAACGAGTTGCAGGAAGCCGGAGTGGATACCGCCCTGCTACCGATTATTTTGGACGTGCTGTTCGCCGCCAAGAATTTAGAAATTGTTTAAATTTTACAGCTTCTTAGACAGTTTCTAAAAAGGAAACTGCTCTATTTTCATTTTCGCCAACGCCTCGATTTCCGGCACCAAGGTTGTGAAATGGGTTTTTTTGCCATGTGCCGCGAGCGTGGCTTCGTCTTTCCACGTCTCGCAAATCATCAGCACGTCTTTTCTTGTCGAGCTTTCAAAAATGTCGTAGGCGATACAGCCTTCGTCTGCTAACGATGCGGAAACCAACTTTTTAGCAATGTCCAACACCGCAACTCTGTTTTTCTCTTCCACTTGGATAAATACGTTTAGTCGAATCATTTTTTTGTTGTATTATGGGTTTGATAAAGTGTCGCGATAAAATGTGTAACCCTCAGCCTTTTTTCTTCAATAGCGATTGTATCTCGTTGTCCGACAGCACTTTCACGTTAGTGAAAATAAACCGTTTGTCAATGAAATCGCCGTATTGGTTGCATTCGCCCACCACGGCGTTGAGAATCGGTTTTATGTCGGTGTCGAACAAGAAAAGGAGGAGGAGGGTAAAATAATTGTCCTTGATTTCGAAGGATTCTATCTCTACGTCAGCCTGTTGAAGTTGGAAACGAAATTCGCGATCAATGATTTCGCGCTGCAAATCGGTAAACGCCGTCCGTTCTCTGGTGGCGAAAAGCGCGAAGAAACGCAGTTTGCGATCGTGTCCGCCCAAGCCCGACGAGATAAAAACCTGCTGTTGCCCCGATAAATCGGAACTCAACACGATGCGGCTGCTAACCAACGCCATAGCCGACCAATTGAGCAATTCGGGTTCGAGCGGACTGCTATGGTAGGTTTCGATGGAACGGTAGGCTGCCACGTCGGGGATAGACGCCAACAGCGTCAGGCTAAGTTTTTTGCGCTCAATCGCTTCGTAGGGGGAAAAAAGAATGTCCACCTCTTCGTCGCGGACAAAAGGAAGTTTTTCCCCCCGCACCTTGTCGAAGTAGCGGAAATACCGCATCTGTTCCTCAATGGGAACCAAGTCTTCGAGGATATGGAAAGAGTCGATGCCCTTTTCGTCCAAGGTTTGTCGCAACCGCGCCAACAAATCGTCTTGTTCACTCATTACGGTGCAAAGATAGTGAAAAAACAATTACGAAAAGCATACCCCCCGAATCCAATTCCCCGTAGGGGATATACAAAATCGTAATTGAATTTTTCTATTTCAGCATTTCTTCGCCGAAGCTCAGCGGCAACAAATCGCGGACGCTGTTTGCCACATAAACGTCTTTTTGGCTGTACATCAGTATTTTGATGGAGTTTTTGAAGCGGTTTTCCACTTCCAATAACACTTGTCGGCAAGCACCGCAGGGGGGTATCACGTCTTGGGTAAACTCGCCGTTGTGGAAGGCGGCGATGGCGACGGCTTCCACTTTTTGCGCCGGAAAATTGGCGGTGGCGTAGAAAATCGCGGTGCGCTCGGCGCACAAACCCGACGGGTAGGCGGCGTTCTCTTGGTTGTTTCCGGTTACGATTTGTCCGCTTTCCAACAGGACGGCGGCACCCACCTTGAAGCCCGAATAGGGGGCGTAAGCAGCAAGGGCAACTCTTTTTGCCTCATTTATAAGTTTTTTTTCGATTTCCGAGCACTCCCCTATCGGATAAACGCTTATCTTTGTAGTCAAATTAATTTCTTTCATCTGTATTTCGATTGAATAAATGATGCGTACAAGAAACTGTTTTAATTTTATTGCTCAACTGTTTCGGGATTATTTTAGAGTAGATTTTCCACTTTTTTCTTGCAGATTTAGCGGGCTAAATCAAAAGGGGAAAGTGGAAAAGATGCCAAAAAGAATCCAAAACAATAGCAAAGAAAAGCATATTGTACAATTTTCGGTAAAATTGAAACAGTTTCTCAAACTTTCTTCCTGCAAATATAACTATATTTTGCCTTTTTACTGCACCTTGCTTTTATTATTTGCATCGGCGGCGGTTCGGGGACAGGCGCGAATGAAGGTTTACGAGGATTACATCGACAAATACAGCAGCATCGCTGTCCGACAAATGTCTGATTACAAGATACCTGCATCTATCACGCTGGCGCAGGGACTCTTGGAATCGGGGGCAGGAATGAGCGATCTGGCGAAGAAATCAAACAACCATTTCGGGATAAAGTGCCACCGCGACTGGACGGGCAAGCGCGTTTATGCCACCGACGACACGCCAAACGACTGTTTCCGCAGTTACAACAAGGTAGAAGACTCGTACACCGATCACGCCGAATTTTTATCCGCCGGAAGCCGTTACCACGTGCTCTTCGAGCTGGAAATCACGGATTACAAATCGTGGGCGCGAGGACTGCAAAAAACGGGCTACGCAACCGACAGGGCTTATGCCAACAAGTTGATCAAGTTCATCGAGGATTACCGGCTGTACCAATACGACAATAAGGGTAAACGTGCCAAACGCAGCAGCAGCGCATCAAGTTTGCCGTCGCCCAGCTCGCGGAAGCACCAACCCTACAAGACGCACGGGCTGGTGTATGTGGTTGCCGTGAAAGGGGATTCCTTCGCTGGAATCGCGCAGGAATTTGGGTTCAGGGAAAAAGACTTGCTGAAATTCAATGAAGTGCCAGAAGATTTTCCGTTGAGTGAGGGCGACATCGTTTATTTCCAAAAGAAAAAACCGCGTGCCGACAAGCCCTACGAAACGCACACCGTGCAAATCGGGGAGTCAATGCACAGCATATCACAACGATACGGTATGAAATTTCGCAATTTATACCGCCTCAACAAAAAGAATTACGAGTACGTACCCGAAGAGGGCGACGTGCTAAAACTTAGATAAATTACTAACTAATAAAATATTACACTACGATGAGAAAGTTTTTTTATTTCTCAGTCGTCCTGTTTTTGAGCGCGACGACATTATCGGCGCAAAACGCGGAAGAAGCCGCCAAAGTTGAACCCGCTTGGAAGCTTTCAGGCGTTACGGGCTTGAATTTCTCTCAAACGTCCCTTTCCAACTGGTCGGGCGGTGGCGAGAGCGCGTTGGCTGGAAATGTTTATTTGAACGGCTCGCTGATCTACAAAGAAGACAAGTGGGCGTGGGAAAACAACTTGGCGTTGGACTACGGACTGACACGCAACGAGTCCTTGGGGGTGCGCAAAAACACCGACAAGATAGATTTCGCGTCCAAGCTGGGTTACATTCAGAACCCGAAGCTCTACTACACCATGCTGTTCGACTTCAAAACCCAATTTACCGAGGGTTACAATTACGGGGCTATGCCCAAAAAATTGATTTCGAACTTTATGGCACCGGCGTACAGCACCTTTTCCATCGGTATCGACTACAAGCCGAACAGCAAATTTTCGCTGTACTACTCGCCCTTCGCCCTTCGCGCCACCTTTAATACAGACAAAGCCCTCGACGGAATGTTTGGCGTGGATCCCGGAAAAACATCGAAATTCCAAATGGGTTCCTACCTGAAAACCGTTTACACGGTGCAGTTGATGGAAAACGTGAATCTGGTTTCGAAAGCCGATTTCTTTACCGCCTACGACAAATCCTTCGGGAACGTGGACATCGACTGGGACGTGCTCGTTACGATGAAAATCAATAAATTTCTGACTACTTCCCTCAATACCACCCTGCGCTACGACGACGACGTGGCTTATGTGGACAACGCCGGCGTTGCCCACGGTCCCCGCATTCAGTTCAGGGAAATACTGGGTTTGGGCGTCGCTTATAATTTTAAGAACTAACTATTATATATGGAATACAATACTCAACTCAAAAGGCTAATCCTGCCCGAATACGGCAGAAACATTCAAAACATGGTGGATCATTGCGTTACCGTGGCAGATCGCGACGAACGCAAACGTTGTGCGCAGTCCGTCATCACGATAATGGGCAATATGTTCCCGCATCTGCGCGACGTGAACGATTTCAAGCATATCCTCTGGGATCACTTGGCAATTATGTCGGATTTCAAACTGGATATTGACTACCCTTACGAAATCGTGCGTAAGGAAGATCTCCATTCGCAACCCGGACACCTCGATTACAGCCGTCCGACGATGCAGTACCGCCACTACGGTAAAATCATAGAGAAGATGATCGCCATCGCCACCGATATGCCCGAAGGGGCAGAGCGCGAACAGTTGATACGACTCTTGGTTTCGCAGATGAAACGCTCTTACGTGCAATGGAACAAGGAAGTGGACGACGCGAAAATTTTTCACGATCTCGCCGAACTGTCGGGGCAAAAAATCCTGCTGGACACGGAAAAATACAGCATTCCCGAAGCCAAAGTAACCAACGTTTCGAAAAGCAAACTCAAAAACATCAAGGGGCGGCGGAAATAAGCAGTAAACTGCTGGTTTCGAGCCATAAAAGACGATGATTCTGCGCGACGACGTGATTCAGGTTGGGCGTTTGCTAAAACCCTACGGCATACGGGGGGAAATCACGCTTTTGTTCGACAAGCCGGAATATGGCGACATCGACACGGAATACTATTTCTTGGAAATAGAGGGGATTTTCGTACCGTTTTTCGTGGAAGAAATGACGTTCTCGTCCGATGCGGCGGCGCGTGTGAAATTCGAAGACGTTGGCAATGAGGCGCAAGCCGCAAGGCTTTCCAAACTGCCCGCCTTCCTGCATCGCGAAGCGACAAACGGCGTGAGCCAACAAACGCCTGCCGATTGGGACGCCTTCATCGGATATTCCATCGTGCAGACGAACGGCGAAAGGCTGGGGACGATCAAGGACGTGGATTCGGCAACGATCAACGTCCTTTTCGTAGTCGATACCGACAAGGGCGAACTGCTGATTCCGGCAACGGAAGATTTTATCCTCGCCATCAACGAAGGCGCGAAAACGATGCAGATGGATTTGCCGGAAGGCTTGGTTGAATAACGCACTTTCAAATTCAACCTTTATAGGTCGGTGTATATGTGAAAACTTTTATGTATCTTTGTAATATAGATTTCACGATTTATGGAAGAAAAGAAACCCAGCTTGTTCGGAATAAGGCACTCGAACAGAAATTTTGAGGACCAGGACGAATGGGGTAAGAATAAGTTCAATTCGTCCTTTCCTGCGGCGTTGTCGGCATACTTGGGACACAAGAAATTAAACAATGTCTATCTGACATTGGATGAAAACAAGAACATCAAACGAGGGAAAATCTCAACAGAGTGCAATATTGTTTTTTTCGCCCGATTTATTTAATTAATTATGAGAGTATTAGATTTATTTGCAGGTTGTGGTGGGCTTTCGTTGGGTTTTCAGAAAGCAGGTTTTGAGGTAGTCGGAGCATTCGAGTACTGGGATCCCGCTATTAAAATATACAAGAACAATTTTTCGCATCCTGTTTTCAAAACCGATTTGTACAAGGTAACGGATTACGCTATTTTTTCAGATTTAGAGCCTGATATGTTAATTGGCGGTCCTCCGTGTCAGGATTTTTCGAGCGCGGGGAAAAGAGATGAAAACAACGGTCGCGGCGACTTGACCATAAGCTACGCAAAAATAATATACAACGTGTGTCCAAGATGGTTTTTAATGGAAAACGTTGAACGTATCTTAAAGACACAGAAACTTATAGAGGCAAAAAAAATATTTAAAGAGGCAGGTTACGGCTTGACAGAAACGGTCTTGGACGCCAGCTTTTGCGGAGTTCCCCAAGCAAGAAAACGCTTTATCATGATAGGGTGTTTGGGCGAAAGAGATGGTTTTATGGATTATTATTTATCTGAAAATCAGAGTAAAAAGCCGATGTCTATCTATGAATACTTGGGCGACAAGTTAGGCATTGAATATTATTACCGACATCCGCGCAGTTACGCTCGTCGTGGAGTTTTTAGCATATACGAGCCAAGCCCCACGATACGCGGGGTTAATCGTCCCATTCCCAAAGGCTACGAGAAGCACGCTGGCGACCCCGTGGATGATTTAAGCAAAGTAAGACCCTTGACGACTCAGGAAAGAAGTTATATTCAGACGTTTCCGGAAAATTTTGTGTGGCTTGGCAATAAAACCGATGTAGAGCAGATAATCGGAAACGCAGTACCTGTAAATTTGGTGGAGTACGTTGGTATGTGCATCAAGCAGTACATCAGCGACAAGAAAGAACAGAGGGTTCAAATGCTACGGAAGCAAGAATTAGAGTTTGTATAAAAACCATAAGATAAGATAGGATGCGCCTCGGCAAAAAAATCAAACAAGTTTGATTTTTTTGCGCTCAGCTTTCACTATCTTTGCACCGCTGAAACTTGTAAATGGAAATTCAGAAACGAAAAATAGCGATATTGGGTTCAACCGGGTCCATCGGGACTCAGGCGCTGGACGTTGTATCCCAACACCGCGATCGCTTTGAAGTTTACGCGCTGACGGCGAACAACAACGTGGATTTGCTCATTGAGCAGGCACGCCGCTTCCAACCCGAAATGGTGGTTGTCGTCAACGAGGAAAAATACGCCGCGCTAAAAACCGCCTTGGGCGACTTGCCCATCAAGGTATGGGCTGGCGGCGAAGCCATTTGTCAGGTGGTGCAGAGCGAGCCGATAGACATCGTGCTGACGGCGATGGTGGGCTTTGCGGGCTTGAAACCCACCGTTTCGGCGATAGAAGCCGGAAAAACCATTGCCCTCTCGAACAAGGAAACCTTGGTTGTCGCCGGGGAACTGATCACGCGCCTTGCGTTGAAACACCGTGCGCCGATTCTGCCCGTGGATTCCGAACATTCTGCCATTTTCCAATGTCTTAACGGCGAGGGGGACAACGAGATAGACAAGATATTGCTCACGGCTTCGGGCGGACCTTTCCGTAAGTTTTCGAAAGACGAATTGAAGCACGTTACCAAGGCGCAAGCCCTGAACCACCCGAATTGGAATATGGGCGCGAAAGTAACCATAGACTCGTCCACCCTGATGAACAAGGGTTTTGAGATGATGGAAGCCAAATGGCTTTTCGGCGTCGAACCTGGAAAAATTGAGGTGGTGGTGCACCCGCAGTCCATCGTTCATTCAATGGTGCAGTTCAAAGACAAGTCGGTTATCGCGCAGCTCGGACAGCCGGATATGCGCGTCCCCATTCAATATGCGTTTTCGTATCCCGAAAGGCTGAAATCGGATTTTAAGGCGATGGACATTTTCGCCATCGCCTCGCTGACTTTCGAAAAGCCTGACACGGATAAATTCCGCAACCTGACATTCGCTTACCGAGCGATAGAAAAAGGCGGGAATATGCCCTGCATACTGAACGCCGCCAACGAAATTGCCGTCGCCGCATTCCTCGATGAGAAGATAACTTATCTGGCGATGAGCGACTTGATTGAAAAAACGATGCAGAAAACGTCCTTTGTCGCATCGCCGTCCTTGGACGACTATTTAGACACGGACAGAGAGGCACGAGGGATGGCGCAATCGCTTATCCCCAAAATATAACCCTAATTAGCAAATAGTTAAATACATTTTAATGGATACATTTTTAATAAAAGCGTTACAACTCATTTTCAGTTTGTCCATTCTCGTCATCGTTCACGAGTTTGGGCATTTCATCTTTGCCCGGCTGTTCAAAATCAGGGTAGAGAAGTTCTATTTGTTCTTCGATCCGTGGTTCGCCCTGTTCCGCTACAAGCCCAAAAACAGCGAAACCGAATACGGAATCGGCTGGTTGCCGATGGGCGGATACGTGAAAATCGCGGGTATGATTGACGAGTCAATGGACAAGGAACAGCTGGCGCAACCGCCTCAACCGTGGGAATTTCGCACCAAACCTGCCGGGCAACGCCTCTTGGTCATGGTGGCAGGGGTTATCCTCAACTTGTTGCTCGCCTTTTTCATTTACGCGATGGTGGTGTTTCACTGGGGCGATTCGTACTTCGAACCCAAGAACGGAAATATCGGAATGGAATTTAGCGAAACGGCTGAACGCGCCGGATTTGTGGACGGCGACGTGATTTTGTTGGTGGACGGCAAAGCAGCCATCGACAGAGGGGGGATTATCGACAACCTGCCATCACAAATCATTACCGCACAAACCCTTACCGTTTTGCGCAAGGGGGAAGAGGTGCAAATACAAGTACCCGAAGATTTGCCCCAACAATTGATGCGGGACAAAAAGGGCTTCGGCTCGTATATCGTCCCGACAATCGTGTCGGAAGTCATCAAAAACCGCGAAGCCGAGAAAATCGGCTTGCAGAAAGGCGACAGCCTCGTTGCCGTGAACGGCGTTCCAACCCCCACCTTCGATATTTTCACGAACGAGCTTCAAAAAAACAAGAGCAAATCCGTTGAGCTTTCCTATTATCGCGACACGGTGTTGCACACCGCGGCAGCGCAATTGGATTCCGTGGGCACCTTGGGTTTTTATCCCGATTTTCATCAAACGACGGTGCATTATTCGTTCTTCCAATCCTTCCCCGAAGGCATCAAATACGGTTTGCGCACGCTGAAAGGCTATGTGTTGCAATTCAAATACGTGTTCACGAAAGAGGGCGCGTCATCGCTGGGCGGTTTCGGCACCCTCGGCAATTTTTTTCCGGCGAAATGGAATTGGCACGTTTTTTGGACGATGACGGCGTTTCTATCCGTCATCTTGGCATTTATGAACATACTACCCATTCCCGGATTGGACGGCGGGCACGTGTTGTTCTTGCTCTTCGAGGTAGTCAGCGGCCGAAAACCAAGCGACAAGTTCTTGGAACACGCGCAAATAGCAGGAATGGTTTTGCT
>JAISYO010000005.1 GCA_031269865.1 Dysgonamonadaceae bacterium | reverse complement strand
AACCCGGACAAGATGCCGTGAAAACCTTTACCGTGCACACGGATTTTGAGCGCAGGGGCGAATTTGAGTGTTCCGAACCGCAAATCAACAAACTGCACGAATTGGCAGTGCGTACCGCCCTGAGCAATTTGCAAGGCATACCTTCCGACTGCCCCCACCGCGAAAAATGCGGGTGGTTAGGGGACGCGCACGCGGTAGCCCCCTTCGAAAATTACAATTTCCAAATGGATAATTTTTGGGCGAAGTATATAGAAGACATTCGCTCAACGGCTTCGGCTTACGAAAAAAACACCCTGCACCACCGCTACTCTAACTCGATATTCTACTGGACGGAAAAAGCGGCTGGCATTCCCTATATGATTGCGCCCGGCAAGCGTTTGTGCGGCGTGGCTTCGCCCGATTGGGGGACGGCTGTCGTCCAACTGCCTTGGTTCTCTTATCTTTATTACGGAAACGATGAGGCGTTGAAGAAATACTATCCCGAAATGAAACAATGGGTGGATCACATCGAAACGCTAACCCTGCAAGATTCGCTCAAAATCAAGCATATCGTACCTTTCGGGCTGGGCGATTGGTGTCCGCCGGAAGGCAATGCGACAATCGACTGCCCCATTCAGCTAAGCGCTACGGCATTTCATTACTTGGACGCTTCGATATTGGCGAAAACGGCGGTTATCTTGGGCAAGGACGAAGATGCCAAGCATTACGCCGAATTGAAAGGCAAAATCGCATCGGCTTTTGCAGAAGCATTTTACGACAAAGACAACCAAACTTTCGGAAGCCAAACGGCAAACGCTATGGCGTTGGATTTTGGGCTTGTGCCTGCCGGGGACGAAACGGCGGCGTCAGATGCCATCGTGCGCAACGCAAACGAAAAATACAATGGGTTTATCCATACCGGAATCTTCGGCATAGGGCGCATCGGCGCAGTGCTGTCGAGGTTTGGCAACGCCCAATCCGCTTGGAAGTTATTTGCCAAAAAGGGCGAAAATAGCTTCGCGTATATGTTGGAAGATGCCGAGGCGACTTCCCTATGGGAAATTTTGCCGATAAACGCCGCAAGCAGAGATTCTTGCCTCTCCGGACCTGCCTCGCTCAACCACCCGATGCTCGGTGCCTACGACACGTGGTTTTACGAAGATATTGCCGGAATACGCCCCGATGCACCCGGATTCAAAGTCATACGCTTCGAACCTGCCCTAACCGATTTTCTGACGTGGGCAAAAGCCTCAATAAAAACGCCTTACGGCAAGGCTGCGACACATTGGGAAAAGAAAGACGGCAAGCTGAAATGGGACATCGTTATTCCGGCAAATGCCTCGGCTATCGTCGCCCTGCCCGACAACATGGCTATACGCATCAACGGAAAGGAATTTGAGCCGGACGTTTATCCTGTGGTTGAACGCAAAGCGGATGTCATTTACTGCAAGTTCCAATCGGGCAAGTACAAGATGGAAATAGATTAGGAACGTTTGGAATTTCGGGCGTTTGGGAACAATGTGCAAATATGCTAATGTGCTAATGGTGGGGTGCAACGCCCAAACACCCAAACCCATAGAAAAAAGGGGGGATTCCGCGTGAGATTCCGTGTCGTGCCACGGAACGGAATGACGGAAGGACAACCCTTCCTTAACCTTTTACCCTTAACCTTTTTCCTCTTAATTCGTAATTCGTAATTTTTAATCGTAATTATCTTCCGTCTTTTTGTCCGTTTGGGCGAAAAGCCGTAACTTTGCAGCCTTATAAAATAAAAAATGTGGGTTTATCTTGCGTTTGCATCTGCTTTATTTTTAGGGTTTTATGAAATTGCAAAAAAAGCGTCGCTGAATGGCAATGCCGTCATTCCGGTGCTTTTTCTGAACACGGTTTTCGGAAGCCTGATTTTTCTGCCGCTTGCCGTCTGTTCGCGTTTTTTACCGGAACAGATGCAGCACCTGCCTTTTTATATCCCTTCCGCCTCAGCGCACACCCATTGGCTGATTTTCATCAAATCCTTGCTCGCGCTTTCGTCGTGGATTTTCAACTATTTCGCCACCAAACATTTGCCGATGACGCTTGCTGGTCCCGTGAAGGCTACGCAACCCGTTGTGGTATTGCTCGGCGCACTGCTTTTTTTCGGCGAGCGACTGAATGTGTATCAATGGCTTGGCGTGTTGATGGCGGTTTTGTCGTTCTACCTGCTTTCGCTGACGGGCAGAAAAGAGGGCATCAACTTCCGGCGCGACAAATGGGTGTTTTTTCTCGTGCTGTCGGTGCTAACCGGCGCTACGAGCGGACTTTACGACAAATACCTGCTGCGCAGTATGGACGTGATGACGGTGCAATCGTGGTTCAATTTCTACCAATTTGCCGTTATGTTGCCCGTTTTGATGCTGCTGTGGTTTCCGTTTCGGAAAAAAACCACGCCCTTTCATTGGACGTGGCATATTCCGCTGATTTCCATATTCTTGGCCATCGGCGATTTTCTCTATTTCAGTGCGCTGACAGACAGCGATTCAATGATTTCCATCGTCTCGATGATTCGGCGCAGCAATGTGCTTGTCGTTTTTCTCGCCGGAGCGTGGATTTACCGCGAAAAAAACCTGAAAAGCAAAGCCTTCGACTTGATTTTGGTGTTGATCGGAATGATTTTCCTTTATTTCGGATCGAGGTAGGTTTTATGCCCCGTAATATCCGCTTCGCGGTGTAGCAAACCAAAATAAACAAGTCCGTAAAGCCCTGCGTTCCAGCCTTGAAGGATAAATCCGAGGTTCTCGCCGGTTAAGCTGTTGATATGCTCGTTGGGCGAATAGTCGCCCGAATCCACCAAATCCGCCTTTGCAACCGCCTTCACGAGTTTGATCGCTTCCGATTTTTTTCCTACCTCGATGCGTGCCCAGCAATCCATAAAAGAGAGCCAGGGCCAGACGGCGCCGTTGTGGTAGGTTGCCGGGGCGTAGCCAAACTCTTTCGGGTAATAGGGAAAAGTTTCGGCGATGCCGTATTTCGTAAGACTTTGTTTATTAAGCGATTTGATGATTGCGTTGGCTCTTTTCTGCGGCACTACGTTGAAAAGGACGCCGATGGTTTGATCTTGCAACAGATGCTCGTTTACCGAGCCGTCTTTCCAGATTTGGCAATAGTAGTTCCCGTTCCAAAGTCCGCCTTTCGAAGTGGGCTTGTTGATGAAATCGTAGCCTTTTTTATACGCCGCTTTGTATTTCGCGACCGCCTCATTGTCGCCTACTTCGCCACCGAGATAGGCGATTTCTTTCAGCGCGGCAAGGTAAATCAGCCCCGAAAACGGCGAGTAGTGGCGTTCTTTCACGCCCTGCACGTCTTTCCAGTCGCCCCAAAACGATACTTGTTCGGGCAGTCCGCGCCTCGATTTGTCGCGCGAAATCAGCCAGTCCATCGCCTTTTTCATTGCCGTCCAATCGGCTGAAAGCACGGTTTTGTCTTTGTAGAAACGGTAGAAACGCGCTTCGCGCAGGATAAAAAATGCGTTGATGTCCAAATCGTCGTGGCGTTCGATAAGGGGCAGTATGGTAGTCGGGATTTTGCCCGATTCTTGCTGATATTCAACACTTTCGGCGAGCATTTTGCGTTCAAGATCTTTGTAGAGGACGAGATGCAGCCACGAAGTCCAATAACTATCGCGCTGATTGAGTTCGCAATAGCCCATCGTCAGCGCCTCGTCGTTTTTGTTCACGCGCGTCAGGGCGATGCCCGGCACCATATACCAACGCAGGTATTCGTCGAGTTCTTTGTCGCCGGTTTTGGGAATTTTTTCGCTGAACTCTTTGGTGGAATTGTAGAGTTTGTCCCAATTTTTCATCGCATACTCTGCTATTTCGCCAGCATTTTTAAATTGTTTCGCGCTGTACCAATCCTTGTCGTAAAAGGCAAGGCAGATTCTTATCTTTGCCGCATTCATCTGTACCGGTTCCATTTTCATACTCTCAGCAGAAGTAAAACTTAAATTAGATTTCTTCAATTCATCTGTATTTACCTTTATATGAAAATCGATCGAGTCCGTTGATTTGACATCTATTTCGAGCATCAGCACCGGCAACGCCGAAGTTTCCACGTCGTTGATTCCCAGCGGACAAAATGCCCGTGTCGTGATTATTGCGTTTTTTGTGAGCGGCGATTTTTCGTAAACGCCCTCTACAAAAGGAAATTCGCGCGTGATTTTTTTCTCGCCGAATTCCAAAAATCGTTGCGTTTCGCCGTCTTTTTCGAGCAGGATTTTAACTTTTCCGCGAGCGTTGAGCCATTCGCCGAGTTCCCCGGTGTTTTGCAGCACCTCGCCAAACAAGTCGCCGTTTTGAGGCACATTGACGGTAAGCCCGAAGTTCGACAGCGGATAGCCGTCGGTTTTCTCACGTATATTCTGCGCCATCACATTAACAGTTAGCAAAATAACCGATAAAAGCAAATAAAAAGGTTTGTTTTTCATATCTGTAAATTTTTTATCAATAAATCGTTACGCTATCATTTTCAATCTCATACCGGAAAGGGTATTGAGTTGTATGGTGTTTAATATCTCTCGCAAACTCTCTTCGCCCATCAACTTGCCCGTAAATTCTTTCTTGCCGATATTCCTATTCTTAATCACAATATCGCAGTTGAATTTTTTCTCTAACGCCTCGCAAATGGCTTGATCTGAAATAACGTCCTTGCACAATTCTACGTTTTTTTTAGAGCCAATTTATGGATAAAACCATCAAAGCAAAGCCGCCGACTGTTTTTTCTTCAAATTCGATACGATATTGGTTATTTACCCTGACAGATGACAATCCTGATTTATCGCCTTTCAGTTGTTCATAATTCAATCCCTTGTATTTTTTGAGTGCCAACATATCGGGCTGTTCAATCATTAAATCAATGATACGTACATACTTGCGGATGATATCGGGTTGGAAACGGTGTTTTTATCGGTTGCTTTGCCCGTTAAATACAATTCTTGCAGTTAACCTTTTTCAAAAGTAACTTCCATATCGTATTATTTGACGAAGCAAAAGTAGAAATTATTTTTTATATTCACAAAAAAGTGAATATATTTTTTATACTTCATTTTTCTTCATACGTCAAATAATGCAGGGAAGCACAAAAAAAGCACCCGAAATGGATGCTTTCGTGTACCTTTTCGTGTACTGATTTTGTAATACATTGATAATCAATATTTATTGCGGAGAGAGAGGGATTCGAACCCCCGGAAGCTCTCACTTCAACGGTTTTCAAGACCGCCGCAATCGACCACTCTGCCATCTCTCCCGAAAAGCGTTGCAAAGGTAAGACTATTTTCGAAAAGAAAAAACACCCGCCTGATTTTATTTTTTCAAAAACACGCGAAAAATCCGCGAAAATGCGTACCTTTGTATCAGGTAAGATGCGTTCCGGCAAAAATTCAACTAAATTTGATTTTTGCACCCAACTTTCATTACCTTTACACAAATTCGTTCATCAATATATGTTATTTACCCAACTCCCGCTTTGCGATGCCCTGCTTGAAGGGTTGCAAGCGATGAATTTTACTGAGATGACTCCTGTTCAGGAACAAGCCATTCCCGTTATTTTGGCTAAAAAAGACGTGATTGCCTGCGCCCAAACCGGCACCGGAAAAACGGCTGCCTTCCTGCTACCGTTGCTAAACAATTTGTACACGGAAGCCCACGCCGACAACAAGATAAACGCTATCGTGATGGCTCCCACACGCGAATTGGCGCAGCAAATCGATCAACAGATGGAAGGCTTTTCCTATTTCACTCCGTTTTCGTCCGTTGCGGTGTACGGAGGGAACGACGGCGATGCGTGGGACGTGCAAAAACACGGGTTGCTCAACGGATCAGACGTGGTGGTTGCCACCCCGGGGCGAATGTTGTCGCACATCAACCTGTACGACGTCGACTTTTCAGGTGTCAAATACTTCATCTTGGACGAGGCTGACAGAATGCTCGATATGGGTTTCTACGACGACATAATGAAGATCGAAAAGCTCTTGCCGAAGGATCGCCAAACCATTATGTTCTCGGCTACGATGCCCCCCAAGATTCAAACCTTGGCGAAAACAATCCTCCGAAACCCCGAAGAAATCAGCATCGCCATTTCGCGCCCGCCCGACAGCATTCTGCAATCGGCATACATCTGCTACGAGGCGCAGAAAATAAAAATCGTGGAACAGCTGTTCAAAGATAAAGAGCCGAAAAAGGTTATCCTCTTCTCAGGCTCGAAATTGAAAGTGAAGGAAATTTCCAAAACGCTGAAAAGAATGGGCTTGTCCACCGGGGAAATGCACTCCGACTTGGATCAAGCGCAACGCGATTTCGTGATGCACGAGTTCCGCAACGAAAGAGTGGGCATATTGGTGGCTACCGATATTGTGGCTCGCGGGATTGACATCGACGATATTCCCCTGATTATCAATTTCGACGTGCCTTACGATGCCGAAGACTACGTTCATCGCATCGGGCGCACGGCTCGCGCAGGGGATTCGGGTATGGCAATCACATTCGTTGGCGTGGACGAACAATACCGCTTCGGACAAATAGAAGAGTTTCTTCAAAAGGAAATCTATAAAATCCCCCTGCCCGAAAATATGGGCGAAGCCCCTGCCTACAACCCTTCGGTAAACAACCGGCGAAACGGCGGCGGAAATCGCGACAGAAACAGGAAACTCAAAGCGAAAGGGGCTGACAACAGAGGCTCGCGCAATCGTCCGGCAGAAAACCGCCCGCACAACAAAAAGCGAAATCCGCGCCATAACCACAACAATAACGCCAAAAAAGATTAGGCTTCGCGCCCCCTTTGCAAAAAAATTGCGTTTCCCGTAACGTGGAAATCGCGAAAAATCGTTATTTTTGTGCTACGCAAACGAATCTGATTTTTATGCGACACGTCAAAAACGCATTTCTATTTCTGTATCAGGTGCTTATATTCATTCCTGTTTTTGTGCTGCTGACAATCCTCACGGCAATTACCGTTATGATTATGTCGCCCATTTTCGGAAACAAAATATGGGGCTACCACCCACCGAAATGGTGGTCGAGGCTGACTTGCTACCTCGCGCTCTGCCGCGTGAAAAGAAGGAAATTGGGCAGGCTGAACCCGAACCAGTCTTACGTTTTCGTCGGGAACCATCAGGGGGCTTTCGATATTTTTTTGGTGTATGGCTTTCTGAACCAAAACATTAAATGGGTGCAGAAGCAGAGTTTGCGGAAACTTCCCTTCGTGGGGAAGGCGAGCGAGATTGCGGGACACGTGTTCGTGGACAATTCGAGCGTGGCGGCGCGGAAAAGAACGATTGAAAAAGCCGAGGAGGAAGTTACCAACGGCGTTTCCATTATGATGTTCCCCGAAGGCTCGCGCAGCAAAACCGGGAAGTTGGATAAATTCAAACGCGGAGCCTACCTGATCGCGCTCGATATGAAACTGCCCATCGTCCCGCTTACTTTGAACGGTCCGTTCGACGTATTGAAAATACACGCCGCCCTCATTCAACCGGGGAAATTGGAACTGATCATCCACGAGCCTATTCCCACCGATGGGCTGACTGAAAAAGACATTCCCGCCCTGATGGAACAAACCAAAGAAACCATTCACTCCGCATTGTGGGATAAATACCAATAGGGGTGTTGTCGTCTCCTATTTTCAATCCATCATCACAAACGCCGCCCAATAATATGGATTTTTGTTAGAAGCTGTTTAAATTTTACAGCTCATTTTTTTTATCGCTATTTTAAGATGGATTTTTTACTCTTCAGTTGAAGATTTAGCGGGCTAAATCAAGAATGACAAGTGAAAAATACGCTTAATTAGAAGTGGGGTAAAGCTGTTACAATCGGATAGCCAAATCTAATGTACCCCCAAGTCCGAGTTCAACTATTTTTTGAAGCGTTGAAAGCCTTACTTCTTTGATATCGTTCTCAATTTTTGAGATATATCCCTTGTTGGTACCTATTCGTTCAGCCAATTGTTCTTGTGTCAGCCCCTTTTTTAATCGAGCCTGTTGAAGCATTACTCCGAGTTTGAACGATTCGTAACCTTTCTCAAATTTTTCTCGCTTGGCAGAGCCTTTTTGACCGTACCGTTCATCAATAAACCGATCCAATGATTTTAAGTTCTTATTTTCCATATTTGTTGTTCTTTTCAGTTTCATATTCTTTTTTTATCCTGAGTGCTGTTTCAATCTCTTGTTTGGGCGTTTTTTGTGTCTTTTTATGAAATCCGTTTTCAACGACGACCAATGCGTCGGAATCGAAAAAACAGAAAATGCGATAAATATCACTGCCAAACAATACCCTGATTTCAAAAAGTCCATCTGTATCTTCTATTTTTTTCAAGTAAGCCACAGGTACGATTCGCATAGTTTCAACTATCCTGAATGTCCAAATGATTTTATCTTTCACTTTATCGCTCTGTTTATCAAATAAATCAGTGAAATATTTTTTGTACAAATAGATATGTCTGTACTTTTTCTCTTCCATAACGCCCACAAATATATAAATAGTTGCCCGAAAGTGCAACTTTTTTTTGAACTTCTTTCTCGAAAATATTTCGTTAAAAATTTAAACGGCTTCTTAGTTTTCCGCCTTCTCTTTGATGATGCGCCGCGCCGTTTCGATAAGCGTGTCTGTTTTTCGTGCGACGTCTTCGTCCTTCAAATCCACTTTCACGTCGGGTTCAACCCCAAATTCAATCTGCTCTTTTTCGGCATTGAACATTGGCGAGGCGGAAAAGCGGACAGCCCAGCCGTTGGGCAACTCGGACGAAAACGGCAATCCGCTTCCCCCACCCGTGCGATCGCCGACAACGATGGCGTTGGGCGCGTATTTCATCACGCTCACAAATTCGTTGGTGGCACTGTAACACCCGCGGTTGCTAAGGACGACAACCGGTTTCTGATAACGGATATTGTCGGAACTGCTGATGTATTTCGGGTAAAGCGCGGAAAAATCACCGTGCCCCCACCCGATTTTGTGCGAAATGTAGCCGATGTGTGTTTTCTCGTTGAAAAACCGCATGGCGATGCGATTGACGTTTTCGAGGCTTCCGCCCCCGTTTCCGCGCACGTCGATGATGATGCCGTGGCAAATCGCCATTCGGCGCAGGATTTGATTGAGAGCCGATTCCGTTACCGTGCTGCTGAAACTTGCGTAATAAACATAGCCCACGTTGTCTTCCAATATCTTATATTCCATACCTCCGGCGATGCTGTAATCCGATTTCAGGTAGGCTTTTTGGACGGAAAGATCAAAATTTTCGGGGTAATCGTCTTTCCATTGCCAATAACGGCTGACGTCGTGCGAGGCAATGAGGTTCACGTGTCCGTCTTTCAACTCCGACAGCATCGCGCCCATCACGTCGAACAGCGCGTCGTTGCCCATATTGTTTGTGATGCGCGGGCGGTATGCCCCATACACCGAATCCCAATTGATGTTTTTGTATTCAAAAAAGCAATAGTTGCGATCGAGTATCGTCCAGAGCGCATCGAAATTGCCCTCCGCATTATTGTCGAAGGACATCGTGTTGTCGCTGCACGATGTCGCCGCCAGCCACAAAAAGAGTGGCGCGACAAACAATGACAGACGTATTTTTTTCATTTTCAGCATTTTTAATCCTTCTAATTAACATTATCCCAAAACTTCCAAACCCATAGAAACAATGGGATTCCGTGTGAGATTCCGTGCCGCGACACATTCAGGCTCGTCATTGCGGGTTTGACCCGCAATCCCATGAAAACAAGGGGATGCTGAAACAAGTTCAGCATGACGGTAAACCATTAACTCTTTACTTTCAACCCTTTTTACGGCATCAGCATTTTTTGAAATTCGGCAAACGAATAACGGTAGTAGTTCAAATCCACCGCGTCCGCCACGCCGTCGATTTTTCCGGTGTGCGAAAATTGCCATATTACCCAGTTGTCTATCCCATCGCTCGGCTCGGCGTGCAAATCACATATCCATACCGGGTTTTCGGGGAAATTGCCCTTGATGTACATTTTGTAGCACTCCTTGTTGGTATATAAAACGGGGTGTACCCCAAAATAGTCGTACAAAACCTGTTCGAGCCTTTTCAATTCGCCGATCGTCCTCTTGGCGAACTCCTTGTCCCGCGAAAAGATATTGACGGTGGAATGTTCCACGTCGATAGCCGGAACGAGATCTTGCGATTGGACGTTAGCTCCGCGAATGAAATGCTGAGCCTGCCCTTCGCCGTCCATACCGAAAGTGTAGAAATGATAGGTGCCCACTTTCAGCCCCGCCTCTTTCGCCAGACGGTAATTTTTGCGGTAATCGCGATCGTTGTGCGACGCGCCTTCGGTTGATTTCATATAGACGAAACTGATGTTTCCCTCGCGAAGCCTGTTCCAGTCGATGAACGAGTTGTGATGCGAAATATCAACTCCCCGGACGATGTATTTATCCGAAAACGTGTTGCTGTCGAAGGTGTGAAAGAGCTTGCTGCGCCCCCTCAAGAATTGAATGGCAAAGGGGATGCTGACGGCAAAGAGCAAAAGCAACAAAACAGCCGCGACTATCCTGCGGCGTTTATCCCATTGCTTGCGTTTGCGTTTTCCTGCCATCTTCCTTCTTCTTGGACGGCGAATCTGCCTCTTAGCCATGATTTTAGAACTTCAACTCCCAACCGGGTTCAAAGGGATTTTGTCGATGCGGCGTTTATGCCGTCCACCTTCGAACGGGGTATTCAGGAACGTAACCATAATGTCGTATATTTCATTTTCCGTCAGTATCCTTCCCGGCAGGGAAAGGACATTGGCGTCGTTGTGCGTCCGGGCGTAAAATGCGATTTCGGGTGTCCAGCACAATGCACCCCTTATCCCTTGATGCTTGTTCACCACCATATTGATGCCGTTTCCCGTACCGCAAATCGCAATTCCGGGATAGCACTCGCCGTTTTCCACGGCGCTAGCCATAGGGTGGGCAAAATCGGCATAATCGCTGCTTTCCGCATCGTAGGCGCCGAAGTCTTTGTAGGGGATACCTTTCTCTTCCAAAATTTTCAGCACATATTGCTTTGCTTGAAAGCCCGCGTGATCCGAAGCCAAACCGATGGGCTTTTCGGTGTTGTTGAATAAAGACACGTTAGCGTAGATTTAATGTGGGGCAAAGACGGCTCATCGGCAAGGACGAGCCGTTTTTTGCCCTACTTGTTTTTACTTCAATAATTTTTTAACCTGTTCATATACGTTTTTACCTGTATATCCCAATTTTTCATCGAGAACGGTATAGGGTGCCGAAAACCCAAAGGATTTCATACCCCAAACCGATCCGTCAGCGCCCACAAGTCCTTCGAGCGTAACGGGTAAACCTGCCGTAAGCCCGAATTTCTTTTTGCCTTTCGGCAGCACCGATTCTTGGTATTTTTCGCTTTGCGAGCGGAACAAACCTTCCGACGGAACAGACACGATGCGCGTTTTTATGCCGTCGGCTTGCAACAGTGCCGCACCTTCCACCAGCGTGGCGACTTCCGAACCCGAAGCCAGCAGGATTACGTCGTAATCGGGGCTGTCCTGAACGATGTACGCGCCTTTTTCAGCTTGCAACGCCTCTTGATAACGCGATGCGGCGGCAGGCAAATCCTTGATGTTTTGCCGAGAGAGAATCAGTCCGGTGGGGGTTTGTGCGTTTTCGATCGCCATTTTCCAAGCCACCGTGGTTTCGTGGACGTCGGCAGGGCGAAGCACCAGCATAGAGTTGTGTCCGTGGTGGTTCTGCAATTTTTCCATCAGGCGGATTTGTGCTTCCTGTTCCACCGGTTCGTGTGTGGGTCCGTCTTCGCCAACGCGGAAAGCATCGTGTGTCCAAACGAAGATGATGGGCTTTTCCATCAACGCCACCAGGCGGATAGCGGGTTTCATATAATCAGAAAACACGAAGAATGTACCGCAAGCGGGGATAACGCCACCGTGCAGGCTCATTCCGACACAAAGGCAAGCCATCGTAAATTCCGCCACGCCAGCTTGAAGGAACGCGCCCGAAAAATCCCCTTTTTGGAAAGCCTTGGTGTATTTCAAGAAGCCGTCTGTTTTGTCGGAATTCGACAAGTCAGCCGAGGCAACAACCATATTTTCAATCTGTTGAGCCAAAACGCCCAACACCGTGGCAGAGGCGGCGCGAGTGGCTGCGTTGGGTTTCTGCTGTATGGCAGCCCAATCAATCTTCGGCAGTTCGCGCGAGAACCAGCGTTGTTCTTTCGCCGCGAGTCCGGGGTTGGCTTTCGCCCATTCCGCGTGCTTTGCTTTTTTGGCGGCGGCAATTTTTTTCAGTTCCTCGGCGCGTTTCGCGTACAACGATTTCGCTTCGGGGAAAACGGCGAAGGGATCGGCAGGGTTTCCGCCCAGATGCGCAATCGTTTTCGCAAAATCCGCCCCCGACGCGCTCAACGGCTGTCCGTGCGTGGAAACTTTGTTTTCGAAGGAAGAATTGTCTGCGGCAACGGCGCCTTTTCCCATTACCGTATTCCCGATGATGATTGTAGGGCGTTCTTTTTCCGCTTTCGCTTCACGAAGGGCGGCGCGTATTTGTTCCACGTCGTTTCCGTTGATGGAAATCACTTTCCAATTCCACGCCTCGTATTTTTTCGCCGTGTCCTCGCTGCTCACTTCGCAGGTTTTGGTGGAAAGCTGTATGGAATTGGAATCGTAAAACATAATCAGGTTGTCCAAGCCCAAATTTCCCGCGATGCGCCCGACGCCCTGCGAAATTTCTTCCTGTATGGCGCCGTCGGAAACATACACGTAGATGCTATGATTCATTTCTTCGCCGAGGCGGCTTCCCAAAAATTTCGCGGCGATGGCAGCCCCAGCCGCCAAAGCGTGTCCTTGTCCCAAGGGACCCGACGAGTTTTCGATGCCTCGCGCCAAGTCTATTTCGGGGTGTCCGGGTGTCGGGCTTCCCCATTGGCGAAATGCCTTGATTTCGTCAGTCGTCAGTTTTCCAGCCAAGTGAAGAACCGAATAGAGCATCGGCGACATATGCCCCGGATCGAGAAAAAACCTATCGCGCTGTATCCATTCGGGATTTTCGGGATCGTATTCCAAAAATTCGGAAAAGAGCACGTTGATGAAATCGGCGCCACCCATTGCGCCGCCGGGGTGTCCTGAATTTGCTTTTTCAACCATAGCCGCCGATAAAATACGGATATTGTCGGCTACCTTGTTCATTGATACGTTATCGTTCATAAAATAAGATTTATATGTTAATGTATATTCAATTTATTGATTTGCAATTATTTAATTTTATTTGCGTTTTTCGGCGTCCCGCTTTTCTGCAAAGATAATGGAAGTTGAGCGCAAAAATCAAATTTAGTTGATTTTTTGCCGAAACGCATCCTATCTTCTGCAAAGATAAGAAATAAGAACGATGAACGATGAATTATGAGTCAAAAATCCATCATTGAAACGCGAAAACACGAAGCACCGGGCAAAAAAAAACACGGTGAGCAGCGTGTTTCCACCGTGCTACACCGTGTATTCCTTGACAAACGGATTTCTTTCACTCAAAATACGAAAAATCTTTCACGATATTATCAATGTATCTGTGTTGCAGATCGAAGAATTTTATCTGATACATTTCGTTTGAGATGGAAATCATAACCGAATACTTTTTCAGGTACTCAAACCATTCCTTATACATATAGCAGACTTCACTGTTGCGCACCTCGATAAAATGGGCTCCATATATCCAGAATTGCGAAACGATATCGTTTTTGGTCATAACGCATGAGCTGTTGGCACTAATATCCATATACGAAAGATAAAAGATATGTTGCGTGTTGAAGAGGTCGTTCCTTCCTGTCCGCACGGTTTCTCTCATCGTCTCAACCAAATTATGCAGGGTATTTTGCAAAATCTCCAGTTCTTCGTCCGAAATAAATTTCCGGTTGTAGAAATACTGAACTTCGCGGCAGATGTTTAGAAATAAGCTTCTGCTGACGATAAACCTAAATTCGTTTATCCTTTGCATCTGTTCGAGGAATTTATCCCTGATCGAAATGACGTCGGACGGAAGATTCACATCCAAAAAAGAACCCGCGGTCAAAGCATCGTTGCCCAGCAAGCGATAGCGGTAATTCACGTAATGGAACTTGAAAAGAATATCGTTGGTGGATATCATGTATAGCGGCAGCCTGTTCAACGAGGCAAACATCTCTGCTTCTTCGTTTTCCGACACATGACTGACAATGTGGATATATTTCCGAAACATTTGGCTAAACGAGACATCCGGTTCGGGATGGTTCAACAAGAAGTCGATATGCGTGCGACTTGTCTTTCCCTCGTTGATGATTTCGTCCACCGAAAAATCCAGATCGACAGACAACTTAGACACTTCTTCAAACGTAAACGGGATTTCCCCCCTGAGCCTGCGGTATGCCGACTCCCGTCCCAAATCCAATGTATCCATCAGATAGGAAATCGGTTTAACGTATGACGGAATGCCCTCTAAAATTCTCTTTACCAGTAATTGTTTACCCATAAATATAAATTAAATTATTGCACAGATTAAGTTTATTATTAACTTTATGTGTTTCGAAATACAAAGATAATGAAACTTCCGACAACCTACAAGCATTATCTGCAAAAACACACTCTAAAACAGGGTAAATCAACTCAAATTATGACAAAAAAAGAAAAAAATGCATTCAATATACCGTTATTCCTTCAAAATACGCAAATAAAGTAAGAAGCTGTTTTAATTTTACAGCTTCTAAAACAAATGTAACACAATCTAATCTCTGTTTCGTCCTCAAAATCATCACAA
>JAISYO010000072.1 GCA_031269865.1 Dysgonamonadaceae bacterium | reverse complement strand
AAGATGGTAAGCGTCAGATAGATACCACCACGTTTGGTTTCTGTCCCAATGCAAACCGTAAGGACCCATCGTCATTCCGGGGCGCAAGGAATCGGGCAGGGGCTGATGCTCGAAAGTGTGGTACATAAAGCGGTTCACGCCAGACGCGAAAGCCCAGTCGCCCTGATTCTTCACGGAAGCCGGATATTGTCGCCAACCGTCGCCAGCTGCCGTGAAAGCCTCTGCCGGAACGTCGCGTTGCCCGATAAGGTTGGCTACCGACGAGGCTTCTGTCGCACCCCAAGCGGTGTTGTAGCCTTGATAGTTAAATTCTTCCGGTCCGCCCCAAAATTCCGCCATCGGAATGTCGGCTGCCGCCGCGAGTTCCATATCGGCGGCAGGGTTCATGTCGTAGGGTTCAATGGAAACGCCGAGTCCATATTTGTGGGCGTAACGGCGGACGAATCCGACGTGATATTCAGCCACCAGCTCTTGTGCCGTGAGCCTCAAATCCCATAGGAAGCGTTCGCTAATTTCTCGGCTTTGCACCATAAATCCCGTATAGACAGGGTAATATGGCAGAGGATCGTAACCCCTGCGGGCTTGAAATTCTTCGCGGAAACGTTTCGTCCAGTTTTGCGCACCCATTTCCCAGCTGTCTATGTGCAGGGTTTTTATTCCGCCGCCGGTGGGGGAAGAATGTTTGAAGCCGAGTTTGTCAAATAGTTTTCCGGTAAAGTTGTTGAAATGCGCAACGATAGCCGTTGTGTCCATCTTGTCGGCTTCAAACCCGACACCCGGCAATGGCGCGGGGCGTGTGGCGTTGCCGTTATTCCGCGCCCCAAAGCGCATCACAATCCATTTTCCGTTGGGTGCGTCCCATTTCAGCGAGCCGTCCGCTTGCAACTGCGATGTCAAGTCCACAATTTGGGTTTTATCAATAGCCTTGTCTCCTTTTTGCGTAGCAAGATATTCATATACAGGTATATATTGAGGAATGCCCTCTACCGAGCTATACGGTTTGCGGTAATAGAGTGCGCGTTCGTCGATTTCGGGAATGCGGAAATAGCCGTTGCCCGAAACCACGGCGGTGTCCATTTTCGTTGCGCCTGCCGGAAAAGCCAGAACAGCAACGTCCTCGTAATAATCTTCCCATTTTTTCAAGGCTTCGGGCGTGAAAGCCCCTTCGCCGAAGAAAGGACGTTTAGCTTCCGGCGCGGGCAGGGCGATCGTTTGCAAGCCTTTGCCTCCCTGCACTTCAACCGACGAACCAACCAAGTGCTGCATCGACTGCGCCCCTTCTACCCAAGGACCGCCGCTACCCGTCCAGCCCGGACCGATGCCAAGCACCATACGCATACCAAGTCGTTCGCACTCGCGGACGGCGTGTACAAACAACTGCTGCCATTCTTCGCTCATGTAATCGACTTTTCCACGCGGTACGCCCACGTTTACTTCGAGGAAGAGGACGTAGTTCAGCCCCGCTTTTTTCATCGCTTCGAGATCCTTTGTCATGCCTTCGGCAGATAAGTTTCCGTCCATAAAATACCAGTAAACGCCGGCGCGTGCTTCGTCCGGCGGCGTGTCGAAGCCTTTTTCAAGTGCGCTTCGATTTCCAATGTTACAGCCTGAGAACAAGGCTGTTGAAATTAAGATAGTAGAGAATAATAGATTTTTCTTCATGGGACGATTATTTTGTGCTTGTTCATATTTTTTTGTTTTCCCCTTGTCGAAACAAGGTGTTTTTACCACTTCACAACCCTCGGATCCTCCGTAAACGAGGAATAGGTTGCCGTAACGTTTTCGAGATAAAGCACCAGCGTGTTGCTGTCGCGGGCATCGTACATACTTTTGAGGGACGGATATTGTTCGAGGATAAATTCTTTTGCCTCAATTCTTTCATCTTCCACCACTTCCGCTTCGATGCGCAGCCATTTTCCGGCGGAAATGTTATGGGCGCAAATTTCTACTTTTGGGTTTTTGAGCATCTGTTTCGCCACGTTTTTTTTCTTTCCGGTTTGAATGTAGAGCTTGTCCTCAAAAATAGTGGCGGTGCCGAAGGGACGCACACGCGGTTGGTTGTCGTCGTCGAGGGTGGCGATATAGTAAAAGCCGCAATCGTTTAGAAATCTGCATACTTCTTTCATGTTTTCCTGTTTGTTGATGAATTTAAAGGACTGTTCCCCTGTTTTTTCTATCGTCCCTACGGCGGGATAGGCGATGTGCATTCCCGCGATGGTTATGTTGTTTTTGGCGACATAATCAAGTGTCTTCCACCTTGATAGGCGAGCCGAGTCGGGATTGACGTCGTAGATGACGGAGATTTCGGGGTGGGGTATCTGCACCGCCATAGCGTGAATAATGTCGCCCCATATCAACAAGGGCTTTTCGGTGTTGATGAGGTACATACAATGTCCGGGCGTGTGTCCGTAAGCGGCAATAGGCTTGATTTCAGGATAATCCGCAAGAAATTTTTTGGAAGATACAGCCCCGATTTCGTCTGGCACAAAGGTTTTTATTTGCTTTTTATAGCTTGTCAAAACGCTTTTTGCCAAGGGATTGTCTTGCTTCGCCCAATAGTCAAATTCCGCCTTCGCGACATATACCTGCGCCTTGGGAAAAGTGGGCTTTCCGTCTTTCATCAACCCGCCGATGTGATCGCCGTGCAGGTGGGTAAGCAGGATAAAATCAATGTTTTCTGACTTGATGTTCAAGCTGTTGAGCTTCTCAAACAAGAGCTTTCCGTACCCGGCATCGACAAGGATATTTTTGCCCTTTTTCGTGGACAAGAGAAAACAGTTGGTGGCGATTGGAAACGTGCCGTCGGGGGCGTATTTCGTGAGAATGGCATTGTTTGCTTCGGGCAAGATGGACGTATTTCCTTTTCCCTGCCCTTCCGAGAGCAGGGTTAAGGTGTAATCGCCGAAAGTCCACGATGGCAATTGGGGATTTTGAGCCACAATAGCTCCGAACAGAAGGATTAAAATGCTTGTCGTAATTATCTTTTTCATATTCTTAGATTTTACCCACGCAAATGTACGCAAAAAAATTTAATTTTCGCAAAAGACGAGAATTATCTCGTTCATTTTGTTTATTATCCATTGAAAACCGCGTGGAAACTTTCGGGCAGATAAATGTTTGCGGCGTCCTCGTCAATCGCCGCACGGAAAAGCGGGGCGATTTCATCGGGCGTGAAACCGGCTATGCCACAACCTATTTCGGTAACGAGGAATTTCAGTTCGGGGTGCGAACGGGCGAAAGCGATAAACTCATCAACGTGGGGCTTGATGGTTTCCACGCCGCCCTGCATCGTGGGTATGGCGTATGTTTGCCCCTGCAAACCAATGCCTTGCCCCCACACCGCACCCCATTTCAGCGCGAGCCGCGCCGCGCCCCCGCCGTGAAAGCCGTTGAGGTTGCTGCCAAAGACAAAAATTTCGTTGTCGGCGAGCGAGCTAATCCAATTGGGCGATGTTCCTGGTGTATCCATATTTGTTGTAATTTGCTGTTATCAACCCTGTTAATTATATTATTTTTGAGAAAATCACGATTCGGGCATTTTCGCCAATTCCGTCATTTCTTTGATGAATTGGGTTTTTGCTTGCGTGTAGGCTTCGCGGTTTTGCTTGTGTTTTTCGGCGAGCGAAAATTTCAGTTTGGCGTAGGCGTCGCGTGCGTTGTCATTCCGCCGAAGGTAATTGCGGAAATATATTTCATCTTGAAAATCAGCATTTTTCTCGCGAAAATGGGCGTGGTATGTTTGTCCGCAAAAGCCGGAAGGCGCGTAGCCCTTGCCAAATTCCATCGACTTTTCTTTTTCCGAATTGGACATATTCCCATAACCTGCCTCTTGCATTTTACTGATAATCAACGCTTTTATTTCTTCGTCCAACTTTTTGACTTCAACCAACAGATCAATGATCGGTTTTGCTGCCAAACCCGCCACCGAAGTTGAGCCGATATGCTCGATGTTCAACATGCCAATACCACGCAATACATTGATTAGCAATTGCTTCTCGTCTTCGAAAAAAGCAAGCCATTCCTCGCGGTAAGGCACAACTTCTATGGGGAAAAGTTCGCCGAGTTCTTCGGGGGAAAGTTTGTCTAAGTTTGTATTCATTGATTTTCGGTATATTATTACATCACCAACGAGAGCGTGTCGTCTTTTAGCGCGAGCGTGTTTTCGTCAATCAAAAAACGAATGACAACAATGCTTTTTTCTTTGGCAAAATCGGGGATTTTGGCAACTAAATCGCTCAGCCTCATCGTTGACGCCTCTTCCAATGCCTCGATGACTTCCGCTTTGATGGCGCGAAATTCAAAATTGCTCAGCCCGGTTTCGTTTTTCCGGAGGCACACGTCGCAACAACCGCAATCCTTCGGGTTGCCTTCGTCAAAATAAATCAGCAACATGCGGCTTCGGCAGACGTTGTTGCGTTCCACGTAGTCGATCATCGCGGCGATGCGCTTTTCGAAGCGTTTTTTCCGATCTTCATATACAGCCCTCGGTATGCTGACGAAGGGCGTGTCTTCGCGCGAAGTGGAAAAAACGATGAAAGGCGTTTGTTTCTGAGGCACATAGCGCACGTAGCGCAATTTCGACAGCTGCGAGAGCATTTCGTACACCGCTTGCCGGGATAGCCCGGTGCGGATAGCCAGCAACGATTCGTCGATGTTCACGCTGTCGGAAAACAGCCCGGTGTAATTCCGCAAAATGACGTGAATCAGTTCCTCGTAGGATTTTTCGAGGTGCAGGGAATAGAGTTCGTCGCGATAAATCAGGAATTGCAAGCGCGAGCGGGCATCAATTTCTTCCGTATATTCAATGTACCTGGCGAGATCCAAAATTTTCAGCGCGTGATGCGTTTGCAGGAAAGGCAGGTGGAAAGGCAGGCAAAATTCGTGCAGGTTGAAATCGCGAACTTCGCCAAATCCCGAACCGACAGCCACTTGGAAATAGTTGCACAACGCCTCATACACGCGGACGATGAAATCGCGTTGGGGAAAAGTGTCCGAAATCCGTTTTTTGAGCTTCGCGCTGTCGGCTTTCGTGTAGAGGATAATAGCGTAAGAACGTTCCTCGTCGCGTCCGGCGCGTCCTGCTTCCTGATAATACTCTTCGAGCGAATTGGGCAAATCGAGATGGACAACCACGCGGACGTCCGGTTTGTCGATGCCCATTCCGAAAGCGTTTGTGGAAATCATCACGCGGCAATCGTTTTGTTTCCAGGCGTTTTGCTTGAAAACTTTTTCTTCGTGCGACAGTCCGGCGTGGAAATAATCGGCGGAAACGCCCGATTTTTGCAATGCGAGGGCGACTTCCTTCGTCTGCTGACGGCTGCGCACATACACAATGGCGGTGCCGGGGACGGATTGCAGGATATGGATCAGCTCGGCGATTTTGTTTTCGGAAAAACGGACGACGTATGAGAGGTTTTCTCGCGCGAAACTTTTTCGGAAGACGTTTTTTTGCTCGAAGTGAAGTTTTTCCTGAATGTCGTCCGCCACTTCCTGGGTTGCCGTGGCTGTCAGAGCCAGCACGGGAACGCCGGGCAGAAGCTCGCGAATCGTGGCGATTTCCAAATACGAGGGGCGGAAATCGTAGCCCCATTGCGAAATGCAGTGCGACTCGTCCACCACCAGCAGGCAGACGTTCATCGCTTGCAGTTTTACACGGAAAATGTCGCTCGACAAGCGTTCGGGCGAAACGTAGAGGAATTTATAATTGCCGAAGATGCAGTTTTCGAGCGTGGATATGATCTCGTCGCGCGACATACCGGAATACACCGCAGCGGCTTTTATTTCCCGCGCCCGTAAATTGTCCACTTGATCTTTCATCAGCGCGATGAGCGGCGTTACCACTACGCAGATGCCTTCCATCGCCATCACGGGAACTTGGAAAGTGAGCGATTTGCCGCCCCCGGTGGGCATCAAGCCCAAGGTGTCCTTCCCTTCCCAAACGGATTGGATAATTTCCTCTTGCAAAGGGCGGAACGAAGGGTATCCCCAGTATTCCTGCAAAATCTCGTGAAACTTCGGCGTTTGCATTAAACAAGATGCTTGGTTTTTTTGTGAATCGAATCCTTAGGGCGAAATCCGTATATCCTTAATCATCAACTGAATAAAGGCTTTGCTGCCGTGCACGTTCTCTTCGATGGTGTAACAAATGTCGAAGGGGCGGTTCTCTTTGATCGCCGCGAAATGTTGATCGGAACCGAAAGCGATGGCTTGAACCGGACTGCTTACCGTTTCGTCCACGATTTCCATCTTGATGTGGTTCAAGTCTTTGCCTACCAAACGGCTTTCGCCCGAATCGGAAACTTTTCGCGATAGGAAGAAAGGCGTTTCGTTTTTCGGACCAAAAGGGTTGAAGCGCGACAGTTGCGCCACAAACTCAGGCGTGATTTTGTCCAGCGTGATTTCGGCATCGATGGTAATTTGCGGGTGCATCGTTGTCGGGTTCACTTCGTCGAACGAAATCTGCTCGAAACGGCGTTTAAATTCCTCGAAATTTTCTTCCCTCAACGACAGTCCCGCGGCGTAGGTGTGCCCCCCGAAATTTTCCAAGATGTCGCGGCAGGACTCGATGGCTTTGTACACGTCGAAACCCGCAATCGAACGTGCCGAACCCGAAATCAAATTGTTCGATTTCGTGAGCACGATTGCCGGGCGGTAATAACGCTCGGTAAGCCGCGAAGCCACGATGCCCACGATGCCTTTGTGCCAGTTTTCGTTGTAGATGACGATTCCTTTCAGGCTTGCGATGTCGGAATGGTTGTCGATGAAATCCAATGCCTCGTCCGTGATGCGCTTGTCAAGCTCGCGCCTGTCCTCGTTGTATTTGTCGATGTTCTTGCTTTTTTCACGCGCCGTGGCGAAATCGCCTGCCAACAGCAAATCGACAGCCTCTTTTCCGTTCATCATTCGCCCCGATGCGTTGATGCGGGGACCGATTTTGAACACGATGTCGCTCACGCCGATTTTTTTGCGGCTCAACCCGCAGATGTCGATGATGCCTTTCAGCCCGTAGCTCGGATTGGAATTCAATTTTGACAGTCCGTAGTGCATCAAGATGCGGTTTTCGCCCGTTATCGGCACAATGTCGGAAGCGATGCTCACTGCCACCAAATCGAGCAGCGGCTCTATTTCCGAGAAATCGAAACCGTTGCGGATAGAGAAGGCGTGCAACAGCTTGAAGCCCACGCCACAACCCGACAATTCGGGGTAAGGGTAGGTGGAATCCG
>JAISYO010000160.1 GCA_031269865.1 Dysgonamonadaceae bacterium | reverse complement strand
CTCGTCTTTCACGTAAGAGGGCATCAGCAGGGCGTTTTCGATAACCTGCCCGCCTTCTTTCGGCGTGCCGTTTTCCGTTTCCGTGAGCGTCCCCTTAATCAAATCCGTTTCCAAAGCGGCGGCTTCCACTTTTTGGTAGGTACCGTAGTTTTCTTTGCAGGCGTCGAGTTGCTTGTTCAACAAATCATCCTCAACTTTTACGGAATAGTACGTCAGCTTGTCTTTTTTGTTCAGCGTCAGCTCAAATTCGGGCGACAGCGCGATGTCGAACTTGAACTCAAACTTTTCGTCCTTGTCGAAATCGATGGGCGTTTCGTCGCTTTCATTGGGAAGCGGCTCGCCAAGGATATTCAACTCATTGTCTTTGATATAGGTGTAGAGTTCGTTGGAGACGAGCTTGTTGATTTCCTCAGCCAAAATGGATTTTCCGTACATTTTTTGAATGATTCCCTTGGGCACTTTCCCTTGGCGGAAGCCTGGAATGTTCGCCTTGTTGCGGAACTGATTCAGTGATTTTTCAACTTGCTCTTGATAATCAGGTTTTTCGATTTCGATGGCGATAACGCCATTCACGTTGTCTGTTTTGTTGAGTGATACCTTCATTATTAGGACGTTTGTATTTTATCTATTATCGTATGAATTTCTATTTTTGGGCTGATAGCCAAAATTGGAGTGCAAAATTACTCTTATTATGTTAATTTGCAAAATAATTCTGTTTAATAAAATGGAAATAGTTGTCGTTTTGCGTTTCGGCATTACTTTCCGATTGATTTTTCACGTACCTTTACATAAAGTAAGATGCGTTTCGGCAAAAAGCAAACAAGTTTGTTTTTGCGCTCAACTTTCATTACTTTTGCAGTTTAAATAAACAATATGCAACGAGTATTATCATCGAGCACCGATCGTTCGAGGCTCTTCTATTTGTTCTTTTTCGCGTTTCTCGGCTTGTTTTTGTCCGCGATTTTGATGGGATTGATTTTCGGCGTGGAAGTCGATGCCGTCCGCGGTGTTTGGGAAATTCGTTTCAGCAGCTTCGTGCAGGCTTTGCTGATGTTCTTTCTTCCTGCCTACGCGGTTTTTGCGTGGAGTTTTCCGCAACCTTTCCGCGCATTGAAACTGCTGAAAACCGATGTGTTGTGGAAAAATATCGCTTGGGGCGTCGTCATTTTGTGCATCGCCTGCCCCTTTACCTCTTTTTTGACGCAGCTCAACAAAGAAATGGTTTTGCCCGCCTCGATGTCGGGCATCGAACAATGGATATGGAATTATGAGCAACAAGCTAAAGGCGTTGCCGACTTGATGCTGTCCGGCAAAAGCATTTCAGGCTTGCTTGTTAATTTGCTTTTGGTGGCGGGATTTGCGGCGGTGGCGGAAGAATTATTTTTCAGGGGCGCCTTGCAACAACTTTGGCAAGGCATCACGAAAAGCCGGCACCTCGCCGTTTGGACGACGGCATTCATTTTCAGTGCCATTCATTTGCAATTCTACGGATTCTTGCCGCGTTTGGTTCTCGGCGCGATGTTGGGCTACCTGTTTTCTTATTCGGGGAATTTGTGGGTGTCCATCGCGGTGCATTTCCTCAACAACGCGATCGTCATCAGCGCGATGTATTATCGGAACTTCAACCCGGAAGCCGTAAACCGCATCGACAACCTTCCGATAACCCTCGCGTTTACGCTGATTGCCGTTGTCAGTTTGATTTTGACTGTCGCCTTGTTTTGGTGGCGCGACAAGGAAAACCAAAAAGCCTTCGTTTCGGGGGATAAAAAGGGGGGCGTGCTATGATCCAGATAAAAGACGCCATCTTGTCGGACGACATTTTCGAGGCGCGTTTCATCTGCGATTTATGCCGTTGCAAAGGCGAATGTTGCGTGGAAGGCGATTCGGGTGCGCCCTTGGAAAAAGAGGAATATGAGCAGATTAAAGCTGTCCTGCCCGAATTTTGGGACGAATTGTCCCCCGCCGCGCAACAACTGATTCGCGAAACCGACATTGCATATAAGGATTTCGATGGGGAATTGGTAACGTCCATCATCAAGGGGCGCGAATGTGTGTTTACCTATTTCGACACCGACGGCGTGTGTAAATGCGTGATTGACAAGGCTTATCGCGAAGGGCGCATCTCGGTGCAAAAACCGATTTCGTGCCACCTCTATCCCATTCGCGTGCAGAAATACAAAGAATTTACGGCTGTCAATTACCACCGATGGACTGTTTGCCGTTTTGCCGAGCGGTTGGGACAGAAAGAAAACCTGCCCCTGTATCAATTTCTGAGGGAACCGCTCATTCGCAAATTCGGGGCGGAATGGTACGCCGAAGTGTTGGAAGCCGCGAAATTGTTGGGGCGGAAATAAGTATCGGCAGCCCCTAAAAAAGCGAAAAGTCCGCGAATCCCTTCGCAGACTTCTCTTGTTAACACAATCTTCATGAAACAAACTACACTATCGAGTTTATAGCAGAGCTATAATTCGGTTCCTGAGCAATTTCGGGAACCAGCTCGCTATATATAATTTTTCCTTTTGGATTTACAACCACCACCGAGCGGGCAAGCAAGCCCTTCAATGGTCCGTCCGTCATCAGCACGCCGTATTCTTTCGCAAATTCGGGGTTGCGGAACACGGAAAGCGTAATCACGTTCTCGATTCCCTCAGCCCCGCAAAAACGCCCGGCGGCAAAAGGTAAATCGGCGGATATGCACAACACAACCGTATTTTCTTTGGAACCGGCATCTTTGTTGAACCTGCGTACCGAAGTGGCGCAAACGCCGGTGTCGATGCTTGGGAAAATGTTCAGAATGACGTATCTCCCCTTGAAATCCGACAATTTTGCTTCCGATAAATCTGATTTTACCAATACAAAATCGGGAGCGACAATTCCCGCGCCGGGCAGTTCGCCACTCGTATTAACATGATTTCCCTTGAAAGTGATCCTCGACATAATTAGATGTAATTTAACCTTTTAATTCTTCCTGATTATCGTTTGGTATTACAAATACTCAAATTCGGTTTGCTAAGGTACGAACTCTATCTGAATAATCAAAATGCTGTTTATATTTAAAGAAGAATTTTAATATTATTATTATTATTTAACCTTTTGCTTTTGCCGCCGGAAGTTCTTCTTTCAAATACTCCGCCGTATTATTATTTTATCTGTCAAGTAATACGGCATCCTGCCGTTTATTATGGATGATGCCGGTTACGACGATTTGCCTTTTGTCGTCATCAATATAGAAATGAATATGGTATGGAAACACCGTTGTGTGAGCGATGCGTAGCACTGTTTGGCGTTCGGAATATCGTTTCGTACTTCGGTTAGCATATTGGCGAAGTGGCGGTTTCTACTAATGTTCCTGCGGGATAGCAACTTCCAAATTCATACTGCCCTTTCTGCGTGGTTACTGCCGCCATTTAGCCAATATGCTTGTTAGGTGTTCGTGTTTTTACTTTATTTCTTATTGCTCTCATTTACAAATTCTAAATAATTTTTTACGAAATAAACCCAATTGTCTAATTTGTCATACAATTGTTCCGTTGCCGGAAATGGAATAATAATGTCCGGAGCGATACCGATATTGTCAATTGGATTTTCAGGTAATCGTTTCGAACGTGTCATGGGACACAATAATTGATAGTTACCCGACGGAAGAGGAGTTGGCGTAATATTGGAATAATCTAAAACACCGGCGGTATTACAATTACCAAATAGAATTGCTTTATCACTTTCTTTAGCAGCCAAAAGAAACTGTTCCGCAGACGAAGCGTTTCCTTCGTTAATGATAATTCCAACATTTCTAGGCATGGAATAAACAGTATCTCTCTCAGCAGTTGTATTATCGCTGACACTTAATGGATGAGTAACAAACCCTCCCACATTCTTTCTCATGGCATTCAATAAGTTTTGTGTCCGTAATAAGCCATCTTCTCCATTTTGTATTTCATCATTTTTTATTGCATCTTCAAAAAATTTAATGTTGCCTTTTGAAGCGTACCATTCTACTCCTTTTGATTCGTATGGTTTTGTGTAAATTATTTTTGCAAGTTCTTGATAATAATTGTCCTGACCGCCTCCATTGTTTCTAATGTCAATGATTAAATTCGGGCGTTTCATAATTTCATCCCAATGCTGTATTACAAAATCATTGCCTGTGTTACTGTAAAAATTTGATACTCTCATATAAAATGTACTGTCACTCAAATACATTGCAATAGGGTAAGTATTTTTTCCATTTGGATATATAGCAATATAAGACGATAAAAGCGCTTTGTCAAAAATTTCAGAATCAGACTTACGAACAAATCTTGTATCACCGTGAAATTCAATAATTTTCCCGTCTAAATGTAATGAGGCTTCAGTTTTATATGTTTTTCTATCTTTAATCAACGAATAATTAATAACTTCAAAAACAGTATCATTTATTGGAACAAATTCATATAAAACTTGTCCGTTTTCCCAACCTTGATTGTTTACAACAATGCCAACCCATTTTTCTCCGTCTTTTGTAACAACAAACTTTTGTCGAAATCCTTCCCAAACTCCTTCTATTCCCTTTGCGTCTTTGGTCACTTGTTGTAAGCTATCAACATTGGCATGCAGATTTTTCCCATAAGTTGAAACTTCCAACATTTCAGGTTGTTGATTGCTTCTTTTCCAAATGCGACTGATACGAAGATGATGGTCTTTGAAAAAGTTGGTATATTCATTGAAATAGTAACCGCAACTATCCGGATAGTTAGCGATTTTTTGTCTAATTTCCTTTTCTAAACCTGCAAGTTCTGCACGATTTGCAGTTGTAACTTTGTCATGGTAGCCGGGATAATCTGCTTGAATTTTATTGACCATAAAGTTGAAATCTTTCAAACAGTCTGTTGTTTGAGATTGAACAAACTTGTTGAAAATAATAACAGTAAGTGCAATTAGAATTATCTTTGCTTTCATAAAAATTTTATTTTATTAAACTTCATATCCTTTCATTTTCACGTTCTCATCTATTACGCTTCTCCGCACATATATTGAATTATTTTTTAAGGCAAAGTTACTTTTTTATTTTCTGAAAAACAAAATATTCCCCCTACAACTCCTTTTTAAGATACTCCGCCGTGGCAGTCCCGCTGTTTTTTACCATTTCTTCGGGCGTTCCCGAAAAAAGGATATTGCCCCCCTTGGCGCCGCCTTCGGGTCCCAAGTCGATGATGTAGTCGGCACTTTTGATGATGTCCATATTGTGCTCGATGACGATGACGGTGTTGCCCTTATCCACCAATTTGTTCAGCACCCCCAGCAACATACGTATGTCCTCGAAATGCAGTCCGGTGGTGGGTTCGTCGAGGACGTAGAGCGTGTTTCCGGTGTCGGTTCGCGCCAATTCGGTTGCCAATTTCACGCGCTGGCTTTCGCCCCCCGAAAGGGTGGTGGACGACTGCCCCAGCCGGATGTAGCCCAAGCCCACTTCTTGTAAAACTTTTATTTTGTGAAGGATAACTGGGACGTTCTCGAAAAATTCAACGGCGGCGTTTATCGTCATATCCAGCACGTCGGCGATGGATTTGCCCTTGAAGCGCACTTCCAAGGTTTCGCGGTTGTAACGCTTGCCGTGGCAGGCTTCGCAAGGCACCATCACGTCGGGCAGGAAGTTCATCTCGATGGTTTTGTAGCCGTTGCCGCCGCAGGTTTCGCAACGTCCGCCCTTCACGTTAAACGAAAAACGTCCGGGTTTGTAACCCCGGATTTTCGCTTCGGGCATTCCGGTAAACAGCGTGCGAATGTCGCTGAAAACCCCAGTGTAAGTGGCAGGGTTAGAACGCGGTGTACGTCCGATGGGCGATTGATCGACACTCACAATCTTGTCGATGTTTTCCACGCCCTTGGTTGATTTATAGGGCAGGGGCTCTTTCAGCGAGCGATAAAAATGCCGGCTCAAAATGGGTTGCAACGTTTCGTTGATAAGTGTCGATTTGCCGCTTCCCGACACGCCCGTTACGCAGATGAAGGTGCCGAGCGGGAAAGTCGCCGAGATGTTTTTGAGGTTGTTTCCGATCGCCCCGGCGATGGAAAAGGTTTTTCCGTTCCCTTTCCGCCGTTTCGAAGGGACGTCGATGGCGATTTTTCCGCTCAAATAATTGGACGTGAGGGTGTTTCGCGAAAGCATCTCGTCCGGCGTGCCTTCAAAAACCACTTCGCCGCCTTTGCGCCCGGCGAAGGGTCCCATATCCACGATGTAGTCCGATGCGAGCATCATCTCTTTGTCATGTTCCACCACCACGACAGAGTTTCCCGTGTCGCGCAGTTTTTTCAGCGAGTCGATGAGGCGGTGGTTGTCGCGTTGGTGCAGTCCGATGCTCGGTTCGTCCAAGATATACAGCACATTGACAAGTTGCGAGCCGATTTGCGTGGCGAGGCGGATGCGTTGGCTCTCGCCGCCCGAAAGCGACGAAGACGCCCGCGAGAGCGAGAGGTAGCCCAAGCCCACGTCGAGCAGGAAGCGCAGGCGCGACAGAATTTCCTTTTTTATCTCTTCGGCAATCAGGCGTTGCTTTTCCGATATGTTGGCGTCCATTTCCTCGATCCATTGGTAGAGGTTCTGCATATCCATATCCGTCAGTTCCGCGATGTTTTTACCGCCGATGCGGAAATGCAGGGCTTCTTGGTTCAGCCTTTGTCCCTTGCATTCGGGGCAAACAGAAGTGCTGACGAACTGTTCCGCCCATTTTTGCGCCGATGCCGAGGTTTCGTCGTCCTGCTGCATCTCGATGTATTTTACCAAGCCCTCGTAGGTAACCAAATAGTTGGAATTGCCGAGCGATTCGTTTTTTATTTGCAGCCGCTCGTCGGTGCCGAACATGATTTCGTCGATGGCTTCCTTCGGGACGTCTTTGATGGGGCTTTTTAGCGTTGCGCCGTATTTTTCGCAGATGGCGGCGATCTGCCAAAAAAGAAGGCTGCTTTTTTCCTTCCCCAAGGGGACGATGCCCCCGGCGGCGATGCTCAGTTCGGGTTTGGGAATGATTTTTTCCAAGTCGATTTCTTCCACGATGCCGAGTCCTTTGCAACGCGGACACGCGCCCTGCGGCGAGTTGAACGAAAAGTTGTGCGGTGCGGGTTCGCTGTACGACAGCCCGGTGGCGGGATCCATCAGTTGCTTGCTATAATGGCGGATTTCGCCCGTTTCCATATCCTGAATCAAAATCAGCCCCTGTCCTTGTTTCATCGCCACGCGGACACTCGCTTTCAGTTTGTCTTCGAATTTGTTGGAAACCTGCAACTTGTCGATGAGGATTTCGATGCTATGGTTTTTGTAGCGATCCACGCGCATACCCGGAAGAATTTCCTTGATTTCGCCGTCGATGCGGACGTTCAGGTAGCCTTTCTTGCGGATCTGCTCGAAAAGCTCTTTGTAGTGTCCCTTGCGGTTGCGCACCACCGGGGCGAGAAGGTATATTTTCCGCCCGATGTAGTTCGAGAGAATGAGTTCCAACAGCTGTTCCTCGGTGTATTTAACCATTTTTTCGCCCGTGATGTAGGAATGCGCTTCCCCTGCACGAGCGAAAAGCAGGCGCAGGAAATCGTAAATTTCGGTGGTGGTGCCGACTGTTGAGCGGGGGTTTTTGTTGGTGGTTTTTTGTTCGATGGAAATCACGGGGCTTAACCCTGTAATCTTGTCCACGTCGGGACGTTCCATCTTGCCGAGGAAACCGCGGGCGTATGCCGAGAAGGTTTCGATGTAGCGGCGTTGCCCCTCTGCAAAAATGGTGTCGAAAGCCAAGGACGATTTTCCGCTTCCGCTCAGCCCGGTAATAACGGTTAGCGAGTCGCGGGGGATTTCCACGTCGATGTTTTTGAGGTTGTGCACGCGGGCGCCATATACCTTTATGTATTCTTTTTCGTCCATCTTCTTCCCGATTTAAACAAGCCCGCGAAGGTACGAAAATTTTTCGCGAACGGCAAGAAAATAGAGCCAAGAATCGGAACCAAGACGGTGGAATGTGCCAATGGGGGTGTGCCGTCATTCCTGACCCCTCACAAGGGGTGGGGCGCGGCTCGCAATGACGAATTTGAAATTTGGAATTAGAGTTCTCTGCTTAAAAAATTGTATATTTGCAGCAAAAATCAAGAAGATATGAAAAAATCGGCAATTGTTTTTGGGCTGGCGTCTTGTGCGCTTGGGCTTGGTTTCACGGCGTTCAATGTCTATTGGGCATTGGGCGGAACGCGGTGGATCGACACGGTTTTTCCTGTTTCGACGAATGCGGAACTGACCACCGTGATGCCGCTTTGGGTGGAGTGGCTCGCCATTTCTCTGAAAACGGCGGCGGCACTTTTCGGGCTTGCGACAATGCCTTTTGCCATCCGAATTTTGTTGAGATTACGTTTGTTGCGCTTGGTGCGTTTCGGCGCGTGGGTTGCGGCTTGCTGCCTGACGTTTTGGGGCTTCACACAAACTAGTTTCTTTATTTTGCTTAAAATCAAACTATTCAATGTGGATTATTGGGGCGACGAGCGTGTCATCGACGGACACGCCTTCCTTTGGGATCCTTGGTTCTTGCTTTGGGGCGTCTGTTTGATTTTGGCGATGAGGTTTTCGAAAAATTATCACGTAAGCACAATTTAAGAAATACACCAACGGATTAAAATGATAATATATATCTAAAAAACAGCATTTTATTAATTATGACGATGATTTTATCAAAAATATTCGGCACAAAAGAAATAGAAGACCAAGAAAATCTCGTAACTTTGATTCGCTGATTGTCAGACTGAACAGGAAAATTAATATGTTTGTTACTGGTTGTTACATAAATGAAATTGG
>JAISYO010000135.1 GCA_031269865.1 Dysgonamonadaceae bacterium | reverse complement strand
GCCTTTTTTCGTGGAAAACAGCAGGAAAACATCGAGAAAAAACGTCAGCAGAAGCACGCCGAGCAGCACTGCCGAAATCGGAAAGAGCCATGAAACGAAAAACGACACGAAGAACAGCCCCGCCACAACGAGCAGCAGCCAATAAAACAAATTGTTGATGTATAACGACTTAATAGTTTTCATTCCTGCAAGGGCTATCTCGGAATCTCGATATTGGCGATGATTTCTGCGATGATTTGTTCGGCTTTCAGCCCTTCCATCTCTTTTTCGGGCGACACGATGACGCGGTGGCGCAACACCGGAATCGCCGATTCCTTGATGTCTTCGGGCGTAACGAAATCGCGCCCGTTCAACGCCGCGAAGCCTTTTGCCGCGTTCAATATGGCGATGGAGGCGCGGGGCGATGCGCCGAGGTAGAGGAAGGGCGTTTCGCGGGTGTGCTGCACAATGTTGGCGATGTACGCCATCAGGTTCGATTCCACCGTGATTTCGCGCACGAGCAGTTGGTATTGCTCTATTTTCTCGCCCGACACCACCTTGTTCACGTCCGCCGTTTTGTTGAAGCCCTTGGTTTCGTGTTCACGGCGGATAATTTCAAATTCTTCCGCCAAGCCCGGATAGTCGATAACCACCTTGAACAGGAAACGATCCAATTGCGCTTCGGGTAGGCGGTAAGTCCCTTCCTGCTCGATGGGGTTTTGCGTGGCGAAAACGATGAAGGGTTTTTCCATCGGGTAGGTTTTTCCGTCGATTGTCGCTTGCCGTTCTTCCATCACTTCAAACATAGCGGCTTGTGTTTTCGCGGGGGCGCGGTTCACTTCGTCCACCAAAATGAGGTTGGCGAAAATCGGACCTTTGCGAAACTCGAAATTGCTCGTTTTCAGGTTGAAAACCGATGTGCCGAGAATATCCGACGGCATCAGGTCGGGCGTGAATTGCACGCGGCTGAACGTGGTGTCGATGGTTTTTGCCAATAACTTGACAACCAATGTTTTCGCGATGCCAGGAACGCCTTCCAACAGCACGTGTCCGTTGGCGAGCAAGGCGACTAAGAGGTGGTTGATGAGCTTGTCCTGCCCCACGATGACTTTTTTCAGTTCTTGACGCACGGCGTCCATTTTTTGTTGCAGTTCGCTCAAATCTATGCGCGATTCGAAACGAATGTCCTTGTCTAAATCTTTTTCTTGTTCCATATCGTTGTTTTTTGTTATTTGTTTGCGTTTTGCGGGTTATCCCAAAATTTTTCGGTGTATTCGTTCAGCAGCGTCAGCCCGATTTCGTCGCAAGAACCTCTTTCGTTGATCCGCCGGATAAAATTGACTGCGTTACGTATGGTGGACAGCTCTTTCCCCGATTTCAGGTGCAGCCGTTGCACAAAGGCGTCGTCCAAGGAATGGGTGTCGATGTAATAGGTTTGCCTGATGCGATCTAAGAAATAGATGATTTTCTTTCGGGCGATGTTCGAACTGTCGCCCTCTTGAAAATAGAGGTTGCCGATGGTTTGCGCAAATTCCACGGTGGTGTTGCGCAAAGGTTTGATGATGGGCACGACACGTTGTCGGCGTTTCGCCGTGAAGATGATGAAAAGCAACAGCCCGTAAACGAAAATCAGCCATACCATTCGCAGGGCAGGGTATTTGAATATCACGCTGAGCGGCGTTGTGGATTTGTCCGGTTCCTCTTTATATTGATTTCTCACAAACCACACGACAGGTTGTCCGTTGGGCAGGTAGGACAGCGTGTTTTCCGCGTATTCCTGCAAATCCTTGTCCATCAACGAATAATTGCAGAACGTCGAGGGTTGGGTGTGTAGGAAAAAGTATCCCTGCCCGAATTTTATCTTTATGAAACTGAGGTATTTCGTGCTGTCGGGGTAAATCATATAGCCCAACGCTGTGGTTGTGGCGGCATCGACTTTGCCAAATACGAAATTTCCGAAAATGGGCGAGAGCTTGTAAATCCGCTCGCCCCATTTCGGGTTCGCCAACGACAAACCCAACGTGTCTCTGTCAAATCCCGAATTAAGTTCCGAATAATTATGATAGATGATGTTTTCATAATAGGATTGGTATCTCGTCCGTGCGTGCAACGTATCTTTCAGATAGGGACTAAAATCCTCTGCGCCGATAAAAGCCGAACTTCCCCTTTTCACGTTTTCGAGCAGTTTTTCAACAGATGTTTCGTCGAGAGGAATGTAGTTGTTGATGAACAAGTAGGTTTCCGGTGTGAAATGCAGGCTGTCGCTTTCTCTATAATACTCGTAAAATGTTTGTTTGTAACGCTTTACCGAATCGCCCACCAAGCCGTCTATCTCATTATCCAATAGATATAAGCCCAGCGGAATTTTGTCGTCCAACTGATAGGACGGGTTCCAATCGAGCGGTTGGGTGCGCGACTGATCAATCGCAACCATCAGCACGATGAGCACGGCAAAGGAAAAGAGGTATATTTTTAGCGTTTTACTCATTGTTGAAACGGATATGCTTGCGAAATTTCTCGCGTGCGTTTTGATAATCCTTGCTGTCTATCGCGAACTCGCCGTACCATATATAATTGTATAGGTAAGACAGGTAGTTGAAATCCGATTTCAAGCCTTCGTCCTTGATTTCCCCAAGGTAGTCGATGTTGGTTTTGTCGGCGTTCCACGCAATGATTTTGCTGTCGGCAAAGGTTTTCAGCGTCCAGAGATAGAGCAGACGGACGGATTGGCGCGTGTCGCCGGCTTGTTCGGCTTCTTTCAACAGCGAGGGGAAATCGGCTTCGTGAATGTGCTGTTCCACATTGGTTAAGTCGATGGGGACGGCTTCGTCCGCCTTCTCGAAAAACCACCGCCCCTTGTGGTTCATAATCAAGCGCACGGCGATATAAACCACGGCGAGGAAGAGCAGGATATAAAAAATGTCGAGCACGGTGTTCGTAATCTTGTCGATGTCGGCTTCGTCGCCGTAACCCAACAGGTCACGGGCGAATTCGCCCAGCCATTCTTTGAGCTTTTGAAGGAAACTCTTGCTGTTGTTGCGCTCGAAGTTCAGCTCTTTGTCGGAAGCGTATTTCTCGGCGAGCTTGCCTTCGAATCGGCGGGCAAGCACGCTCGCCGTATCAATGGGAACAACCTGCAACAGACTGTCGTTCAACAAAGTGGATTCTTCGTCGTGAAAGTAACTCTCGGCGGCGGCAAAATCTTCGGCTATTTCTTCAATCGTAGCTTCCTTTGTCGCAATAGAATCCCCTGCCGATTGCGCCGAAGCGTTATCGAAGAACATTCCTGCGATGAGCAAAAGCCCGGCGAGGAAACAACCTGACAGCCGTTTATTCCGCATTTTGTCCGATTAAGTCAATTTCTGAAAAAGCCTGAGTATGTTCCGATTGCTCTTTGAAGCTGTAAAAAATCAAGCCTTGGTTGATGAGCAACGCATTATTAAATATGAACGACAGCGCAATGGCTACAATGTACAAACCCGATACGATGGGCGAGATATTATTCAATCCATCGTTGGCGGAAAGCACGAGGCTGACTAAGATAATGATATAGGGTATCATCGTGATGCCGCTCTGTATGGTGCTGATGATGAAATACATAACGGTTGTTGAGCCGATGATGTGCCAGAATTTTTTCGAGAACAGCATTTTCCACGCCGCCCTCAGCGACTCAAAAAAGCCGAGATCGTCGTGAAGATACAAGAAAAGCATCTGATAATAGAGCACGACAGAAATGGGAATCAACAAGAGCAAGAGGAAAACCCCGACGATGACGATAATCAGTACCGACGATAGAACAACGGCGAGGATTACCAACGGAAGCAGTACCACCAACGAAAGCAACGCGAAGCGTATCAGCTTGGGCAGGTAGCGTTTCATCTGATCGAAGATTTCAGAAACGCTGAATTTTGTTTTCTCGCTGTTTTCCATCAGTTGCATATACGCCACCGGATACGCCATGCTGAATAGGGAAAGGGAAAACCCGACGATGAGGGAAATCACAATCAGCGCGAAGAACAAGCCCGTGTTTTCGGTGAAATAATAACCGATGTCGTAGCCAACCCCTCCGCTTCGGGTGTTGAACAGCGAACCGAACAAATCCCTGAAAATGAAAAAGTAAAGGACACAAATCACGAATATCATTCCTCCGGTAATGGTAATGTAATTTCCGAGGAAATTTTTCCAATAGCCACGGAAGAAAGCGATGGTGTCGCCGATGTACGAACTGAAATCTCTTTTTTTGTAAAGTTGAAACATAACGTTTGTTGTATGATTGGTTATTTTTTATTGCTTTGGCTATCCGTGATTTATAAATCCACGCCCTTTATCGCGCCGGGATTTTCCCGCGCCCATCTTCGTTGGACGAAAAAAGGATATATCAAATAATAATAGCAGATGAAAGACAGCGAACCTAAAATGATGAGCAAATCGAGCCACAAGGGCATCACGTTGGAATGTCGCGTAACGAAGCCCTCGATGAAGCCTGCCGCGACAAAAAACGGTACGGTGCTCAGCATAATGTTCATACTGTTCCGAAACCCGATGCGGAACGAATTGAAGCGCGAAAACGTTTTCGGGAAAAGCAGTGCCGCCCCCAAGATAAACCCGGCTGCCGTGGCAACCACGATGCTGAAAATTTCCATCGCCCCGTGAAGCCAAATCCCCCTCAGGCTCGCCCCCAAAACGCCGTGCTCATAGAAAAAGTATTGGAAAGAGCCCAGCATGATGCCGTTTTGCATGGCGATGAAGAAGGTGGGGACGGCGCATAGCAAGCCGTAGATAAACGCCCTCAACGCCACGTAGATGTTGTTGGCAGTGATGCCGATGAAAGATCCCAGCTCGCCGCCCGATTTGTAAACCGCCATCGGATCGCCGTGCCGGATATTTTCCAGCGTCATGTTCACGTAGCCGTCGCCGAGGATAAGGCGCACGAAACTGTCGTCGTATTTCGCCGAAACAGCCCCCAACACGCTGAAAAAGAGGAAAACGGCTATGGCAAACCACATGGTTTTCCGGTATCGGTACATGAGCAGCGGAACGTCGTCCGTAAAAAAAATGGAAAATCTATTCCGTCCCAATCGTTTGGTTTTATAAATTTTGCGGTATATTTGCGAAACCAAAAAATTAAGGTAGTCCGTTGTCTTACTTTTTGGGTAGTACGTTTGGGAAAAAGAAAGATCGTTGAGCAGGTGTATATAAAGGTGTGCCATCTCGTCGGGATCTTGCCGTTGATCGGTAACCAATGATTGTTCAAATTCCAACCATTTGTCTTTATTTTGCTTGATAAATGCGACTTCTTTCATTTCGACCGCTAAATTAAATAAAAATGTCAAGACTTTACATCACAACGACGCAAAATGTGCCACTTTTTTTTACGCCGGCTTCGGTGGGAGAAAGAATGCTGGGTTATTTAACCGATATGCTGATAAAAATTTCCTACCTGGTTTCAATGTATTACATACTGAAATACACGGGGATAATGAAACTTGTCGATATGTGGGACAGGTGGAGTGAGATGGCTTTCTACTTTGTCGTCATGCTGCCCGTCATTTTTTATTCCTTAGTCAGCGAAAGCCTGATGGAAGGGCGCACCTTCGGCAAAATGCTGATGAAGATGCGCGTAGTGAAAATCGACGGCTATCAGGCTTCCTTTGGCGATTATTTTATCCGTTGGATTTTTCGCCTCGTCGATATTGACATGGGCGCCGTTGCCGGACTCTTGTCGATGCTGATGTCGAAACACACGCAGCGGCTCGGCGACATGGCGGCAGGGACGGCTGTCGTTACCGAAAAATCGAAGTACAACATCTCGCACACCATCCTGATGGACGTCGGCGACGGCTACCAACCCGTTTTTTCGCGGGCGCAGATTCTTCGTTTCAGCGACAACGATATGCGCATCGTGAAAGAAAATATGTTGGAAGCCCTGAAAAACCGCGACAGCGATTTGATGGCTCGCTTGTGCGCCAAGGTGGAATCGGTGTTGCAGGCAGGAAACCCCTTGCCCTCGCAACAAGAATACATCGCAAAAGTGATAGCAGACTATAATTATTATACGGGGGAATGAGAAGAAGTTAGAAGTTAGAATTAAGAAACAACGTTTGGCGGTAGCCAATTAAGAGGGGGATAATGTGCTAATATGCAAATGTGCTAATGAGATGCGCCGTCGTTGCGGACTTGATCCGCAATCCCCTGAATAATCGGGAGATGCTGAAACAAATTCCGCATGACGCTACGTTCAACCCTGACGGATTGCCGAATTGTGCACCCTCATTCCATTCCCCAAAGTCCTTAAAGTCCTTTTTTTTGAACGCCGATTTTTCCATTCCGCGAAGAATGTATCGCTCGGAAGGAAACTGTTACCCAACCCCCCTTTTATACTTATAATAAATTGAAATTTCGGTTTTCGAAATGCCACTTATCCATAAAATAGGCTTAATTTTTGCAAAATTGAAACGCAGGGTGCTTATTGGAATAAAATTATTTATTATGTTTGCGCGTGAAAAGGATGGGAAGTTCGGAAATAAGGTGTGTTACGCAGGGATTTATCAAGGGATTTGGGCGATAAAGAATTTTTTTTTTCATTTACCCCCTTAATTTTTTCCTTCGATGGCTCAAAATTCAAAAAATTATGTACCTTTGCCGTGTTTTCTGTAAACAAGATGCGTTTAGATATAAAAAAGTTCGCGGGGGAGGGCATTCTCATTAGGTTTGCAAGGTTTAATGCGGTAAAAAAATAAGTAGAGTTGATTTTATTTTGCATCGTGTTACAAACAAAAACCAACGATAAACAGGGTATAAACAAATTCATTATACTTAAAAACTTAAAAACAATAAATTATTAAAACTAAAAATTTTTATTATGAAGACTGAACAAAAAATTAAATCCAGATCCTTCGGTGTTTCTGCCGGTTTAATCATTCTCGTGTGTGCAATTCTTGCATTTGCATTCTTTCTCCTCGTTTGCGGCGCCGAAGGCAACTTAGACGAAAAGGGACACCCCGCCAATATTTTTGGCTTGTTGTGGCAGGGGGGGTATGTAATCCCGATCGTTATCACGCTGTTGCTTACGGTATTGTCGCTTTCCGTTGAACGCTTTTTCGCATTGAACAGGGCGAACGGCAAATCCAAAAACACCAATTTCGTGGTAAAAGTGAAACAACGCCTCGACGCCAACGACATTGAAGGAGCTTCCAAGCTCTGCGACGAACAAAAAGGTTCGGTTGCCAACATCGTAAACGCCGGATTGGTTCGCTATCGCGACGTGGAAGGCATACCCGAAGCAAGCAACTCTGAAAAAGCAGAACTCATTCAACACGAAATAGACGAGGCAACCACCTTGGAACTTCCCTACCTCGAAAAGAACCTCAACATCGTTGCCGCCATCTCTACCTTGGGTACCCTGATGGGATTGTTTGGTACGGTGCTCGGTATGATCCGTTCGTTCCAAGCGATGGGTAACGAAGGCGCACCCGATTCAAGCGCGTTGGCGGTCGGTATTTCGGAAGCCCTTTTGAACACGGCTCTCGGTATCGCAACCGGCGCCTTGGCTATTATTTTCTACACTTATTTCTCCGGAAGAATCCAAACGATGACAAACGCCGTGGACGAAATCGGTTTCGCTATCGGACAGGCTTTCGTGAAAAACCACGGTGGCTTAGCCAAGTGATAAATCTTTATTAAGATTATTTTTATACTTTTGAGCGGGAAGGGGTTAAACTTTAAAAGCCCCTCCCAGTCAAAATAAAAAAGAAGAAAATATGGCAAAAGCAAAAAAACACAGTACCGTTATCGACATGACTGCGATGAGCGACGTAACTGTCCTCTTGCTTACCTTCTTTATGTTGACATCGACTTTCCTTCCCCAAGAACCCGTGCAGGTACAAGCGCCGGCTTCCGTGAAGGAAATAAAAGTGCCGGAACACAATGTGATGAACATTCTGATTGATTTGCAAGGGCGTGTTTACCTGAACTTTCCCCGCGAAGACATCCGTTTGGGCGCCTTGGACAAAATGTCGGAGGAATATGGCATTACGCTCAACGATAAACAAAAGAGGGCTTTCAAAGAACAGCCGTTTATAGGTACGCCGATGAACCGGTTGCCGGGGCTGTTGGATTTACCGCTATTATCAGATCAAGATGCCGCGATGAAACAATTCGGCATCCCCGCCGACAGCGTGAACAACCAGTTTGCACGGTGGATTTTGAATGCAAGATCGCTGGACAAAGACCTGAAAATTACCATTAAAGCAGACCAGACTACCCCGTATCCCATGGTTGAAAAAGTAATGAAAAACTTGGTAAAAATCAAGGAGAACCGTTACAGTTTGATTACCGTGTTGAGAGGTACGCCGGAAGGCTTTTAAATTAATTAAAAGAAAGATAGAATATGGCAAGTATAGATACAGGTGGCGAAGAAGCCGTAAAAGGGAAACCTAAAAAACTAAACTTACGGGTGGATTTCACGCCGATGGTGGACATGAATATGCTCCTCATCACTTTCTTTATGTTCTGTACCACATTATCCAAACCAGAGATTATGGACATTGCGATGCCCACGGATCAAGAAGTGGAAGAGACGGAAAAACCGAAAGTGAAGGAGTCGAGAGCCATTACGTTGCTCTTGGGCGAAGAGAATAAGGTGTATTACTATGTGGGCAAATTGGAAGAAGACGCCTACAAAGATTACAATACGATCAAGGAAACCACCTATTCGACCATTGAGTCAAACGAAGGGCTGCGCGACATTCTACTCGAACGCAATGCCGACGCCGTGAAACAAATGAGGGAACTCAAAATAGAACGGAAAGAAAAAGGCGACCGGATGAGCGATGAAGAGTATAAGGAACGTTCAAAGACAATCAAAGGGGACATCGACGCCCTCACGGTGGTTATCAAACCAACCAAGGATGCGAGCTACAAAAATTTGGTTGATGCTTTGGACGAGATGGATATATGCAGCGTGGGCAAATATGCCATTGTGGATATATCTGACGGAGATATATGGTTGCTTGAAAATTACAGAACAAAGGGTGCCTACGGAGTTGCAAACTCTGCACCCGCAAAAAAGTAAATCGTTATGGCAAAAGACATTAACATTAATTCGCGCGAATGGTGCGACATGGTATTCGAAGGAAGGAACCAGAGCTACGGCGCGTGCAAACTGCGCCAGTCCTCATCGAAAAGGCACGTTGTCGCCTTGATGGTTGTGCTTACGCTGGTTATCTTTATCACGCTTCTGCCGAAGCTGTATGGAGTGGTGCAAAGTTTAACGAGGCAGGATTTGGGGAAAATGGACGAAACGACGGAATTGACAAACATTCCGATCGAGGACCAAGTACCCGAAGAAAACATCATCAAAAAGGAAATTGCCCCGCCGCCCCCGCCGTTGAAATCAACCATACAGTTGCTTCCCCCCGTCCTCGCTGAGGACGAGGAAGTAACGGAAACGATAAAGACGCAGGAAGAAGTGCAGGAATCCAACCTGCAAATCTCGGTTGCCGACGTGAAGGGTACGGACGATGAACACGGTATTGATATTGCCGATTTGAAAGAGCACGCCGTGGTAATCGAAGAAAAACCAACGGAAGAGATTTTCACGATCGTTGAAAACCAGCCCGAATTCCCCGGCGGCGACGCCGCGAGGATCAAGTTCTTGAACGACAACATCAAATATCCGGTGGTTGCGCAAGAAAACGGCATTCAAGGACGTGTGATTTGTAACTTCGTGGTTGAACGCGACGGAAGCATTACCGATGCGCAGGTTATCAAGGGGGTGGATCCCTCGTTGGACAAGGAAGCGCTTCGCGTGATAAAATCCATGCCCAAATGGATTCCTGGAAAACAACGGGGACAGCCGGTGCGTGTGCGCTTCACGCTTCCCGTTTCGTTTAGGTTGGCGAATAGTTAAAGCAGGCAAAACACAACAACGTTGCTTTTTGCTCGGTGGAATACTCTCAACATCAATAAAAGTAAATCATTATGGCAAAAGACATTAACATTAATTCGAGCGAATGGTGCGACATGGTATTCGAAGGAAGGAACCAGAGCTACGGCGCGTGCAAACTGCGCCAGTCCTCCTCAAAAAGGCACATTGTTGCCTTGATGGTGGTATTCTCGATGGTTATTTTTATCTCGATCCTGCCAAAATTGTATGGGGCAGTGCAGGGTTTGACGGAGCACGATGATTTGGGGAAGATGGACGAAATTACGAAATTGGTAACGATTGAACAAGAGATTCCCCCCGAAAACATCATTAAACAAGAGATTGCGCCTCCGCCCCCGCCGTTGAAAACAACCATACAGTACACCGTTCCCGATTTCGTCCCCGATGATGAAGTAACGGAAACGATAAAAACGCAGGAAGAAGTGATAGAAAGCACGGCGCAAGTTTCGATTGCCGACGTGGTTGGTACAGACTCCGAAGACGCGGTTGATATTGTCGAGTTGAACAAAGGTAAAGTCATCATCGAAGAAGAACCGACGGAAGAGATTTTCCAGATTGTTGAAAACCAGCCCGAATTTCCCGGTGGCAACGCCGCGAGAATCAAATTTTTGAACGACAACATCAACTATCCGGTGGTTGCGCAAGAAATCGGCATTAAAGGACGTGTGATTTGTAACTTCGTGATTGAACGCGACGGAAGCATTACCGATGCGCAGGTTATCAAGGGGGTGGATCCCTCGTTGGACAAGGAAGCGCTTCGCGTGATAAAAGCCATGCCCAAATGGATTCCCGGTAAACAGCGGGGAAAGCCGGTGCGCGTGCGTTTTACGCTTCCCATCGAGTTTAGGTTGGTTGAATAATTGAAAAAAGTAGGAAAATTTTGAAAACCTGCGAATAATTACAGAAAAGAGGGGTAGGAGTAATTTTACTGCTACTTCTCTTTTCGAAATGAATAAGCGATGACGAAAAAAGGAACAGGAATATCTTTTAAAACAATTTGGGCAGTCTTAATGGTGGCTATCTATCTGATGGTGGCTTATATGTTGGTTTTTTCGCCCTTTTTTCACAAAAGTACGATTTCGAAGGAAATACGCATCGGAATCGCCATTATTTTTGCTTTATACGGATTATACAGAGGATATAGATTAGTGAAAAAATGAAGAAATACGGATTGTTGGCACTCATTATCGCCGCGGGCGTTTTACTGTTTTCTTGCAAGGACAAGAACAGAGTAAAGCGGACGGATACGACAACGCAGGGTATTGGTGAAGTGGCAGTGGACGAATGTTTTGCCCCCATTTTAGAAGAAGAAATCAATGTCTTCGAATCGCTCAATCGCGAGGCTTCCGTCATTCCCACCTACACCAGCGAAGCCCGCATTTACGATCTGCTGCTGAAAGACAGCATACGCCTCATCGTCGGCACGAGGGATTTGAACGACAATGAACGACAAATCATCGCCGAGCGAAAACAGCGTGTCCGCAAATATAGGGTTGCCATTGACGCCATCGCGTTGATAACGAACAAATCCAACCCAGACACCTTACTGACATTGGAAATGCTGAAAAGCATCGCCACCGGAAAGGTAACGAATTGGAAATCCATCAATCCAGCCTCGAAATTGGATAGCATAAGGGTTATCTTCGACAGCCCCAATTCCAGCACGATACGCTTCGTCAAAGATTCGATATGCGACGGTGCGCCCATCGGCAAAAATTTAAGGGCGATAGCCCCCGAATCTGAAACGCCTGACATTATGCGGGTTACATCGAACTTGGAAGTCATTAAATACGTGGCGGCTAATCCTTCAGCCTTGGGTTTTATCGGTGTGAATTGGCTCAACAACCCCAGCGACAGCACCAATTTGAGCTTCATCAACGACATCAATGTGATTTCGCTAAGCAGGGAAGCCGAAGCAACGCCCAAAAACAGTTGCAAACCCTTTCCCTACCAGATGGCGTTGGAACTCGCCTACCGCGAAAACAAGGATCCCGCCCAGCGAGGTACCGGCGGTTATCCATTGACACGGAGTATCTTCGCCATCATTACCGATTACTACGGTGGATTGCCGACGGGCTTCTTTAATTTTGTCGCGAGCGACAGGGGGCAGCGGATCATCTTGAAATCGGGCTTGTTGCCCGCGAACCGCCCTATGCGGCTGGTTCAGATAAATGCAAAATAATTAAACATAAAACAATTATAATTAAGTATTTAACGGTATGAAAAAAATTATTTCGTTGAGTTTGCTTTTCGCCGCGCTATTTTCGTTCGCGACAAAGGCTCAAAACACCACCTTGGCTCTCGAATACTATTGGCTTGGGGACACTCAGGCTTCGAAAAAACTATTTGAACAATCGGCAAGCCAAAGCCCCGATATTTCGTATTATTATTTGGGCGAAATAGCGGCAAACAATAAAAACGTGGACGAGGCGCGTTCCAATTACCAAAAGGGCGCAAGCAATCCCGAAGCCGTGTATTCGAAAATTGGGCTTTTGAAATTGGATTTGAAAGCCAACCCGAAAGAATCAACCAAAGGCTTGAACGACATCGTGAAAAAGAACAAAAAAGAAGCGATGGTGCTCGTGGAAGTCGCAAGGGCTTTCTACGAAAACGGATTGGTTGCCGATGGCGACAGGGTGTTGGCAGAAGCCCGCAAGAACGACGGAAAATCGGCGTGGCCCTATATCTTGGCAGGCGATCGCTTTTTGAAGATGGGCAAGGCAGGCGACGCTTCCGGGCAGTACGATCAGGCTATCCACTTCGACGCGAAAAACACCGTGGCTTACATTAAAAGTGCGCAGATATATGCCAACACCAATTCAAAAGTCGCCATCGAACAGTTGAAAGAGGCGATTGCAGCAGATCCCAACAACTTGACAGCCAATAAATTCCTTGCGGAAATGTACAACAAATACGGTTTTTATCCGCAGGCGATAGAATCTTACGAAAATTATTTCAAAAGAGGTGACAAATCGGTTCAGGATATGATCTATTACGGATCGGCATTGTATTTTACCGAAAGTTACGACAAAGCCGCCGCGAGCTTGAAAGAAGGCTTGGCGATGGAACCCAACGATCGCGTGTTGAACCGACTTTTGATGTACACTTACAACAAGCAGGGCAAATTTGCCGAGGCACAGGCTGTCGGGGAAAAATTATTCCAATTGTCTTCTAACGAAGACGAAGAGTCGAAATATCTTTTGGACGACTATTTGACTTATGCCAGCGTGCTGAAAGAAAACGGACAGGCTGCCAAGGCGATCGATCAATACCGCAAAGCCATTGAATTGGACAAGACAAATAAAAAATTGTACGAGGAACTCGCTTCCGCTTTGGCGAAGGACAATCGCTTGGACGAAGCGGGGGATGAACTGCTAAAATACGTTGAGAACGCGGAAACAAAAGAAGCCGCCGATTATCTGCAAGCCGGAATTTACTATTACAGGGCAGCAAGCAATGTATCGAAAAGCACCGATGAAGCCGAAAAAGCAAAACTCCCGGCTTATGTGGAAAAAGCCAACACGACTTTTTCCAAAGTGATAGAGCTTACCCCCGACAGCTATCAGGGCTTCTATTGGAGGGCAAATGCCAATGCTTTGATGGATCAAGACTTGGCGAAAGGGCTTGCCAATGCCGATTATCAAAAGATGATTGAGTTGCTTGAATCCAGCAGCGATGCAAACCAGACACGTTTGATGGAGGCTTACCGCTATTTCGCCATCTATTACCTCTACCAATTCGACGCGAACAAAAATGCCGACGATAAAGCAAAGGCAAAAGATTTTGCGGAAAAAGTATTGTCTATCAGTCCCGATGACGAAACCGCAAAGAAAATTGCAGAATACTTGAATCAATAAAAAATGAATAGTCCTATCTTTAAGAGAGGATACGTTTCGGCAAAAAATCAAATAAATTTGTTTTTTGCGTTCAACTTTCACTATCTTTGCATTAAAAATGCGAAAATAGGATGCGCCTCGGCATAAGCCAAACGAGTTTGGCTTATGTTCTCGGCTTTCACTATCTTTGCAAACACTTTCCTAAAAAGAAAGTGTTTGTATTTTGGATGTAGTATGGATAATTAGTTGTGTAATGAATAATTTTATACTGTTTATTGCGGTTATTATTACCGGTATAGCACTGCCGTTATTGGCTTTGTTGATGGCAAGGTTGCTCGGTCCCCGTTCTTACAACCCACAAAAGAGCGAAGCATACGAATGTGGTATCCCCACCCGTGGCGATACGTGGATGCAATTTAAAGTGGGGTATTACCTCTTTGCGATTTTATTTCTGATGTTCGACGTGGAAACCGTCTTCCTTTTTCCTTGGGCGGTTGTCGCCAAAGAAATCGGCGTTGTGGGATTGATCAGTTTCGCATTTTTTATGCTCGTTTTGGTATTGGGACTTGCATACGCTTGGAAGAAAGGAGTGTTGGAATGGAAATAGGCAAATCGAAGAAGAAAGAACTCGTAAAAATAAAATCCATACCCTACGATGAGTTCAAGAACAACGACTACCTTGAAGAGATGGTTCGGGAACTCAATGAAAACGGCACCAATGTTATCGTGGGGGTATTGGACGAGGCAATCAATTGGGGGCGCGGAAACTCGCTTTGGCCCCTGACGTTTGCGACAAGCTGCTGCGGCATCGAATTTATGGCGGTGGGCGCAGCCCGATACGATATGGCTCGGTTTGGGCTTGAAGTAGCCCGCGCAAGTCCGCGCCAAGCCGATTTCATTATGGTGGCAGGAACAATCACGGACAAGATGGCGCCCGTCCTCAAACGGCTTTACGATCAGATGGCTGATCCAAAATATGTGATTGCCGTGGGCGGCTGCACCATATCCGGCGGTCCGTTTAAACATTCGTATCACGTGGTAAAGGGTATCGATCAGATACTTCCGGTTGATGTTTTTATACCGGGCTGTCCCCCTCGCCCCGAAGCCATGCTCTACGGCATGATGCAGTTGCAACGGAAAGTGAAGTTGCAACGCTTCTTCGGCGACGTCAATAAAAAGGAAGTCAGCGAGAGAGAATACGAAGAGATGATGAAAAGAGACATGACTGCTAACAGTTAATCAAATAAAATGAGCGTTCAAAATAAAATTAATCAGCAGTTCCCGACGGCGCAGATAGAGGAAAAACCCGACAGGCTGATTATTTCCATCAATGCCGAATCGTTGCGCGAGTTTGCGCTGATGTTATATAACGAAAAAGATTTCCGTTTCGATTTTATGCGCAGCCTTACCGGAATGGATTGGGGCGAAGCGGGTTTCGGGGTGGTATATCATCTCGAATCCACGGACAACAAGCATCAATTGGAATTGAAGGCGATTATCCCCGACAGAGAAAAGCCCTTTATTGATACGGTTTCCGATCTTTGGAAAACGGCGTTGCTCAACGAGCGTGAGGTTTACGATTATTTCGGGATTGTTTTCATCGGGCACCCCGATATGCGCCGCCTCTATCTGAGGAAGGAATGGGAAGGTTTCCCCCTGCGCAAAGACTATGTTCGCGCCGAAGGCTTGGACATGAGCAATGAAGAACCCGACGACACCACGGTAACTTGGTATCGCGACGAGAAGGGTATTCCCCAAGCTCGCCGCTACAACCTTTTCGAAAAAGAGGAGTACGTTGTGAATATCGGTCCTCAGCACCCTGCCACGCACGGCGTGTTGCGCTTTCGCGTATCGCTCGAAGGCGAGTTCCTGAAAAAATTGGACGTGTATTGCGGATATATCCACCGCGGGGTGGAAAAGTTGTGCGAAGGGATGACTTATCAACAGACGATAGGTTTGACGGACAGGTTGGATTACCTTTCGTCCCTTCAAAACCGCCACGCGCTATGTATGTGCGTGGAAAAAGCGATGGGGCTTGAATTGTCGGAACGGATTCAATATATCCGCACGATAATGGACGAATTGCAACGAATCAATTCGCACCTGCTTTTCTTCGCCACTTTCTGTATGGACTTGGGCGCGCTGACAAGTTTCTTCTATGGTTTCCGCGACAGAGAAAAAGTACTCGACATATTGGAAGAAACAACCGGCGGACGCCTGACGATGCACTACAACGTGATTGGCGGCGTTGAAGACGACATACACCCCAATTTCGTGAAGCGCGTGAAAGAATTGCTCGCCTACCTGCCCGCTGCGTTGGAAGAATACCGTAAAGTGTTCACGGAAAACGTGATCGCGAAAAACAGACTGATCGGCGTTGGGCATTTGAGCCGCGAAAACGCCATCTCTTTCGGCACCACCGGTCCTACGGGACGCGGATCGGGTTGGGCTTGCGACGTGAGGAAACGTATTCCTTACGGTGTTTACGATAAAGTTGATTTCAAAGAAGTTATCCGCGGCGAGTGCGATTCTTATGCCCGTTATTTAGTCCGTATGGACGAGATAAAAGAGAGTATGCGGATCATCGAGACGCTCATCGACAATATCCCCGAAGGAAATTTCAGGGAAAAAACGAAAGCCGTTATCCGCGTGCCGGAAGGCAGTTATTATACGGCGGTAGAGGCAAGCCGCGGGGAATTTGGCGTTTATCTTGAAAGCAACGGCGAGAAATTGCCCTACCGATTGAAATTTAGAAGCACCGGGCTTCCGTTGGTTGCTTGCGTGGACACCATCAGCCGGGGCGAAAAAATCGCCGATTTGATTGCTATCGGCGGTTCGCTCGATTATGTGGTTCCCGATATTGATCGGTAATCCGTATAGGACAGAATGTTAGATTAAAATACGAATAAAAATTATATGTTTGATTTCAGCAAAGTTACAAGTGGTATTCATACTTGGCTCTCTGAGTATTTGTCGCAAGGCTTGGCGATTTTCATAGAGTGCGTGGCGGTGGGGGTTGCTATCCTCGCCTTGTACGCGATTATCGCCATCATTATGATTTATATGGAACGCAAAGTCTGCGCGGCTTTTCAATGCCGTATCGGGCCGGTGCGCGTGGGACCTTTTGGCGTTTTCCAATTGATTGCCGACGTGATAAAGATGCTCATCAAGGAAATCGTCATCATCAGCCATTCCGATAAATTCCTGTACAATTTGGCGCCCTACATTGTCATCATCGGTTCGGTGTTGGCTTTCGCTTGTTTGCCGCTCAGCCAAGGGCTTGAAATTTTGGATTTCAATATCGGTGTGTTTTTCTTCCTTGCGGTGTCTTCCATCGGTGTCATCGGTATTTTGTTGGCAGGGTGGAGTAGCAACAATAAGTTTTCGCTGATTGGCGCGATGCGTAGCGGGGCGCAGATGATTAGTTACGAGTTGTCCATCGGGCTTTCGGTACTGACGATCATCGCCCTTACCGGAACGATGCAGTTTAGCGAAATCGTCGCGATGCAATCGTCGGGTTGGCTGCTCTTCAAGGGGCATATCCCTGCCGTTATCGCGTTTGTCGTTTACCTCATTGCGGCGAATGCCGAGTGTAACCGCGGACCGTTCGATCTTCCTGAAGCCGAATCGGAACTTACCGCCGGATTTCACACCGAGTATTCGGGAATGCACTTCGGCTTGTTTTATGTGGCTGAGTTTGTGAACCTTTTCATCGTTTCGGCTTTTGCCGCCACGGTTTTTTTGGGCGGGTGGATGCCTTTCCACATATCCGGCTTGGACGGCTTCAATCGCGTGATGGATTACATTCCGGGTGCGTTGTGGTTTTTCGGAAAATCGTTCTTCCTCGTTTGGGTGCTGATGTGGATAAAATGGACTTTCCCGCGCTTGCGTGTCGATCAAATCCTGCAAATGGAATGGAAGTATTTGGTGCCGATAGGCTTGGTAAACCTAACTATTATGGCGCTTTGCGTGGTTTTCGGTTGGCATTTCTAAAATAAGAGAGGAAATAAAGAGATGGAAAAGAAAAAAACATATTTGGGTAAGATTGCATCCGCCGTCGAATCGTTGGCGACGGGCATGGGCGTAACCGGAAAGGAATTTTTCACGCCGAAGGTTACGGAATGTTACCCCGAAAACAGGGCTACCTTGCAAATCTTCAATCGTTTTAAGGGCGTGCTCGAAATGCCCCATGACGAGGAAGGCAACAACAAATGTATTGCTTGCGGTATATGCCAAACGGTTTGCCCGAACGACGCCATCGAAGTCAGTTCGGAAGTGGTGGAAGACGCGGCAAGCGGAAAGAAAAAGAAACAGCTCGTGAAATACGAGTACGATTTGGGCTCGTGTATGTATTGCAACTTGTGCGTGGAAATCTGCCCTACCGGGGCAATCCAATTCAACAATGGATTTGAGAACGCGGTTTACGACAGAAGCATGTTGAATATGACCTTGAATATCAATAAAAAATAATATATTGGTTATGAACATTTCCTTAGATACAGTGATATTTGCCGTTTTAGCGTCAGCCATCATTGTTTTTTCAGTTTTGACGGTTACGACAAACCGGATATTGCGTGCTGCCACCTACCTGCTTTTCGTGCTTTTTGCGACGGCGGGAATCTATTTTCAGCTCAACTATTCCTTTCTCGGCGCGGT
>JAISYO010000025.1 GCA_031269865.1 Dysgonamonadaceae bacterium | reverse complement strand
AATTCGATTACATTATTTATTGTGGTACTCATAAACTGTTTTGAATGTTACAAAGCTATGTTGTGTGTCTCTTGCTTTTTCCTTTATAAAAAAATTCAAATCAACTTCTTAAAAAGTTTTCACAAGGTTTACGCTGCAAAGGAAAGAAAAAAAATTCAAATAACAAAAAATTATAGGCACAAATTGCAGGGATGAGTGTAAATAAAGGGAAATTTTAGATAAATATACCTTATTTTTCAGGTGTGGCAGGGGCGATGCCCCACGCTATTGATGCAATTCCGAACGTCCAAACACCCAAACTTCCAACCCCCTGAACGCCCTTTCTCTTAATTCTTAATTGATCAAAAACCCCCATCGTCCATATAGCGGAATCGTCCTTCCAACCAATTTTTGAGGCGGCTAACCGTGCCGTTGAAATCGGACGTACCATTATTCCACAATAGATGATCTTTCGTTTGCGATTCCTTTATCCTGTCGGCGTACCAATCAATGTAATCCATCAATTCCCCCTTTTTCTCGGCGTGAAACCGCGTCCATGTTTCTCGGTATATACGGACGACTTCGGGATCTTCCAAAAAACGGGTAAAGAAGGGGTATCCGGTTGCCGAGGATTGGGGTAATTTTTTGAGCAGCGGGGTGGTGTAGGAACCGAAGTGCACACTTTTCCCTTCGAAGTCGTAAGCCCAATCGAAATCCCAAATCGGTCCCATGGTGTATTTCCCCCCGGCATCTTTATACATATAAACACTTTTCGGGTGGTTAATTTCCATGTTGTGCGTGAGGTTATAGATCAATATATATTTCGCAACCGATTCTATATCAATGAAATTGCTGTATTGATTGTTCGGAAACAAGTTGGAAGCCAGCGCGTCTTCGAATTGATGAAAATCGCTTTTGATTTGTTGAAAATGCGCATCTGATTTCACGTCGGGATCTTTTACCATCACGGGCAGCGCGTAGTTATTGGAATGGAATTTGAAATCCTCATCGTAGTTGAGATCCAATTCCAGCAGTACGCCATCATCCTCGTCTATATTTACCCGGCTCGCCGATAATTCAACCTGCTCGGTAAAGAGGTAATTCCCTGCGTACCTTCCATTTATTGTTAATTCAACAGGGACGGCGTGGTTCGTGTATTTCAACCCGGCTAATTGCCCGATTTTAAAGGCTACCGCGTTCAGCATCAAGGTGGGATCGATGTAATTGGCTAAAAGCACCCAGTCCTTTTCCTCGTCCAAACCGAGCAGAGAGGCTTTTTTATCCAATTTCAGGCGGTAGGGCTTTTTGGGCAAGCCCCAAGTGGAATTTCCCCGTCCTTTGATCTGAGTTTTCCCCGAATAGTCCTGCCCCCAATCGTTGGCTTCGATGGAAAGATCTGCGGAAAGATAATCATCTTTCGAGCTAACGTCCTTGTTGCCTTCTATATTGATGTATATATGCGGAATGGGTGGTGTGAATGAGATGTTTACGGTATAAGTTGCCGTGCTTCCGTCTTCGGCGACAACCGTATAGGTGGTAAGGCTTCCGAGGTTATGGGGCGTTTTTCCCGATACCTGCGCCACCCCCCGCACAAGTATCTCTTTGCCTTTGTAGGAAAACGTGGCGATTAAATTACTCACATTGGTGCCGTAGAGAAGTTTCAGGCTGATTTTTCCTTCTTCAATCTTGCCGGATACGTCTTTGTTGGAAAGTTGGGGGTTCAGGGCGGCTTCCAATTTGTATTCCAACAACTCTTTTTCCGTGCTTAACGGAATGAGGGTATCAGGGGTATCTTTTTGGCAGCTGCTCAAAAAGAGAAGAATGATGAACAAAGGTATCGTTTTTGAAAAAAATGTTTGCATGGTACACTTTCGTTTAGTTGTATATCGTTTGCAAATGTACGAAAGAAATTTGGAAAAACCAAACTTATCGCAAAGATGCTCGCTTATGCCGAAAAATGTCCCGCAGGGGATACACAAAATCGCAATTGGCTACCGCCGAATGTTGTTTCGTAATTTTTAATTACGAATTAAGAGGGGGGGATAATGTGCTAATATGCTAATGTGCTAATGAGATGTGCCGTCATTGCGGACTTGCCTGAACACTCCTACGGAATAATTTCTTGCAAATACACAATGGGTAATCAATATTTTATAGCATCTCAAAAAAAGAATCAACGGCTATTTTAAAGGCACAAATTTGGAGTCGGCTAAATATAGATAATATCTATATCACATTGTTGTAAATAAATTTTGATTGTATGTTTCGAGCGACTATCTTTGTAAGCAAATAATAAAAACAACACTAAAAAACAGGATTAAAATGAAAACAACAGATTATTTACAATTGGGATCGGTGCAAAACACCGTTGGGGAATTACAAACATTATTGGCAAGTTTTCAGCTTTATTACGCCAACCTGCGCGGATTTCATTGGAACGTAAAGGGCGTGGCATTCTTTCAGTTGCACGCCAAATACGAAGAATTTTATGATGATGCCGCCGAAAAAGTGGACGAGGTCGCCGAGCGCATATTGATGTTGGGCGGAACCCCCGCGCACAATTTCAGCGACTACCTGCAAAAATCCCTCATCAAAGAAAGCGGGGTGGTAAGCGACGGCAAAGAAATCGCGAATTTGTTGCTCGACTACCTGAAAACCTTGCTCGCGCAAGAACGCAAAGTCTTGGCTGCCGCGTCGGAAAACAACGACGAAGGAACGGTGGCATTGTTGAGCAATTTTATTTCGGAACAGGAAAAAACCGTTTGGATGTTGGTGTCCAGCTTGTCGTAAGGCGGTAAACGAACGGTAAAAAAGAGAAACCCGAAGTTTCAGGACTTCGGGTTTCTCTTTTTTTATTCCTCGTAAATTTACTGTAATTTCCCTTTCTGTTCCAATTGCAACGTCATACTCGGCAAGTCGCAAACCGACGAGGGACCGAAGTATTGAATCGGACCCGGATAGACGTATGCCGTCTCAAACGCCCATTCTTCGCGGTGGGCGGCAAAATGCTTGAAGGGTGCGCCGTCTAATTTTACCAAAGCCTTCTGTATAACGGGTTTCATTTCGCCGTGGCGACGTTCCATATTCATCATCATTGTAATGGGTATCCCCCCGGCAATCCATTCGCTTGCGGGCGCGGTGGTGTTGCGCACCGACGACATATAGCCCGTTTTTCCGGCGGCGATCAGCATCGAGGCGGTGTAGCCCAAGGAGTAGCAATAATCGGAATCGTAGTTCGACGGGGCAGCGCAACGTCCTTCGTAACCGAAAAAGTGGGTTAGCGTAGAGAATTTGCCGTTGTATTTTTTCGCTTTCTTCCATTCGTCGAGGCGGTTTTTTACCATTTCCGCCAAGAGTTTTTCGGTTTCGATGAGCGATACCTGTACGTTTCCGTGCGGATCGCGATCGAGCGTGAGCTGACGGGCAACCGTTTCGGGCAGGCTGGCGTAGAGCGCGGAATTTTTTTCGTTCAACTTGCTGATGATGTAGCTACGCTGTTCGCTTTTCTTAATCATTTTAAATTCAGTGTCGTACCGCGCAAGGAAATCGTTGAGTTCGGCAATCAAATTTTTCATCGCCGGGATAAATTCAATCAAGCCTTCGGGAATCAGCACCGTGCCGAAATCGAAGCCTTCGGCGGAACGTTTGGCAACGATGGTGGCAATGTCGTTGATGATGTCGTCGAGCGACTGCTGTTTGGCTTCCACCTCTTCGGACACGATGCAGATGTTTGGTTGTGTCTGCAAGGCGCATTCCAACGCGATGTGCGAGGCGGAACGCCCCATCAACTTGATGAAATGCCAATACTTGCGTGCCGAATTGCAGTCGCGCTGGATATTGCCGATGACTTCGGAATAGGTTTTACAGGCGGTGTCGAACCCGAAAGAGGTTTCAATCTGTTCGTTTTTCAAGTCGCCGTCGATGGTTTTCGGGCAGCCGATGACTTGCACCCCGGCGTTGATGGCGGCGTAGTATTCGGCAAGCACACAAGCGTTGGTGTTGGAATCGTCCCCGCCGATGATGACTAAGGCGGATATGTTCAATTTTTTGAGGATTTCCAATCCCTTGTCGAATTGCTCTTTGGTTTCGAGCTTCGTGCGCCCTGAACCAATGATATCGAAACCGCCCGTGTTGCGGTATTCGTCGATGATATTGGAAGTCAGCTCTTTGTACTCGTGATTTACCAATCCTCCGGGACCGAGGATAAACCCGTAGAGGCGGCTGTCGGAATGCAGGCGTTTGATGCCGTCGAAAATCCCGGCGATCACGTTGTGTCCGCCGGGTGCTTGTCCGCCCGAAAGAATCACGCCCACGTTGATGGGCTGTTTCAACCCCATTCCGCCCTTCGATTCCTCGAACGCGAGCGAAGGCATACCGTAAGTATTGGGGAAAAGTTTCGCGATTTCAGCTTCGTCGCTGACCGATTTGGTGGCGGCGCCTTCTTTTACTTGCACGTTGCCTTTCAGCACTTCGGGCATCTTGGGTGTATAATCCGCTCTCTCAATTTGTAATGCGCTTTTTCTCATTTTATTTGTTGTTTTTATGATTTAATTTTTAGAGGCATCAAAATTAACGCTTTTTCTTGAAATACGAAAGGATAATGCCTGTTTCCCAAAAACAAAAAGTGAATTGTTTGGAAAAAACACGCCTCTTTCGGTTTATTTGTCTTTTTTTAAGAGATTATTTGAGGCTGATATTGGGCGGTTTCGATAACATTTTGTACTTTTGGGGACGTTTAGAATGAAATTCAAATTTATATTAATAAATACAATATGAGCTTTTTAACTAATGACAAATTGACCATTGTCGGCGCAGCCGGAATGATTGGTTCAAACATGGCGCAGACTGCCGCCATGATGAAATTAACGCCCAACATTTGTTTGTACGATCCGTTTGCGCTCGGATTGGAAGGCGTTGTTGAAGAAATGCGCCATTGCGGTTTCGAAGGAATCAATTTCACTTTCTCTACCGACGTGAAAGAAGCGTTTACCGGAACGAAATACATGATTTCATCGGGCGGTGCGCCTCGCAAAGACGGTATGACTCGCGAGGATCTTCTCAAAGGCAACGCCGAAATCGCAGCCCAACTCGGAAAAGACATCAAGGCTTACTGCCCCGATTTGAAGCACATTACCATTATTTTCAACCCGGCTGACATCACGGGTTTGGTGGCGCTGATTTATTCGGGTTTGAAACCTTCGCAGGTAACCACTTTGGCGGCGTTGGACAGCACCCGTTTGCAAAGCGAATTGGCAAAACATTTCGGCATCGAACAAAGCAAAGTAACCAATACCCGCACTTACGGCGGACACGGCGAACAAATGGCTGTTTTTGCTTCCACCGCGAAAGTCGATGGCAAACCGCTGACTGATTTTATCGGAACGCCCGCGCTGACGAATGAGGCTTGGGCTGATTTGAAAGTTCGCGTAACCAAAGGTGGCGCGATTATCATCAAACTGCGCGGACGCTCGTCCTTCCAAAGCCCCGCCTACGTCTCGGTTGAGATGATTCGCGCCGCGATGGGTGGCGAAAAATTCCGTTGGCCCGCAGGTTGTTACGTAAACGGACAAGGTTTCGGACACATTATGATGGCGATGGAAACGAGCATCGACAAAAATGGCGTTTCTTTTGGCGAAATAAAAGGGACGCCCGAAGAATTAGCCGAGTTGAAACAGAGCTATTCCCACCTGACTACACTTCGCGATGAGGTTATCGGAATGGGCATTATCCCTGCGATCGACAAATGGAACACCGTCAATCCGAACTTGTAAAATTAAAATCCATATTGAAAACCGGGTAAGACTTTCTTATCCGGTTTTTTTATGCTAAATTTGTGGGAAAAAATAGCGAATGATGGATTTCAGAACCTACATATCCATACCAAAATCAACTTTCGCCATCGGTTACGATACGCGAATGATGCTTTTCGGCTCGTGCTTTTCGGAAAATATCGGCAACTTGTTGGTTGAAAACAAGTTCCGTGCCGATGTGAATCCGTTTGGAATCCTCTATAACCCCTTGTCAATATCTGTTGCGATGAACCGCATTTTGAACAAGGAAGTTTTCACGGAAAACGAGTTGGTTTTTCGTAACGGATTGTTCCATAGCTTTTTGCACCATGGCTCTTTTTCTGCGGAAACGAAAGAGGAATGTCTCTCGACGGTTTCCCGGCGGTTTTCGACTGCCGCAGAAGAAATTGGACAGACGAATGTTTTCCTGTTCACTTTTGGCACGGCGTTTGTCTATCGCTTGGCGCAATCGGGGGAAATCGTCGGGAACTGCCACAAATTTCCCGAAACAACCTTCTCCCGTTCGCGATTGGCGGTTGATGACATTGCGGGTGTGTGGACGCGGCTCATTCGTCGCTTGTTGCTACTCAACCCGAAGATAAAAATTATTTTTACCGTCAGCCCCATACGACATTGGAAGGACGGGGCGCACGAAAACCAAGTGAGCAAATCCATTCTGCACCTTGCCATTGACACGTTGCAATCGGAATTTAGGGACTGTGTCCATTATTTTCCTGCCTACGAAATCGTGATGGACGAATTGCGTGACTATCGTTTCTATGCCGAAGATATGACGCACCCTTCCGATACAGCCGTCGCGTATCTTTGGGAACGGCTCGGCGAAACCTATTTTTCCGACGAAACACAAAAAACAATCGCCGAATGGCAAAAAATCCACCGCGCACTGACGCATCGCCCGCGGAATACAGAGGGCGCGGAATACCGCGATTTTCTGCTTCAAACGATAGCAAGTTTGGAAAATTTTGCGGCGAAACACCCGAATATACCTTGCTCGCAAGAAATAGAGCACGCCAACCATTTACTTGAAACTCGTTGAATCACTATGCAATATAAAATATCAGAAATAGCCAGAGTAGTCGGCGCCACCGTTTCGAAAATAAACGAGATGGATATTTCGATCCTTCTTACCGACAGCCGGAAACTGACAAACCCGGATAAAACGCTTTTCTTTGCCTTGAAAACAAAGAACAACGATGCCCATGCCTTCGTCCCAAGCCTCTTCGGGGCAGGAGTCCGCAATTTCGTGGTGGAAAAAACTTTACCGGAATGGAATCAATATGCCGGCGCCAATTTTTTGGTAGTGAAAAGTACCTTGTCGGCTTTGCAAAAACTGTCGGCTTTCCACCGTTCCCATTTCAATATCCCAGTCATCGGCATAACGGGGAGCAACGGCAAAACCATTGTGAAAGAATGGCTTTACCAATTGTTGCAGGACGATTTCAACATTGTCCGCTCGCCCCGCAGTTACAATTCGCAAATAGGCGTGCCGCTTTCGGTTTGGCAACTCGACGAGACTGCCACGCTCGGAATTTTCGAAGCAGGCATCTCTATGCCCGACGAAATGGATAAATTGGAACCCGTCATTCGTCCCACAATCGGCATTTTAACCAAGTTGGGCGAGGCGCATCAGGAAAATTTCACGTCCATACAGCAAAAAGGTATGGAAAAGTTGGAGTTGTTTGCCAATTGCGACATCATCATCTTTAACGAAGACGATGAAATCGCCAGCCAATGTATGGAACAAATGATTCTTTCGCAAAAAACATTTTCGTGGTCTAAACGGCGCAGGGATGCACCGTTGTTCATCTCAAAAATTGAGCAGAAAAACAATTCGTCCCTCGTCCATTATTCATTCTTGCAAATCGACAGCAGCATCGAAATCCCGTTTACCGACAATGCATCGGTGGAAAACGCCATAACTTGCTTGGCGACAATGCTCTACCTTCACTACCTGCCAAAAGGGATTTCGGAACGAATGATGAAATTGGAGTCGGTGGCTATGCGCCTCGATGTGCTGAAAGGGAAAAAGGACTGCATTATCATCAACGATTCCTACAATTCCGATTTCAATTCCATAAAAATCGCCCTCGATTTCCAAGAGCAACGCAGAATTTCTTCGTCTTTGAAAAAAGTGCTGATTCTTTCCGATATTTTACAAACCGGATTGATGCCCAAACTACTTTACAAAAAAGTGGCTGAAATGGTGGAGGAAAGCGGCGTGGAAAAAATTATCGGCATCGGGGCAGACATAATGGAATATGCCGGGGTTTTCAATATCGAAAAGGAATTTTACCCGTCCACCGACGATTTCATTGCGTCCAACCGATGGAAATTGTTCCGCAACGAACTAATTTTGCTGAAAGGCGCACGCAAATTCAATTTCGAGCGCATCAACGCCTTGATCGAGGAACGCACGCACGAAACGGTTTTGGAAGTGGATTTGGACGCGGTGGTTCACAATTTTAATTTCTACAAATCGAAGCTGTCCCCCGAAGTCAAGCTCATTTGTATGGTAAAAGCCAATGCTTACGGTGGGGGCGCCGACGAAATTGCCAAGACGTTGCAATATCATCGCTGCGATTATTTGGCGGTGGCTGTCGCCGAGGAGGGCATAAGTTTGCGAATGCAGGGCATAACCCTGCCGATTATTGTGCTCAACCCCGAAGTAAATGCCTTTGAAGAATTGTACACCAACGATTTAGAACCCGAAGTGTATAATTTTCGGATACTCGATGCTTTTATCAAAGAGGCTGAAAGGCACGGCGTTACCAATTATCCCGTCCACCTGAAAATAGATACGGGAATGCACCGCCTTGGCTTTTTGCCTCAGCAGATAGGGGAATTGATTGGCGTTCTGCAATCGCAGAAAGGACTGAGGGTTAAGTCGGTTTTCTCGCATTTGGCGGCGAGTGAAAGTTGGATTTTCGATGATTTTACCGAAAAACAAATAGAGTCGCTCAAAAAAACGGCGACTGAAATAGAGCGTGGCGTGGCGTATCCCATCTACAAGCATATCCTCAATTCTGCCGGAATAGAGCGTTTCCCGAACGATCAATTGGATATGGTGCGTTTGGGTATCGGGTTGTATGGGGTAAGCGCCAGCGGATTGAGCGGTTTGAAAAATGTCTGTACGCTGAAAACAACCATCTTACAGATAAAGGAAGTCCCGCGCAGGGAAACCGTGGGTTACGGACGCAAAGAAGAATTGGACAAAGACGCGCGGATAGCGACTATCCGCATCGGTTACGCCGATGGCTTGGATCGTCAATTTGGCAACAGGAAAGGGCAGGTGCTTATCAATGGGAAGTTTGCCCCGATTGTGGGCAATGTCTGTATGGATTTGTGTATGATAGACGTTACCGATATAGAAGCCGGCGAAGGGGACGAAGCGATCATCTTCGGGGAACAATTGTCCGTCATTGATTTGGCGAAAAATATCGGGACTATTCCTTATGAAATCCTCACTTCCGTATCACCCCGCGTGAAGAAAATTTATGTGAAAGAATAGATTTAAAGGCATTTTCCTTTTCGCCTCTACGTAAAGGATAAACACAAAAAAAGCACCCCAAATCGGGATGCTTTTTTTATTTAATGATTTCCGAATGAATCTTATTCAGCGAAGAAGATTGCTACACGGTTAAAGTCGTTTTGTGCGTAAGGTTGTTCGGTGTCACCCTTCCAATCTACTGAAACGCGGCTGCTGTCAATTCCGTATTCGCCAGTCAGAGCTTTGGCAACGGCTTTGGCACGTTTTTCAGAAAGAGCAAGGTTGTAAGCCGGGCTACCTGTTTTCTTGTCGGCATAAGCAATAATCTTAACTGTTGCGTTAGGATTAGCTTTCAAGTATTCAGCCGTGTTGTAAACGCTGATCTGTTGATTCTTATCAATCGTAGCCGAGTTGATGCGGAACAACACTACGTTAGGAACGTAAACGTTTTCTTCGGGAGCAGGAGGAGGAACAACAACATCAGGGCAATCGGGGCAACCAGCCGGACGTTTGCTCAATTCAGCGTTTTCAGCACGCAATCTGTTGATTTGGCTGTTCAAGTCGTTGATCAAGTTGTAGTCCATCAATTCGGCAGGGGTAAATTCTTGTTTTCCGCCAAGTCCCAATTTAAGACCTGCAACACCGGTAAGCATGAAATCATAATCATAATCGGTATTTTCCGTCCAATCAAATGTTCCTTGAAGTGCTCTTGCACCCAATTCGATGAAAAGACCGAATTTTTTGGTCAATTGGAAGTTGTTAATCAACCCTGCATTCCACGTGAGCGATTGATTTTGATTCTTAAAGAGAGAAGAACCAGCAGCATCATTGGGTTTTTTCCAATCAACCAATCCGTAAGCATAGCCCACACCTGCATAAGGGATCAAGCTATATACCCTGTCGGGGTTATAACCCACAACGGCATTGCTAAAATTGTACAACAAGTCCACATGAAATGAACCCCAATTGTGATCATTCCCTTGAAGTTTTGCGGGAAGGGGGTTAATAACGTGTTTGATTAAACCTGCGTCTAATACAAAACGAGCACCCCAAATCGGAGATTGCCATCTGCCAATTTCAAGTTGTCCATTCCATCCAAGACGGTCGCCATAAGAAGCCTTGGCATCGTTTTCAGCTTTTGTGAAATAAAGGTTGGTGCCGCCACCAAGCCCGATATACCAATGATCGCTGGCTTTGTCTCTCAGGTACACTGTACCGTTCGATACATTCTGAACTTCTTGTGCGCTTAATCCAAACGCAACAAGAGCAAACATAAAAAGTAAACTTAACTTTTTCATAAATTTAAATTCTAATTAAACATTGTTTTTTTATAACTCGATAATTTTAAAATTTCATTTTATAATGTAAGAGAAATTTTTCCTCTTACATTAAGAAACGCCTATCGTTGGCAAAAGTTCAAATAGGGATAAAATTAATTACCGCTATTTATCATTGAACCAAATGCTTTTTTCGATTCAGTTTACAAAGATATACCTTAAATTTGTATAACCATTATTTTTTTGAAAAAAAATCGCGAAAATCTCATTTTATGGACTTTTTTTTATTTTTTTCACAAAAAAAGTGGCTTTTTGCCCTTTAACCCAAGTAACTTTTTAAGAGTTTACTTCGGGAATCCTGCCTGAGCCGCCGGATAGCCTTTTCTTTTATTTGGCGCACGCGCTCACGTGTGAGCTGGAATTTATCGCCGATTTCCTCTAATGTCATCTCTTGATAGCCTATTCCGAAGAACATTTTTATGATGTCGCTTTCGCGTTCAGTCAAGGTGGAAAGGGCGCGATCGATTTCTTTCTGCAAGGACTCATTAATTAATGTGCGGTCGGCTATCGGTGCGTCGTCGTTTACCAACACGTCCAACAAACTGTTGTCCTCGCCTTCCACAAAAGGCGCGTCCATCGAAATGTGCCGTCCGGACACTTTGAGCGAGTCGGTTACTTTGTCCACCGATAAATCGAGTTCCTGCGCCAATTCTTCGGCAGACGGACGGCGTTCGTTTTCCTGTTCGAATTTTTGGAAAGCCTTGCTTATTTTATTGAGCGAGCCAACTTGATTCAAGGGCAAGCGCACAATACGCGATTGTTCAGCCAAGGCTTGAAGAATGGATTGGCGTATCCACCACACGGCGTAGCTGATGAATTTGAACCCGCGGGTTTCGTCGAATTTCTCGGCGGCTTTGATCAAGCCCAAATTACCTTCGTTGATCAAGTCGGGCAGGCTCAACCCTTGGTTTTGATATTGTTTCGCGACAGACACAACAAATCGCAAATTAGCCCTCGTGAGTTTTTCGAGAGCCTTGCGATCGCCTTTTTTTATGGCTTGTGCCAATTCCACCTCTTCCTCGACGGTAATGAGGTCCTCGCGTCCAATTTCCTGCAAGTATTTATCCAAAGAGGCACTTTCGCGATTAGTTATAGATTTTGTAATCTTTAATTGTCTCATTTATTATCCTTCCATTTTAACAATCTTCTTTTTTCGGGCTGCAAAAATAATCATTTTTTTCTTTTGGACGAAAAAAAAAATTTGCAAACCCCATAAATGCAAAGCAAAGGATGCGACATATTGCCGAACCCTTTGCGTTACAAACACACGAAAGTGTATTTTTGTTATCCGAGTACTGTTAATAATTATTAACGCCCCTATTTTTTTGTTTATTGCTTCGATAAATCAATGGCGATATACTGCGTGCGCCCGTTAGGGGGATAGAATCCGGCTACCAACGCCACTTTGTCCTGACTGCCACGATTGACGGCGGACACAATGTTGGTAACGTCGCTTTCGCTGTTCACGGCGGTGTTGTTGATTCGCAAAACAATGAAACCTTTATTGATTCCGTTTTTGTGGAACAGCCCGTTGTTTTCCACGCTTTCCACCTCGACGCCGCTGCTGATGCCCAACTGCTGTTTTTTGCCCGAAGGGATTTCCTTGAACTTAGCCCCCAAGGATTTCACGGAATCGGAAGATTTTGTTATTTCGGTGTTTCCCTCATCGTTCTTCAATTCCACCGTGAAGGTTTTAGAGCTTCCGTTCCTGTCCACGCCGACTTTCACTTTGTCGCCGGGGCGATAACGGCTCAGTTGGCTTTGCAGTTGTGCGAAATTGTTGATAGTTTCGTCGTTGATGGATTTAATCACGTCGCCTTTTTCCATTCCGGCTGCTTTGGCAGAGCTTCTGTCGGCAAAATCGTTGATGACTACGCCTTTGATTTTCGCCAATTCCTTGGCTTTTTCGGGATTTTCTCGTTCCAACGCCTGAATGTTTTCCACCGAAATACCAAGCATAGCGCGTTGCACCTTACCGTATTGTTTCAAATCGGTTGCGGCTTTCGCCGCGATGGAAATGGGTACGGCGAAAGCGTATCCGGCAAAATTTCCGGTTTGGGAATAGATGGCGGTGTTTATGCCGACTAATTCGCCACGGGTGTTTACCAATGCCCCCCCGCTGTTGCCGGGGTTCACGGCGGCATCAATTTGAATGAAGGATTGTATGCCGTTGCCGACTACGTTGTCGCGATTTTTCGCGCTCACGATACCGGCGGTTACCGTGGAAGTCAAGTTAAACGGGTTGCCAACCGCCAACACCCATTCGCCCACCTTCAAATCGTCGGAATTGCCGAAAGTGAGGTAGGGGAAATCATCTTTGTTGTCGATTTTCAGCAGGGCAATGTCCGATTGAGGATCGGCGCCCACAATTTTTGCGGTAAATTCGCGCTCGTCGTTCAACGTTACCGAAACTTCGTTTGCATTGTCCACCACGTGGTTGTTGGTAATGATATACCCGTCTTTGGAAATGATGACGCCCGAACCAAACCCGACTTGCTCGCGAGGTTGTCCGTAGCCATAATCCCCCCTGTCCCCAAATCCAAAAAAGAAGTCGAAGGGATTTACGTATTGTCCTTGTCTAACGGTTTTTGTCTTTACGTGAACCACGCCGTGGATTGATTTTGCGGCGGCTTCCGTGAAATCGGGGTATCCGTCGGGGGTTGTCAGGTTCGTCAGACGAAGGTTTTTATCCTGATCGAAGGAAGCACCGTATTCGCCACCCGAACTTTCGCCTGAGGCACTACTCTGCTTAGACACGTTTTTGTTGCCGTTAAAATAGTTGTAACCATAAAGGGTTATCGCCGAGCTAAGTATTGCTACTATGATGATACTCAGCCAATTTTTGAATTTTGTTGCATTCATAAGCTATTTATTATTTTTCAATTTAACATTTTTCGGTTTCAAATATAGACACAAAAAGCATACAATGTTTTAACAGACACCGGCGATTTTATCTCTTTTAACCAAAAAAAATGGCGGATTAACCGCATTTAACCCCACGAGGGCGGCATTTAAAATTTAATATGACAAAAAGGCAGGACGGCATTGGAAGGCGGGGGAAAAAATGCCGAAACAAGCGGTTTTGGGGCTGTCAGTCCTACGTCCGATTGCGTTTGTTGGCGTAGCATTTGAAGCGTAAGTTGTTGAAAGGCTGAAACAAATCGAGGAAGAATAAATCGACGTGGTATTTTCCGGCTTCGAACAATCGGCTTTCCTTATTGATAACGGACAGTTGGAAGGCGTACCTCACAAAAAAGAGCAACACCGCCAACGCAGGAATCAACAACGTGGAGTCAACAACAAAATATAGCCCCACGGCGCAGAGAACCGCAAGGTAAAAGGCGTATTTCGAGAAGCTTTCCCACCCGAAAAGAAAAGACTTGAAACCCTTATAGAACTGCTTCGTATAGAGGTATTTGGATTTCAACGATCGCCAAGTGGAAAAGCTATCGACGGTGGAAGTTGAAGTCATGCTATCGGGCGAAATCGCCACGCCGGTATTTTGCCGCTTGGCGATGCGGTTGAGAAACAAGTCGTCCTCGCCGTCGTCGATGTTTAGGAACGAGGAGAATCCTTTATTTTCGAAAAACAGCTTTTTGCGGTACGCCATATTTCGCCCGATGCCCGTGTACGGCAGCCCCACAAGAGCCATAGAAAGGTATTTCAAGCCGTGGATCAGGTTGTCGTAAAGCATAAATTTCCGCATCGGGGTTTTCTTGGCGATTTCCAATTTGCAAAAGCCCAACACGATGTCTTTCCCTGCCAAAAACGGCGGGGCAAATTCCCTTATCCATCGGTTCGAAGAGGGTTTGCAATAAGCTTCGGTAAACAGCAGAATGTCATTTTTCGCCGCTTTAATCCCGACAGTCAGGGCGAGTTTCTTTTCGTTGATGCTTTTAGCTTCGGCGGGTATATAGGTGTTGTACAAGTTTTTATATTGTTGTTCCAAGCCTTTTAACGCCATATCCGTTTCGTCGGTAGAGCCGCTGTTTACCACCACCACCTCGAAATCGGGATAGTCTTGTTCCAAGACGAGAGGCAGGTTCGCCGCCAAATCTTCCGCGCCGTTTTTGCACACGATGACAACGGAAACGGGGGGCAACTCATTGTCCGAGATCAAATTTTTTACCCTTTTCGATTCGTAGCGGCAGGGTTTCCGATACAAGAAAAAATAGAACAGCGACTGTATGAGGAAAAACAAGAGCAACGTTCCCCCAAGAATCCAATCCGCGAGGGTAAAATCGAGCAACGATGAAATGGAAAAATCCATACTAACCTGAATATGAGGATATATAAATGTTAAAGCGTATCGGAAAAATAAGCTTTGGGCAAATTGCGACAGTTGTATTGCGACGCCATAATCTCACCGTAAGCCCCGGCGGAACGAAGAGCAACGAAATCGCCGCGTTTGGCGCGGTTCAACGAAATATCCTTGCCGAAAACGTCGCTTGATTCGCAAATCGGTCCCACCACGTCGTAATTTTCCAACTCGCCTTCGGACGAAATGTTTTCGATGTGATGAAACGCCTGATACAAAGCCGGGCGAATCAAATCCGTCATACCCGCGTCCACGATCAGGAAATTCTTGCTCACGCCTTTTTTCACGTATGTCGTCCGCGTGATGAGCGATCCGCAGGGCGCGACAACCGAACGTCCCAACTCAAAATGAAGCGACTGTCCGTCTTTCAACTTCAAGTATTTATTGTAGAGATGGAAATACGACTTAAAATCAGCTATCGGGCAATGGTTCGGGTGTTGGTAATTGATGCCCAAACCGCCGCCCACGTTGATGAGTTGCAAGGGCGTGCCTTGTTCCTCGAACCATTGTTGCAGTTCGAGTGCCTTCACGCAGAGATTTTCGAATGCCGACAAATCGGTAATCTGCGAGCCGATGTGAAAGTGCATTCCCGCCATTTCCAACGAGTTGTGCTTGCGCACAAATTCAATGGCGGCAGGCAAATCCTGTTCGTTGATGCCGAACTTGTTCTCGTTCAGCCCGGTAGTGATGTATTTGTGCGTGTGCGCGTCGATATTGGGGTTGATGCGGAAAGCGACTTTCGCCGTTTTGTTTTTCTTTGCCGCCAAATTCGCGGTGGCTTCCAATTCGGGCAGCGATTCCACGTTGAAGCAGAAAATATCGTTGTCCAAGCCGATTTCAATTTCCTTGTCGGTTTTGCCGACACCCGCGAAAGCGATTTTCGACGCAGGGAAGCCACATTCGAGGGCACGCAGGATTTCGTTTCCGCTCACGCAGTCGGCGCCGAAGCCGTAAGATGCGATTTCCTTCAAAATTCGCGGGTTGGCATTTGCCTTTACCGCGTAATGAATATGGTAGTTCTTGTCTTTGACTTCGTTACGGATAGTTTCGAGCGTTTTTCTCAACAGCGCGACGTCGTAATAATAAAACGGCGTTTCTATCCGGTTGAATTTTTCGACGGGGAAAGTTCCTTTAATCATTGTTTGTAAGCTATTTAATGGTAATCGACAAGCGGTGGCGACAAACGCCGTCCGTTTTTTTCGGACTACAAAAGTACGATTTTTATTGGGATTTTCGTATCCAGGCGAGGCTCTTTTCTATTTTTTCTTCCATCGGCAACGATGCGTCGAGCCAATGAATCGTGAAACCGCGCCTTTCCATACCCCTGAACCACGTCATCTGACGTTTGGCGAATTGGTGGATCGCGGTTTCGAGTTGGGAAAACATTTCGGCGAAAGTGATTTCCCCGACGACGTAGAGCGTAACGAACTTGTATTCCAATCCGTAGTAGATTAAATCGCCGGGCTGAACGCCGTTGGCGATGAGCGTTTTCACTTCTTCGATCATACCCTCGTCCAATCTTTTTTTGAGGCGCGAAGATATTTTTTCGCGGCGTGCCTCACGATCAATGTCTATCCCGATAATGAGCGTGTCGATGGCTTCGTAGTCGCGCACCTCGGCGTTCTGCCGCGATTGGAAATCCGCAATTTCGATGGCGCGGATAGCCCGTTTTTTCGTGTCGGTGTCGGTGGTGTTGTGTAGGGTTTTGTAGCGGTTTAAGATTTCCGACAGTTCAGGCAACGATTTATGTTCCAACCTTTTCCGCAAGGGCGTGTTTTCTGGCACGTCCAACAGGCGGTAGCCTTTCAGCACCGATTCGATGTAAAGCCCCGTCCCACCGCACAAAAGGGGCGTTTTCCCACGCGAGAAAATGTCGCGGTACGCCTCGTGGAAATCGTGTTGGTAATGAAAGAGGGTGTATTTTTCGCCCGCATCGCGAATATCAATCAGGTGGTAAGGGATTTGCGTTCCGTTTACCGCGTAATCGGACAAATCTTTTCCGGTGCCGACGTCCATTCCCTGATAAACCTGCCGCGAATCGCCGCTGATGATTTCGCCGTCGAGCACGAGTGCCAACCGCACGGCGAAAGCCGTTTTTCCGCTTGCCGTGGGCCCGATGATGCTGATGAGTTGGTGCGTGTTGTCAGACAAAACGAGATGGATTTAGTTCTATGTTTTTTTCTTTGGCAATATCGCCGATGTTTTTTTTGATGTATTTTCTCGATAGGAAGGTAATGCCCGGCAAACTGAAAAGTTCTTTTTCGCCGTTGTCCTTTTGAAACGAAATGCTACTCGCCTTATAATCAACCGACTTTACATTTTCCCAACGAATGCTCTGCTTTTTTTTTGAAAACACTTGTTTTTGTCGCAATTTGCTCGTCGTCAATGGCGATAAATGCCTTTCCGAAAAGCCGTTCATAACCGCAACCTTGGAGTATAAAATTCACTCCGAGCAGAAAAAACAACACTGAATTGAGAAAACTTAACACGTCCCTGCTCGAATCTATTATAATCCGCACGATTGCAAAAAGAAGGCAGAAAATTCCAAAAGCGATTGTTATTTTCGATTGCCGCCTCTCATTTAATAAATCCATATATACCATTGCGGTAAAATTTTAATTGTTACAAAATTACCAACTTCCCCCGGCGCCGCCGCCGCCGAAACTTCCGCCGCCGCCACCGCCGAAGCCGCCGCCAAAACCGCCGCCGCCCCTGCCCCAACCGCCACCGCTGACGGGCGGGAAAAAGATGTTGCGATCGCCCCGATTGTTTTTGCCGCCGCCGATATTTTGATCGCCGCCGTACTTGGAAAGGATACTACTGATGATGATGAAGAGGATAATCAGCACGATAACGAAAATGATAAAAGCCTCAAAACCATCGTCTTCTTCCTCATCGGCATCGAACTGTCCCGAAAGCCTTGCGATGATGGCGTCCGCCGCCGCGTTCGCGCCCCCGAAATAATCGTTTTCCCGAAAATACGGAATCATCTTGTCGCGGACGATACGCCCGGCAAAAGCATCGTTGAGGTAGGCTTCCAAGCCGTATCCAGTGGCAATGAAGGCTTGCCCGCGGCTGTCGGACGTTTTCGGCTTGATGAGGATAACCGCGCCGTTGTCCTTGTCTTTCTGCCCGACACCCCATTTTTCGCCCAACTTGAAGGCGAAATCTGCCACGGGATAGCCGCCGAGATCGCCAACCGTTACCACGTAAATTTGCGTGGACGTGGAATCGTTGTACGCCAAGAGTTTCGCTTCGAGGGCTTGTTTTTCGACTGCCGAAAAAAGATTGGCGAAATCGTTTACCAACCGGGGCGGCGACATTGGATCGGGAATGTCTTGCGCCGATATTCCCGCCGAAAAGAGCAGGACGAACAGCCAAAGGAAATCACGCGTCCACAATAACCTCATCGCTCAATTCATTTACGTCGTTGTCGGAATAGGGATATTTCTCTTTGATTAAACCGCCGACGACAGCCACGCCGCCGCAGATGCCGGAAACAATGTCGCCGCGGCGAAAATGCGCCATCATTTCACTCAACGCCTCGTCCCAAAAACGGGGTTTCGCCTGATTGTGAATGCCTTCGTCGCCCACGATGGCGGTTTTGCGCTCGCTTGGGCAAACGAAAATCAACACGGCGTTGCGGAATTGCGTTTGCTGCATTTTCAGCGAATGGAATTTTTGCAGGGCGATGTCCATCGGATCGCCCTCGCAACGTCGTGCCACATACACGCGGATTTCGCCCGAAGTTTGTTTTTCGGCTTCCGAAATGGATTGCTTTACCTGCTTTATTTCCTTGCTGTTCAGCATCGGCGTGAGTGTTTCGAAACGTTAAAACTGCACCTTGGGGGCGGATTGGGCTTCCTGCGCAGCTTCGAAATAGGCTTTCGTCTTGAAACCGAACCACCCGGCGTAAATCACTTGCGGAAATTTACGGATATATTGGTTGTAGCCCTGCGTGGTTTCGTTGAATTTGTTTCTTTCCACCGAAATGCGGTTTTCGGTTCCCGCCAACTCGTCCTGCAAGGCGAGGAAATTTGTGTTGGCTTTCAATTCGGGGTAATTTTCCTGTATGAGCAGCAAACGCCCCAACGCCCGGCTCAATTCGCCCTGCGTCTGTTGATACTGTTGCAGTTTTTCTTCCGTGAGATCGTCCGCGCCAATGTTCATCTGCGTGGCTTTTGCGCGTGCCTCGGTTACTTGCGTGAAGGTTTCCTGCTCGTGGGTGGCGTAGCCTTTGACGGTGGCTGCCAAGGTGGGAATGAGATCAGCCCTGCGCTGATAGGCGTTTTGCACGTTGCCCCATTGCGAGGTTAGGGCTTCTTGTTTTTCCACCATCGTGTTGTAGCCGCAACTCGATAAGGTTACCGCACCCAAAGCGGCAATCAGTAGAATGTAGGTAAATTTTTTCATATTCTGTTTCCTTTTTGATTGTTACAGCTACAAAGATAGGGGAATAATTCTATTTTTTGTTCTTTTTGGCAGATGAAATTCAAACAAGTTTGCTTTTTGCACTCAACTTTCACTACCTTTGTAAAAAAAAGCATCAATGTCAAATTCATCGGATATAATTTATTCCAAGCCGGTAATCGACTTCGTAACGGTGGGGGTTGAGTTTTGCGCCATGCTCGAAAGCGATGAAGGCATCGCACGGAAGGAATGGCTGACAAAAATGTCGCGCCTCTTACCGATGCTCTACCTGAAAGCCGCGCTGTTGCCCGAAACGCTTGTCGTGGGCGAAGAATCGGGCGAAACTTTCGTGCGCGAAGAAGATTACGCTTGCGTGGCAGGGAAGGTAGCCCGCATTATGGGCGGGGCAGACGCCTATCTCGATGCCTTTGTGGAAGATATGAAATACAGCGACACCCCGGTTTCCGCTTTCATTTCGGAAAACATTGCCGATATTTATCAGGACATACGCAATTTTGTGTCTGTCTATCAATATGCTATCGCCGAACAGATGCTCGAAGCCTTGGCGGTTGTTACGGAAAATTTCAAGAATTATTGGGGACAGAAGCTCGTCAATGTCCTTCGTCCGGTGCACACCTTGCTGTACGCCGACAATATCGGGGACGAATATCCGGGCGAGAACGAAAACGAAGGGGGCTTTAGGGAATGAAGATCGAAAAAAGCCAAATTGCAGAGTTGCCACTCGAAACTTTTCCGGGGAAAATCGTCGTGGTGGACAATGTGGCAGGGGTACAAGCCGCCGTGGACTACCTCTCTCATTTTTCGCCGATAGGCTTCGACACGGAAACCAAACCCGCTTTTCAGCGTGGCGTAATCCACAAGGTTGCCCTTTTGCAGTTGTCCACCGAAGACAAGTGTTTCCTTTTCAGGCTCAACAAAATAGGCTATCCTGATGCCTTAGACGCCATCATCTGCAACGCCGACATACAAAAAATAGGGCTTTCGCTGCGCGACGATTTCGCCGCTATCCGCAAACGTGTGGCTACCGCCCCCGACAACTTTTTGGATTTGCAGTCCTTCGTCAAGCAGTTCGACATTGAAGATCTCAGCCTGCAAAAGATTTACGCGCTGATTTTCGGGAAGAAACTCTCTAAAAACCAGCGGCTTTCCAATTGGGGAGCACCCTATCTCACACCCGCGCAACAGTCCTACGCCGCCCTCGACGCTTGGGCTTGCCTTCGCATCTACAATTATTTGAACGCAACTAAGAACCACTCGATAAACTTATGACTGCAACACCGCAAATCGTTCTTCGTCCGAAGAAAGACGAATCCATCAAACGTTTCCACCCTTGGGTTTTTTCCGGTGCGGTGGCTCAGAAACCCGCGAATTTGCGCGAGGGGGACGTTGTTCGCGTCGTTGCCCACGAAGGCGGTTTTTTGGGGGTGGGGCATTACCAAATCGGAAGCATCGCGGTGCGGATATTGTCGTTCAGCGATGAGGGCATCGACACGGATTTTTTTGAAAAACGACTTTCCGCCGCCTATTCTCTGCGGCTTGCCTTGGGATTGGTAAATCCGATGAACAACACCTACCGCTTGGTTCACGGCGAAGGCGACGGCTTGCCCGGACTCATCATTGATATGTATGGCAATACGGCTGTCGTTCAGGCACATTCCGTGGGCATGCACGAGGCGAAGGGGCAATTATTGGACGCTTTGCGGAAAGTGATGCCCGGCGACATGCTCCAAAATGTGTATTATAAATCGGAAGGCACCCTGCCGTTCAAAGCCGATATTTCGCCCGAAGACGATTACCTGCTTGGCGGGAAAAACGCCGAAGCGATTGCCGTTGAAAACGGTTTGAAATTCCGTATCGACTGGCGGAAGGGGCAGAAAACCGGATTTTTTATCGATCAGCGCAACAACCGCCGTCTGTTGGAAAGCCTGTCGCCCAATCGCCGCGTGTTGAACCTGTTCAGTTACACGGGCGGTTTTTCGGTTTATGCCCTTCGCGGCGGCGCACAATCGGTTCATTCGGTGGACAGTTCGGCGAAAGCCGTTATGCTGGCGGAAGAAAATGTGAGGCTGAATTTTGGCGAAGAACCGCGCCACGCGGCTTGTGCCGACGACGCTTTCCGCTTCTTGAAACAAGCGCAACCCGGAGCCTACGACTTGATCGTCCTCGATCCGCCCGCCTTCGCCAAGCACCGCGAAGCAATCAACAACGCGCTGCAAGGCTATAAGAAATTGAACTTGGCTGCCTTGCAAAAAATCGCGCCGGGCGGACTGCTGTTCACTTTTTCCTGCTCGCAAGTCATATCGAGAGAGCAATTTCGGCTGGCGGTGTTCAGCGCGGCGGCTATATCGGGTCGCAACGTGCGGATTCTGCACCAACTTACCCAACCTGACGATCATCCCATCAACATTTTCCACCCCGAAGGGGAATACCTGAAAGGCTTGGTGCTTTATGTGGAATGATGGAAAGGACGGAAGGACAAAGACGAATGCGAATGAAAGTACGCCCCTCTTCGCATTCGCCTTTGTCCTAATCTATTAATTCTCAATTTAATGAAATTTCTTCCTCGCCCGAATGTTCGGGGGACGGTTTCAGCCACTGATCGAACCAACGGAAAAATTCTCGCTGGAACAAGATGCCGTTTTGCGGTTTGGCAATCCAATGGTTTTCGTCGGGGAAGATGAGCATTCGCGAGGGAATGTTGCGCAACTGCGCGGCGTTGAACGCCATCATACCTTGTGAGGCGAGTATGCGGTAATCGTGTTCGCCGTGCGTGATCATTATCGGCGTGTCCCAATTTTCCACGAAACGGTGCGGCGAATTGGCGTAGGAACGTTGCGCCACGGCGTTGGACTTGTCCCAAAACGAACCGCCCAAATCCCATTCGGCAAACCACATTTCTTCGGTTTCGAGGTATTGCGCTTCGAGGTTGAAAATGCCGGCGTGCGCCAAAAACGCCTTGAACCGCTTGTGATGATTTCCGGCTAACCAATACACCGAAAAACCGCCGTAGCTCGCGCCCGTGCAGCCGAGCCGCATTTCATCGACGAAGGGTTCTTGCGCCACGGCATCAATCGCCGACAGATAGTCTTTCATATTCTGCCCCGGATAATCGCCGCTAATTTGCTCGTTCCATTCCTGCCCGAAGCCCGGCAAGCCCCGGCGGTTGGGGGCGACAACGATATAGCCGTTTGCCGCCATCATCTGCAAATTCCAACGGTAGGACCAAAATTGGCTCACGGTGTTTTGCGGTCCGCCCTGACAGTACAAGATTGCCGGATATTTCTTCTCGGCGTCGAAATTGGGCGGATAAACCACCCACGTGTGCATTTTTTTGCCGTCGGTGGTGGGAATCCATCGTTCTTCCACCTTGCCCATCGTCAGCTTGTCGAGGATCGTTTTGTTTTCGAAGGAAAGTTCGCTCGCCGCACCCGAAGCAATGTCCACCGAATAGATTTTATCGGGTTGCGAAAGCGAGTGCCGTTTGGCAATCAGGCTGTTTTCGGCGAGGTCAACCGACACGTAATCGTGTGCGCCTTCGGTAATCGGGTGGATTTCCTTCGTGTCTTTGTCCGCCGAAAAAAGTTGGGTTTTGGCTTCCACGCAGGCAACCAAGTAAAGCGTTTTGTTATCGGCGTTCCACACAAAAGCATCGGTATTGTAATCGAAATTTTCCGTCAGATCCGTTTTTTCGCCGTTTTCGAGGTTCATCACAAAGAGGCGGTTCTTGTCCGATTCGTAGCCATCGCGTTCCATACTCTGCCACGCGAGGAATTTTCCGTCGGGCGAAAACTGCGGGTTCATATCGTAACCCATCATTCCTTCGGTTATGTTCGTGGTGTTGCCCGATGCCAAATCGTAGAAATAAATATCGGAATTGGTTGAGAGCGAGTGTTCTTTGCCCACTTTTTTGCGGCAGGTGTAGGCGATGGTTTTGCTGTCGGGACTCCACGCCAACTGTTCCATTCCGCCAAAGGGAAGCATCGGCGACTCGAAGGGCGTACCTTCGAGCAAATCTTTCACGTGCTGTAATTTACAGTCGATAATGTCCGCCACGAAAGGGTGCGGAACGGCTTCCACCCACTGATCCCAATGTTTGTACATCAGGCTGTCCACCACGCGCCCCGCCGCTTTGTCCAAGTCGGGATAGCGGTCCTGCGCCGTTTCCCTGCACTTCACGTTTTTGACAAAGAGTATTTTTGTATTGTCGGGCGAAAAAATAAAGCCGTCGATGTCGCCATCGGTATGCGTCAGCTTCGTCATACCGCCGCCGTCGGGGTTGATCGTCCATATTTGCGACGAACCGCCCTCGTTGCTCAAAAAGGCAATCTTTTTTCCGCCGTTGATCCACTGAGGGTTGCTCTCGCGGTTGTTGGTGCGCGTGAGTTGCTTTTTGCCCGATCCGTCGGTTTTCACGATGAAAAGTTCGGGGTTCGTCTTATTCTGCTCGATGCTCACATAGGTTACCTGATAAAGAACCTGCGATTTGTCGGGCGAAACCGCCACGTCGCCAATGCGCCCGAAGCTGTAAAGGATTTCGGGTGTCAGAATGCCCGATTCGATGTTGGGAACCGGTTTACCAATGATTTCGCCCAAGTCGCGGCGGGCATCTTTTTCCACCTGCGGTCTTTCCGCGGCGTTGTTGCAAGAAAACAGGCTTCCCGATAAGATTATGGCCATAAGAAAATTCTGTCCTTTCATTTTATGTTGTTTAGTTGATAGTTGCAAGCATTCTAATTTCTAACTTTTGCTTTTCCCTTCCACAATCATTCCGTCTTTCATGTGAATGGTGCGATCGGTAATCGAAGCCAACTGCTCGTCGTGCGTAACGATGACGAAAGTTTGGTTCAGCTTGTCGCGCAGTTCAAAAAACAGGGCGTGCAGTTCCGCTTTATTGTCCGTGTCGAGACTGCCCGAAGGCTCATCGGCAAACACCACGGCGGGATTGTTGATCAGCGCACGCGCAACGGCAACCCGCTGTTTTTCCCCACCCGAAAGCTCGGCGGGTTTATGTTCCACGCGATCCGCCAACCCCATCATGTCCAATAGTTCACGCGCTTTGCGCTCGGCGTTGGATCGCTTGGAATTGCCGATCAGCGCGGGAATCATCACGTTTTCCAACGCGGTAAATTCGGGCAGCAGCTGATGAAATTGAAACACGAAGCCAATGTTTTTGTTCCTGAAATCAGCGAGTTTCGTCTCCCCCAAACGACTCAAATCCGTTCCGGCAATCGAAACGACGCCTGCATCGGCTTTTTCGAGCGTGCCCATTATCATAAGCAGGGTGGTTTTCCCCGCGCCACTTGGTCCGACGATGGACACCACCTCTCCCTGCCGAATATCCAAATCGATTCCTTTCAGCACTTCGAGCGTCCCGAAACTTTTATGAATACCTTCAATTTTTATCATACAAAAATATAACGTTCCGCGAAGATAAGAAAAATTGCTCATCTGTCATTTACGGACACCCATTTTTATTGCCCTTCCACCGCAAATCGCGGCAATTAACGCAGATATTATCAATTATTAACAGCGTGGGGTTGCAGAATAGAGAAGGCTTTTCGTATATTTGCAACAGCAAGTTTGTTTATAACCATTTTAAATTTTTGTAGAAATGAAAAAATTAATTGTATCCACGGCTATGTTGTTCGCGCTTTCCTTTACCGCAGGCGTGATGGCACAAGATGTCAAACCGAATAAGGACGCGGGCAAGGCAAAAACCGAATGTTGCTCTAAAAAAGATAAAAAAGAGGGCTGCTGCGCCGACAAAGCCGAGAAGAAAGACGGCGAGAAAAAAAGCTGCTGCTCAGAGAAAAAGGTAGCCGAGAAAAAAAGTGGCGAGAAAAAAAGCGGTGAGAAGAAATAATCGCCCCACCTTTTTTAACGACTTAAACGGACGATGATGCAAGGGATTTATTCTCTGTGTTGTCGTTTGTTTTTTTTTGGGGGGGGGTAAAAATCAAAAGAGAGTTACAACTCTTTGTAACTCTCTCTGTTTCTGTGTGGTCCCACTTGGGCTTGAACCAAGGACTCCCTGATTATGAGTCAGGTGCTCTAACCAACTGAGCTATGGGACCGGCTTCTTTTCCGTAAGCGGGTGCAATATTACAACTTTTTTTCAAAATACACAAATAAAACAACGGCTTGCTTGCGGATTTTTCCGTCATCGTCAATCGTAGAACTTCTTCTCGAAGGCCTTGTATTCCGGCTTTCCCAAAACAATGCGTTTCCATGCCGCCGCGATAAATCCGGTTCCGTAGCCGAAAAGCTGTGTCCACGCGGCGGCGATGCCATACAGCCCGACTTTCGCCGATTGGTTTATAAACGTGGCGTCCACAAAAATCAACAGACTGTAAAATAGAGGTATGAATAGAAAAACGGGATAGAAAACCGACAGCGCAAATACCAAAATCATCGCCCCGACAAATGCCGAGGGCAACAAGTGCACCAACTTCAACGAACCCGGGTGCGCGAGGTGTAGGTTTATACGCGCAATCCCCGAATTATACACCTGCTTGAAAAACTTCTTGAAATCGCCGCGCCGCTTGTGATACACGAAGGCACTTGGAATCAGCGCGGTGGAAAAACCGTTTTCCAACAGCCTCAGGCTAAAATCAATATCCTCGCCGAAGCGCATCTTCCCGTAACCGCCGATGGCGTCGAAGGCTTGTTTCGAAACGCCCAAATTGAAACTTCGGGGGTGGAATTTATCCATTGATTTCTTGCCGCCGCGAATCCCGCCGGTAGTAAAAAACGACGTCATAGAATAGTTGATCGCTTTCTGCACGGTGCTAAACGACGGCAAAGCCGCATCGGGACCGCCAAAAGCGTCCACGTTGTTTTTTTCCAAAAAATCGGATACCTGCCGGATATAGTCGGGCGGGATAATGCAGTCGGAATCGAAAAAAATCAGGTATTCGTTCTTGGCTTGCGCCGCACCCGCATTGCGCGACAAGCCCGGACCGGAATTTTGTTTGTCAATGTATTTTATTTCCAACTTGTTGCGGTATCCATCGACGACGGCATCGCTTTTTTCAACGGAACCGTCTTCTACCACAACCACTTCAAAACGGCTGTTGGTTTGCGCGGCAAGGCTTTCCAAGAGTTCGGAAACCTCGGCAGGGCGATTATAGACAGGTATGACAATCGAAAAATCCACGAAGTTCTAAAATTTATCGGCAAAGGTAGTGAAAGCCGAGCGTAAAAGTAAATTTATTTGCATTTTGCCGAGGCGCATCCTACCTTCGCATTCGCAAAGATAGTGAAATAAATATCCATTTTTCAAAAATAATTGCCGATACTGCATCTACTTTTCTTTTAATTGTATTATTTTTGTAGATTGTGGAATTTGTGCAAACAAGATTATGAAATCAACACGATAAAAAAAGCATCAAAGGTTACATACACCAACAGTAAAAAATAGAAAAATCGTATGAATACAGTAGAAAAATCAACAGCCGAAAAACTCTTGAAAATTAAGGCAGTGAAACTTCAACCGACGAACCCCTTCACGTGGGCGTCGGGTTGGAAATCGCCCATTTATTGCGACAACAGGAAATTGATGTCCTATCCCGCCGTGCGAAACTTTGTAAAAATTGAATTTTGCCGCATCATTCTTGAAAAATACCCTCAGGTAGAAGCGATTGCCGGCGTTGCCACCGGGGCCATCGCCCCCGGCGCGTTGGTTGCCGACGCACTCGGATTGCCCTATGTGTATGTGCGTTCCGCGCCCAAGGATCACGGGCTTGAAAATATGATCGAAGGCGATTTGAAGCCGAAACAAAAAGTGGTGGTTATCGAAGATTTGGTTTCCACCGGGCAAAGCAGCTTGAAAGCCGTCGAAACCGTCCGGCGCGACGGTTCCTACGTCATTGGTATGGTGGCGGTGTTCTCTTACGGGTTCCCGATTGCCGAGCAAGCGATGAAAGAAGCCCGCGTGGAACTGACAACGCTCTGCAATTACGACGCTATTTTGGACGAGGCGCTGCGCACCGACTACATTGACGAGTCGGAATTGAAAACCTTGCAGGATTGGCGCGAAAATCCCGAAAAATGGAGTGGGGGCATATCCAAAAAGACGAAGAAATGACAGATTTTGCAAGCAAAGTGAAAAGCATTCCGCACAATAGTTCGGATATTTTTGCCGTGCTTTCCGATTTTTCGAAGCTCGAATTGATAAAAGATCGCCTTCCCGACGATAAAATCAGCGATTTTACCTTCGATCACGATCATTGTTCCTTCAACGTGAACCCGTTTGGGGAGGTTTCTTTTGCGGTAATCGAACGCGAACCCAATAAATTGGTTAAGTTCAAATCCGAAAATATGCCTTTCGAAGTGTTTTTGTGGATTCAATTGGTGGAAAAAGCCGAAAAGGACACGAAACTGAAAATAACGGTTCGTGCCGATTTGAACCCTTTCCTCAAATCTATGATGCAGAAACCTTTGAGCGATGCCGTGGACAAGATTTCCGACGTATTGACGAAAATTCCATATAACGAAATTGCATAATTCCGCCCTTCAACTAACCGAATGGCTTCCCACCACGAAAAAAGAGATGGAGTTGCGCGATTGGGATTACCTCGACGTGATTCTATTTTCGGGTGATGCCTATATCGATCACCCGGCGTTTGGGGCGGCGGTCATCGGGCGTCTGCTCGAAAAACAAGGTTTGCGGGTTGCCATCGTCCCCCAACCCAATTGGCGCGACGATTTGCGCGATTTCAAGAAATTGGGCGTCCCGCGTTTGTTCTTCGGCATATCGGCAGGGGCGATGGATTCGATGATCAACCACTACACCGCCAACAAACGCTTGCGCTCAAACGACGCCTACACCGCCGATGGCAAATCCGGTATGCGCCCCGACAGAGCGACGATCGTCTATTCTAAAATCTTGAAAGAGCTTTTCCCCGACGTGCCCGTTGTCCTTGGGGGAATCGAAGCCTCGCTTCGCCGCGTTACGCACTACGATTATTGGGACGACAAACTGCACAAAACCATTCTCTCCGACACCGGCGCGGATTTATTGATATACGGTATGGGCGAACAGCCCTTGCAACAACTTGTACGCGAGTTGCAAGCAGGGAAGAAAATGGACGAAATCCGCGAAATTCCCCAAACGGCTTTCCTCGTCCGCAAAAACAATGTTCCCGAAAATATCTTCAAGGAAGAAACCCGCCTTTTTCCGCACGAGGCATGTCTGAAAGACAAGTTGAAGCAAGCCAAGAACTTTCGTGTAGTGGAAGAAGAGTCGAACCGCATCGACGCGGCGCGTATCTTGCAGGACGTGGACGACAAAACGCTGGTGCTAAACCCGCCCTTCCCGCCGGTGACGGAGGCGGAAATCGATGCCTCGTTTGATTTGCCCTACACGCGAATGCCGCACCCGAAGTACAAAGGCAAGCATATCCCTGCCTACGAGATGATTAAATTTTCCGTGAACATACACCGCGGTTGTTTTGGGGGTTGCGCCTTTTGCACCATATCGGCGCATCAAGGGAAGTTTATCGCTTCGCGCTCGAAAAAATCAATTCTCGGCGAAGTACGGAAAATAACCGAGATGCCCGATTTCAAGGGCTATATCAGCGATCTGGGTGGTCCGTCCGCCAATATGTACCGTATGCAGGGCAAACAATTGTCCGTCTGCTCGAAATGCAAGCGTCCGTCGTGCATCTATCCGAATGTTTGTCCGAATCTCGACACCGATCATTCGGCACTGCTGGATGTTTATCGCGAGGCGGCTGCCGTCCCCGACGTGAAGAAAATTTTTATCGGCAGCGGAATCCGCTACGACATACTTCTGCACGACAGCAAAGACGAAAAAACGAAGCGCAGCACCGAGGCATACACCGAGGAACTAATTGCCAAGCACGTCTCGGGGAGGTTGAAAGTCGCGCCCGAGCACACGTCGCGTGAAACGCTGAATGTGATGCGGAAACCGCCTTTCGATCAGTTTTACCGTTTCAGCCGGATTTTCGATAAAATCAATCGGCAATACAACTTGAATCAACAACTTATCCCCTACTTCATCTCGTCCCACCCGGGTTGTGCCGAAACCGATATGGCGGATTTGGCTGCCATAACCAAAGATCTCAACTTCAAATTGGAACAGGTGCAGGATTTCACGCCCTCGCCGATGACACTCGCCACCGAAATCTATTACACCGGCTACCACCCCTATACGCTGGAACACGTTTACGCCGCGCACACCAAAGAGCAGAAAAACGCCCAACGCCGTTTCTTCTTTTGGTACGACGACGCCTATAAAAAAGAAATCATCGCGGCGTTGCGCAGGAACAACCGTCCCGATCTCATCAAAAAGCTATACCCAAGAGGTTAATTATCGTTAAATCCCCGCTTTTTTCTCTTTTTTTATGCAGCGTTTTCCCCCTTTCTGCATCTTATGTGTAAAAACAAATTTTTCAAATCTTATAAGGAGCTATATAGAATGAAACGATCACATTTAATTTCGAGTTTTATCATCGCGGCATCGGTGCTTTTTTCGATGCTGTCCTGCCTCGATTCCGACGGCTATTCCCTTGGCGATTTCCAGGTGGACATAGCCTCTATCCACGCCGAGGGGGACGACGGAATGTATTCGCTGGTTTTGGATAACGGCGAAAAACTGTTCCCTGCCGCCACCAATGTTTTTTACAAGCCCAAAGACGGACAGCGCGTGTTTGTCAATTACACGCTTTTGTCGGACGAGAAAGACGGCTACGATCATTATGTGAAAATAAACGATCTATCGAAGATCCTCACGAAAGAAGCGATTACCTTGAACGCGGCGAATGCCGACAGCATCGGCAACGATCCCGTCATCGTGAAAGATATGTGGGAAGGCGGTGGTTATCTCAACGTTCATTTCCTGTTCAACTACGGTGTGGGGGACAAGCCTCACGCCATCAACCTCGTGAAGAACGGGCTGTCGGCAAAACCCTCTGCTTCCGAGGCGATTGAATTGGAATTTAGGCGCAATGCTTACGGTAGCACGGCTTCGTGGTTGCAGGAAGGCTTTGCCTGCTTCGATTTGAAACCCTTCCAAGTCAGCGCTGCGGATTCGGTAAAATTTTCCATCAAAGTGAAGGAATGGAAGGCTACGAAGATTTTCGACATCGTTTACAAGTACAATCAGGCAGAGGACAATTCGGCTTCACGCACGCGGGTTACGCCCGTAACGACTTCGGAAGAATACTACTAATGTTATAAACTATATATACTTAGATATTGGTCCTATTTCTTATATGACTTTTTGATTTTCCAATGGCCGACAAAACCCTGTGAAGGATTTTGTCGGTTTTTTGTTGTTGGAGAAATTCCGTCGCACAAATTGCGTAATTCGCTTGTCGTTTTGAAAAAAGTTGTATTTTTGTGGGTGATTAAGAGTTATCTACTTACCTTCTGGCACTGCATATCTTGACGAAAAAACAATTCTCATAAAACAAACACGTAAGAAATATTTTTTTTTTTGCGGTTAATTAAAGGAAAAATGTATCTTTGCAACGTTTTTATCCTGCAAAAAATGTATTATTTTCCATTTTTTCATTGATAAAAATGTAATTATTGACAAATATTCATTGATAAAAATGTATAGAATAAAGATTAAAGAGCTTATACAGTGGAAAATATCTAAAAATAGGAAGCCACTTATTGTTCAGGGTGCAAGGCAGGTTGGCAAAACTTGGCTGATAAAAGAATTTGGCAAAACCGAATTTGCGCAAACGGTTCATATCAATTTCGAGAAAATGAACCGTTTGCAAGATTTGTTTAAGCAAGATCTCGACCCGCACCGCATCATCGGCACATTGGAGGCGTTTTTCAAAACAAAAATCAACGCCGCCAACACACTCATTGTGTTTGACGAAATTCAGTCGGCGAGCAAAGGACTGACTTCTCTGAAATATTTTTGTGAAGATGCGCCCGAATATTTTGTGATTGCTTCCGACTCGCTTTTGGGAATGAATTTGCACCGCAAAGAGTCGTTTCCCGTGGGCAAAGTCAATTTTTTGTATCTGTTTCCAATGAATTTTCATGAGTTTTTGCTCGCGCTTGGCGAAACGGGAATGGCGGAAATTTTAGAAAAAAAACACTTTGATATGTTACCCGTTTTCGTCGATAAATTCAAGGAATACCTGCGCTACTATTTCTACATTGGCGGTATGCCGGAAGTGGTAAATGATTTTGTTGAAAAACGCGATTGGCGAAACATTCAAACTATTCAAAACGAAATACTTGCAACTTACGAAAACGATTTTTCAAAGCACGCGCCCCGCGAACTTGTGCCACGGTTGAATATGGTTTGGCAAAATATCCCGGCGCAACTTTCAAAAGAAAACAAGAAGTTTATTTACGGCGTGATGAAGGAAGGGGCGAGGGCAAAGGACTTTGAAATGGCTATTCAATGGCTGGTTGATTCGGGTATTTTGCTCAAATCGTATCGCGTTTCCGAGCCACGAATGCCGCTGATTGCCTATCAGGATATGTCGGCTTTCAAACTGTTTTTCAACGATGTGGGCTTGCTTGCCGCCAAATCGAAATTGGATTTGCAAACCATTATTTTCGGAAATGATGTTTTTATCGAATACAAAGGCGCATTTGCCGAACAGTTTGTGATGCAGCAACTTCGCGCTGCCGAATTGGATTATATCGGCTATTGGACAAATGAACGCGGCGCCGCCGAAATGGATTTTGTAGTGCAAAACGAGGGGGAAATTATTCCGATAGAAGTGAAAGCGGAAACCAATCTCAAAGCCAAGAGGTTTAAACTTTTCTGCGAAAAATTCAAACCAAAAACAGCCTACAAAAGTTCGCTGACAGACTATAAAGAAGAAAATTGGATGACAAATTTACCGTTGTATGCGATTAACACGATAACAAGAAATTAACAAAACAAACAACTTAGCCTTTTTTTATGCTCTAAAACATACAAATAATTGCGCTTTTATTGGTTGAGAAACACTATTTTTGCCTCAGCATTGTTCAGAACAGTTTTGAAATGGAATTGAAATTTACGCACGACAATACCAAGGTAGAGCAATTGGCTGATTTCATCAGCCGGTTGATTTCCGCCAACGAATACAAAATCGGGGAAAATCTTCCGTCGATTAATGTGTTGAGTCGCAGGTATAATGTTTCGCGCGACACGGTGTTCAAGGCATTTTTGTCGCTGAAAGAAAAGGGAATCATCTGCTCGATTCACGGCAAAAATTATTACGTGGCAAATCCCACGAAGAACATTTTGTTGCTGCTCGACGAATACAGCCCGTTCAAAGAGGCGTTGTTTAATAGCCTGATCGAAGAACTGCCGTCGGACTACAAGGTGGATTTGTGGTTCCACCAATACAACAAAAAATTTTTCGATACCATCGTGAACGATGCTAACGGCAAGTATGCCAAATACATAGTAATGAATTACGACAACGAGGAACTTTCCGGCGTGTTGGGGAAAATACAGGCGGATCGGCTGCTCCTGCTCGATTTCGGGAAATTTGACAAAAATGGATATTCTTTTGTGTGTCAGGATTTTGACGGCAATTTCTACGATGCCTTGGTTTCGTTGGAAGGCGAACTCAGGAAATATCCCAAACTCGTTTTCGTATTCAACAAAAAGCACAAGCACCCGCAGAGCAGCAAGATTTTTTTCGATAAATTTTGCGGCGATTACGGTTTCGCGCATCAAATCGCCGACGGGATAATTTCCGAATCGTCCATCGAAAAAGGCTGTCTGTATATCGTCATCAAACCGGAAGACGTGGTGGGTTTAGTCAAGCAAGGCACTGCGAAAAAATGGCGGATTGGAAAAGATTACGGCTTGATTGCGTATAACGAAAGCCCTTTCTATGAGGTAATTGGGGAAGGGATTACAAGCCTTAGCGTCGATTTTAAAGAGATGGGGCGTTTGGCTGCGAATTTTGTTTTGACGGGCAATTCGGTTCGGGACGTTTTACCTACGAAAATTTATCGGCGGAACTCTATTTGATTCCGCGTAAAATATAAATTCATTCATTATCAACCATAAAAACAAAGATTAAAATGGCAAACAGGTATCAGGGAAGTTTTCCCAAAATTGGCATTCGTCCCACGATTGACGGACGAATGGGCGGCGTTCGCGAGTCGCTCGAACAGCAAACGATGAATATGGCAAAAAGCGTGGTAACGCTCTTGTCATCAACGCTTAAATACCCCGATGGGACACCCGTTGAGTGCATTATCGCCGACTCAACCATCGGGCGCGTTGCCGAAAGCGCGGCTTGCGCCGCAAAATTTGCCCGCGAAGGCGTCGGCATTACCATTACCGTAACGCCTTGTTGGTGCTACGGCAGCGAAACGATGGATATGGATCGCGATACCATCAAGGCTGTTTGGGGATTCAACGGCACGGAACGTCCGGGCGCGGTATATCTCGCCGCCGTCCTCGCCGCGCACGCCCAAAAAGGCTTGCCCGCATTCGGGATTTACGGGCGCGACGTGCAGGAAGCTACCGACACAAGCATACCGGACGACGTCCGTCAAAAACTGATTCTCTTTACCCGCGCAGCCCTCGCCGCCGCCACGATGAAAGGCAAATCCTATCTCTCCGTCGGCGCGGTTTGTATGGGCATCGCCGGCTCGATAGTCAATCCCGATTTCTTTGAAGATTATCTCGGAATGCGTTGCGAAGGCATTGACGAAGTGGAAATTATCCGCCGAATGAACGAAGGCATTTACGATAAAGAGGAATACGAAAAAGCCCTCGCGTGGGCGAAGAAAAACTGTCGCCAGGGCGAAGACAATATCAACCGCGCCGATCTCGTCCGCTCGCCGGAAGAATCGGAAAAAGATTGGGAATTTGTCGTAAAAATGACGCTTATCGTCCGCGACTTGATGATTGGGAATCCGCGCCTCAAAGAGATGGGCTTCGGCGAAGAATCGCTCGGACACAATGCCATCGCAGGTGGTTTTCAGGGACAACGGCAGTGGACGGATCATTTTCCCAACGGCGATTTCACGGAAGCTATCCTCAACTCGTCCTTCGATTGGAACGGTATCCGCGCCCCCTTCGTCCTCGCCACCGAAAACGACGCCTGCAACGGCGCGGCAATGCTTTTCGGACACCTGCTTACGAACACCGCGTCTATTTTCGCCGACGTGCGCACCTATTGGAGTCCCGAAGCCATCGAGCGCGTAACCGGCAAAAAAGCAACCGGGCTGATTTCCGACGGTATGATACACCTCATCAATTCCGGAGCGGCATCGCTCGACGGTAGCGGTTATCAGAACGACAAAGACGGCAAACCCATTATGAAACCTTTTTGGGAAATCAGTGAAAAGGAAGCCCAAGCCTGCCTCGACGCCACAACGTGGATGCCTGCCAACCGCGAGTATTTCCGCGGCGGCGGCTACTCGTCGAAATTCCTTACCCGTGGCGGAATGCCCTGCACAATGGTGCGCCTCAACCTCGTGAAAGGCATCGGACCCGTGCTGCAACTCGCCGAAGGCTGGACAGCCGACATCGATCCCGCGTCGCACAAGATACTTGACGAGCGCACCGACAAAGGCTGGCCTACCACTTGGTTCGTCCCGCGCACCGATCCGTCGCTCGAACCGTTCAAGGACGTGTATTCGGTAATGAACTATTGGGGCGCGAACCACGGCTCGATCAACTGCGGACATATCGGGGCGGAACTCATCACGCTCTGTTCGATACTGCGTATCCCTGTTTGTATGCACAATGTGCCGAAAGATCGGATTTTCCGTCCCGCATCGTGGAACGCATTTGGAATGGACAAGGAAAGCGCGGATTACCGGGCTTGCGCCAATTACGGACCAATGTATAAAAAATAACCGATATGGCTAACGAATCATCGTCTCTATTCATCAAAAACGGAAAAAACTACCTTTTCCCTTTCATTCTTGTAACTTCGTTGTTCGCGCTCTGGGGCTTCGCCAACGATATAACCAACCCGATGGTGGCTGCGTTCAAGAATATACTGTTGATTTCAAATTTCGAGAGTTCTCTGGTGCAGTTCGCCTTTTACGGCGGTTATTGTTTTATGGCGATACCGGCAGCCCTCTTTATTCGGAAGTTCAACTACAAGAAGGGTATTCTCACGGGGCTTGCACTGTACAGTATCGGCTGTTTCTTGTTTATCCCGGCAGGTAACTCAATGGCGTTCTGGGCTTTCCTCATCGCCTATTTCGTGATGACTTGCGGACTTGCCTTCCTCGAAACAACGTCTAATCCCTACATCTTGTCGATGGGACCGGACGAAACCGCCACGCGCCGTCTCAATTTTGCTCAGGCGTTCAATCCAATTGGTTCGCTGACTGGAATGTTGATCGCCAAAGAGTTTATCCTCGCCCGATTAGACAAAGCCACCGAAGCCGAAAGAATTATTTTGCGCGACACAAATCCCGAAGCGTTGTCGGCTATCCAGCAATCCGATTTGGATATTGTCAGCAGTCCTTATTTGATACTTGCTTTGGTGGTGTTCGGCTTCTTCCTGCTGTTTCTGTTTTCGAGACTGCCCAAGACTGTCGCCGCCGATTCCGGCGCACATACGATCGGGCAAACGGTTTCCGGTTTGTTGAAGAACAAGCGGTATGTTTGGTCGGTTGTCGCTCAGACGTTTTACGTGGGCGTGCAAATTATGGTTTGGACATTCATCATTCAGTATGCCGAAATCGAATTGGGTATGGAAAAATCGACGGCGCAGGGATACAATATGCTTGCGATGGGGATTTTTGTCAGCAGCCGTTTCATCTGCACGTTCCTGCTGAAATATATCAAACCGAGCATCTTGCTGACGATTTTGGCTGTTGGCGGCGGACTGTTTACGCTGGGGGCAATCTTTATCCACGGAATGCTTGGCTTGTATTGCATCGTCGCGATTTCGGCTTGTATGTCGCTGATGTTCCCAACCATATACGGCATCGCGCTCAAAGGTATGGGCGACGAAGCGAAATTGGCTTCCGCCGGGCTAATCCTCGCCATTGGCGGCGGCTGCTTGATGCCACCCCTGCAAGGCTTGCTCATCGACAAAGCCCTTTGGTTTGGCAACGCTTTATCATCGGTGCGCGTGTCCTTCGTGCTGCCCCTGATTTGCTTTGTCGTCATAGCGATCTTCGGCTGGTGGTGCAAGAAACAGAAAGAGGTTTGAGAATTTATACACAAAAAATAAAAAGCATCTCGTTTTGAGATGCTTTTTATTTTTTGTGACTCCGACAGGATTCAAACCTGTAACCTTCTGATCCGTAGTCAGATGCTCTATTCAGTTGAGCCACGGAGCCAATCCTTTATTTTTGTGAGTGCAAAGATAAGGCTTTTCCGAAACATACACAAATTATTTTTTTGTTTGGCGTTAAAAAAAGAATCCGCACTTTCTTTTTTCAGTTTTATTTCTTCACTTCCTCGAAATCTACGTCCTCGGCGGGGCTGGATTCGAAACTCTTCTTCTGATAGGAAATAATGCGGTCTTCTTGTGTTTCAGGCTCTTGTGTTTGTGTCTGCCGTTTCGATTGATAGGCGTTTTTAGGCGAAGTTCCGAACCCGAAAAAAGCACGGAAGATGCGCACCACGTTTCTTATCCCAAGAAGCAGAGAAAGCAGAAGAAACCCGAAAAATAGAAAAAATAGTACTTTGAACATAATTGATATGCGTTATGCTTGTAAAGATACGAGAAATCTCTCTTTTCCCACAAAGCATTTTGAATAATTAACGATTACCGCTTCCCCAACAACGCCGAAACGATGGATATGCCGATATATACCAAAATAACCCCCGCGATGCCCGCGACACCCCACAAGCTCAAAAACACAATCGCGATGGCGATGAGCAGGGCTTGCTTTTCGTTTCCCTTGAAACCGAATGTTTTAATCTTCAACGAAAACATTGGGATTTCCGAAACCAACAACAACGAGAGCACAAGTATAAAGCCCAGGGTAATGCCGACAAAAGACGAATTGAGGGCGATGCCCTGCATTCCAAAACAACAATAGCTAATCCAAAAGAGCGCGTTGGCAGGGGTTGGCAAGCCGATGAAAGAGCTTGTCTGCCGTTCGTCCAAATTGAATTTCGCCAGTCGCAAAGCGGAAAAAGCGGGGATAATGAACGCCAAGTATGGGATATACGCTTCAACGGCGGGCGGCAAAAATCCGGGATAGTGCGAAGAACGAAGCAGCGAAAACACTGCCATTGCCGGGGCTACGCCAAAACTGACTACGTCAGCCAAAGAGTCTAATTCTTTGCCGATGGGGGAAGGCACGTGTAAGATCCGTGCGGCAAAGCCGTCAAGAAAATCGAATACCGCAGCCACCAACACCCAGATTACCACGTAGAAAAAACTGTTGTCGAAGGCGTGTATCGTGGCGATACAACCCGATACCAGATTGAGCAGCGTAAGCGTATTGGGTATGTGCTTCCTCATTCTTTTTCTGTTTGTTTGCCGGGGTTGAAATGCGCGAGGAAGGTTTTGTTGGCGCGGACCTCTTCCCCCAGTTGAACCAATATCTCACTGTCTAAGGGCAGGAAAACATCCATTCGCGAGCCTAATTTGATGAATCCGAGCGGATCGCCGATGCAATAGTTTTCGCCTTCCTTCACGTAAGTAACAATCCGCCTTGCCATCGCCCCCGCAATTTGCCGCGTGAGGATTTTGTGTCCGTCGGGCGTTTCGATGACGATGTTTGAACGTTCGTTCTCGTGGCTCGATTTCGGCAGGTATGCGCCCAGAAAACGTCCGTCCTGATGCGAAACGTGGACGACTTTCCCGGTAACCGGCATCCAATTGGAATGGGCGTTGAAAAGCGACATAAAAATGGAAACCTGTATGCACTCGGCTTGAAGGAAATCTTTTTCGAAAACCTTCTCTACGACAACCACTTTCCCATCGGTAGGCGCGTTTACCGAACCCAACAATTGTCCGGTGTATATCCTTTTCGGCTGTTTGAAGAAATTCAGCATAATCAGAAAAATGATTACCGAAACGCCGAAAATGCTATAAGTGGGGATACATTTGTAAAAAAAGTAAAACAGCACAACGTTCACTGCCCCCAGCGCAATGAATGTGTAAAGCAATGTTTTTTTGCCTTCTTTATGTATTAACATAATTCTCAAATCTTTAAGGTAGGTATATTGGATTTGGAAATGGACTCTCCATCTCCTTCGTTTTCATTCTTTCGTTTTTCAGGCGGCAGGTATTGTTTCCATACCTCTCTTTGCAGGTAGGGCACAAAAGCCGGGACGACGACTTGAACGCGCCCGTAGAAAAACGATTCTTCCTTCGCGTTTTTGGTAATCACGTCCTCATTCGGATCCAGCAGCAAAGCCATATTCAATAAAATGCTGAGCACCACCATCATTGCGCCTATGGCAACCAGCCCGCCCAGTATGCGGTTGATGAAATTGATTTGAATCGTTTTCAGCAAGCCGGTTACCGCTTCCCCGATCAATGTGAGCACGACTGCGATCAGCACGAAGGCAAGCGCGTAGGAAAGGATTCCCGCCACGATCGGAGACAGGCTGATTTGTTCCAAATAGGGCGCGATGTACGCGGCGACTTTCCCCCCGAAAATGGAGGCAAGGATGATGCTCGCCAACCCTGCCAGTTGCATCACCAATCCTTTTCGCAATCCGAAAACGAACGCGACAAGAAGTGCAACAAGTACGGTTATGTCGAGCCAGTTCATCATATATTGTCAATAACGGTTTTTTGCGTCCGAATGTTTTCTTTGAGGAAAATAGACGCTTGTTCGGCAAATTTTTCGGGCGATTCGGTGGTAAAATAGGTGGCGCGACGGTTTTTGGTGCATCGTTCATCTATTTCGGGGTGGCGACGAAGATAGTCTTGCAACCTTTCCGCCACGTGCTTTCCTTGCGCCACGACAGTTACGTTTTCGGGTAAGGACGCTTTTATTTTGTCCATCAAAAGCGGATAATGGGTGCAGCCCAAAATCAGCGTGTCGATTTTCGCATCTTTCTGCAAAATGCTGTCGATGTGCTGCTTGACGAAATAATCCGCGCCGGGTTTGTCGTATTCGCGGTTCTCAACCAAGGGAACCCACATTGGGCAGGCTTCGGCGGCAATGGTTAAGCCGGGGTGCAATTTGTTGATTTCCATTTCGTAGGATTGCGATTGTACGGTGCCAACCGTCCCCAAAACGCCCACGTGTCCGCTTTTCGTTATGCCGCCCACCAATTCGGCGGTTGGGCGGATAACGCCCAACACCCGTCGCGAAGGGGCGATGACAGGCAGATTTTTCTGCTGTATGCTTCGCAATGCTTTTGCCGATGCCGTATTGCAGGCAAGGACAACCAAGGGGCAGCCCTGCACGAAAAACCATTCTACCGCTTGCAGCGTAAATTCGTACACCAATTCGAAAGAGCGATTGCCATAAGGCGCACGGGCGTTGTCGCCCAAATAGACATAATCGTATTGGGGCATCAACGTTTTGATTTCGGAAAGAATGGTTAGTCCCCCGTATCCCGAATCGAAAACGCCAATCGGTCCAACTTTTTGGTTAAAAGTGCTATTCACTATCGCAGGAAAAATCAACGATTTATCGAATGCCCAATTTCACTTTTACCATAGGCGTGGCATCTACCGCGCTCGGCGACACAAAAGCGATGCCCGGAACCGCCAAATCGTAAATCACTACAAAATTTTGTTCCACCCCCACGCTGTTTACCGCCTCGTTGATGCGTTGCGTCAAGGGTTGAAGCAATACTTTCTCTTGTTCCTCGATGTCTTTTTGCGACACATCCATAAACTGTTGGATTTTTTTCTCTAATTCCGTCAGTTCCTGCATACGGCGCAACTTGATGTTTTCAGCAAGCGAATTTTGATACGTGATGAAGTCCGAATACTTTTTGTTGTATTCGTTCTGCATCAGTTGCAATTCCGCCTTGTAGTTGTTGCTCAATGCGGTTAGTTGCTCCGTGGCTTTCGTTTTTTCGGGCAAAACGTTCAATATCTCTTTCGTATTCACGTAAGCTACATTGGACAGCGAAACTTGTGCAAACGTAGATGCTTCCAGCATAAAAATAAATACACTAAGACTGAAAAGAATTTTTTTTGTCATAATAAATCTATTTTAAGTGATTGATTATTAGTTATTTAATTTTTTTGTTCGTCGTCTTTGAGCCTCATCTTTTACCTCCGGTGTGTTTGGACGCACCTGCGTGCCTTTTACAGATGCGTCCACTCGAAGGGTTAGATGATTCACAATGACTACTGGTTATATAACAATGATGCCGGCTGTTTCGTTGGCTTCGCGAAGCCTTCGATTTTTCAGCCCGTGCTTTTTTAAAGCGTTTTCTTCACTTCCACCTCCTCAAAGGATTCGATGATATCCCCTACTTTTATGTCGTTGAAATTCTTGATGCTGATACCACATTCGTATCCCGACGCAACCTCTTTCACGTCTTCCTTGAAACGTTTGAGCGATTCCAATTCCCCGGTGTAAATGACGATGCCGTCGCGGATTAGGCGTAAGTGGTTGGTGCGTTTTATTTTCCCGTCGCGCACCATACTTCCGGCAACCGTCCCCACCTTCGTGATTTTGAAGACGTCGAGCACCTCGGCGTTCCCCGTAATTTCTTCCTTGATGTCGGGCGAAAGCATACCTTCCATAGCCGCCTTCACTTGTTCGATGGCATCGTAGATGATAGAGTAGAGACGAATGTCCACGCCCACTTTTTCCGCTTCTTTACGCGCGGGCAAGGACGGGCGCACCTGAAATCCGATGATGACGGCGTCAGACGCGGCGGCAAGCGTAACGTCCGATTCCGAAATCTGCCCTACGGCTTTGTGGATAACGTTCACTTGTATTTCTTCGGTTGAGAGCCTGATGAGCGAATCGGACAAGGCTTCCACCGAGCCGTCCACGTCGCCTTTCACGATGATGTTCAACTGTTGGAAATTTCCGATGGCGATGCGGCGTCCGATGTCGTCCAAGGTAAGCATTTTTTGTGTGCGAATGGACTGCTCGCGCTGCAATTGTTCGCGGCGGTTGGCGATGGATCGGGCATCTTGCTCGTTTTCCATCACGTTGAAGGTGTCCCCGGCTTGCGGTGCGCCGTTCAACCCAAGAATCAATGCCGGTTCCGATGGACCTGCCTCAGTGATGCGTTGGTTTCGTTCATTGAACATTGCTTTGATGCGTCCGAAGTAAGAGCCTGCCAACACCATATCGCCCTGTTTGAGCGTTCCGTTCTGCACCAAAACGGTGGCTACATAGCCACGCCCTTTGTCGAGGGACGATTCGATGATGGATCCGGTTGCGCGGCGTTCGGGATTGGCTTTCAAATCGAGCATATCGGCTTCGAGCAATACTTTTTCGAGCAGTTCTTCCACGCCTATGCCTTTTTTCGCCGAGATGTCCTGCGACTGGTATTTGCCGCCCCATTCTTCCACGAGGTAATTCATTTCGGCGAGGCGTTCCTTTATTTTTTCGGGGTTTGCCCCCGGTTTATCTATCTTGTTGATGGCGAAAACGATGGGCACTCCGGCTGCCCCTGCGTGGTTGATGGCTTCCACCGTTTGGGGCATCACGCTGTCGTCGGCTGCCACGATGATGATCGCCACGTCCGTCATTTTCGCCCCGCGGGCACGCATAGCGGTAAAGGCTTCGTGTCCGGGTGTGTCGAGGAAAGTGATTTTTCGATCGTCCTTCAACTGCACGTTGTAAGCCCCGATGTGCTGCGTGATTCCTCCTGCTTCGCCTGCGATAACGTTGGTGTTGCGGATATTGTCGAGCAAGGAGGTTTTTCCGTGATCCACGTGTCCCATTACCGTTACCACGGGCGGACGGGAAACCAAATCTTCGGGCGCGTCTTCTTCTTCCGAAATGGCTTCGATAACCCCTGCGCTCACGTATTTGGTTTTGAATCCGTATTCCTCGGCGACGAGGTTGATGGTTTCGGCGTCCAAACGCTGGTTGATTCCCGTCATCAAGCCGATACCCATCAACATAGATATGATTTCCGTTACGGGAACGTTCATCATATTTGCCAAGTCGTTGGCGGTTACAAATTCCGTCAGTTGCAAGATATGGCTTTCACGTTCCTGCTGAATGAGTTCTTCCTGATGGCGTTGCGAAACGGCTTCGCGTTTTTCCTTGCGGTATTTCGCACCGCCTTTTCCGCCGCGTTTTTCCGTCAGTCGGGCAAGCGTTTCTTTGATTTGTTTTTGAACGTCTTCTTCGCTGACCTCGGCTTTTACCGGTTTTTTGAGTGTGAGTTTGCGTTTGCTCGACGGCTCGTTGTAGGTTGAGGGCTTGTCGATATTGACTTTGCCTTGGCGGATACGCTTGCGTTTTTTCCGTTTTGCGTCTTCCGAATCATCGGTGTCGGCGGCTTTTTTATGCGTGTCCACCGCTTCTTTTTTCCCTAATTTGAGGGCTTCCTCTTTCAGTTTTTTGCTGTCCGCCGCTTTTTGCTGTTCCCTCTCGATGCGTTCTTTTTTGCGTTGCGCCTTCGATTTTCTGGGCGGGCGTGTTTTATCGTTGATGGAATTGAGATCGATGGAACCCTTTACCACAAGGCTGGGGGTGGCGACTGGTTCGTGAATCCTGAAAACTTCGTTGGTTTTTTGCTCGGCAGTTGTTTCGGGTTCTGCCTCTGCTTCTGTAACTTTTTCTGTTTCTTCCGAAACAATTTCGGGTTCAACGATTTCGGGTTTTTCCTCTTCTTTCTCTTGCGTTTCAACGATGACTTCCGGTTGCTCTTTCGGTTGTTCCGGTTCGAAAACGGGTGCGGGCGGTTGTTCTTCTTTTGTAACTTCCAATGCCGGTTCGACTTTCGGTTGTTCCGGTTCGACTTTTTCCGTTTTCTCTTCTTTTTTTGGTTTTGGACTGTTCAAATCAATGGAACCCACCACGTTGAAGTGCGGTTTCATTTCTTTTGGGACTTCGGTTTTGATGGTTTCTTTTTCCTTTTTTCTTTCTTTTTCGGGAAGCTCATACCCTTCGATGGCTATGGTTTCGCGCTTGTCATCCTTGCGATGAAATTTTTCGCGCGTTTCTATAATCTCCCGCTTGATGTTTTTGTCCTTTCCAAATTCGGCGATGAGCAAATCGTATTGTTCATCTTCTATTTTTACATTCGGATCGGCATTGACGTCAATACCTTTTTTGTGCAGAAATTCAACCAAACTGTTGATTCCCACGTTCAGATTCACGGAAGCTTTAATTAGTCGTATCGGCATATTTTATCTATAATTCTCTCTTTTTTATTGTTATTGAGCCATCGTGTGTTGCCGCGACAGCTCTGCGCGGGGCGAAAGGCTACTGATTGTCGTCGGCGGCGTTCTCGTCCTCTATATTCTCGTTCTCGTTGCCGCTGTTTTCGTCCTCGAACTCAGCCCCCAATATATTCAGGACTTCGTCCACCGTGCTTTCTTCCAAGTCGGCTTCGAGGATAATTTTTTCGCGGTTGGCGTTCAACACGTTTTTCGCCGTTGAAAGCCCGATGCGTTTCAATTGATCGATGATCCAGCCGTCAATTTCGTCGCGGAATTCATCTAAATAAATGTCTTCTTCGTCCACCCCGTCAATATCGCGGAACACCTCGATGTTGTAGTGGGTAAGCATCGACGCCAATTTGATGTTCGCCCCGCCTTTCCCGATCGCCAAAGAAACTTCTTCGGGGTGCAGGAAGACTTCGGCGCGGTGTTCGTCCTCTTTTACCACGATGGAATTGATGTGGGCTGGGCTCAACGCACGCTGAATGTATAGGCTGGTGTTGTTTGTATAGTTGATGACGTCGATGTTTTCGTTGCGCAGTTCGCGGACGATTCCGTGAATGCGGAACCCTTTCATGCCCACGCAGGCGCCAACCGGATCAATGCGATCGTCGTAGGCTTCCACCGCTACTTTGGCGCGTTCGCCGGGGATACGTGCGATGCCTTTTATTGTGATGAGTCCGTCGGCGATTTCGGGGATTTCCATTTCGAACAGGCGTTCCAAGAAGACTGGCGACGTGCGCGAAAGGATAATTTTCGGGTTGTTGTTGATGTTTTCAACCCGCGCAACCACGGCGCGTGCGTGTTCGCCCTTGCGGAAGAAGTCGCTGGGTATCTGCTCGGTTTTCGGAAGAATCAGTTCGTTTTGCTCGTCGTCGAGCAACAATAATTCTTTTTTCCAAACCTGATAAACCTCGCCAGCAACAATCTGCCCGACTTTTTCCTTGTATTTGTTGTACAGGTTGTCTTTTTCGAGTTCCAAAATTCTGGAAGCCAATGTTTGGCGCAGGTTGAGAATGGTGCGCCGTCCGAAATCTTCGAGAAGCACTTCGTCGGTAACGTCTTCGCCCACTTCAAAATCCTCGTCGATTTTAAGTGCGTCCGAAAGAGTGATTTCGAGGTTGGGATCGGTAAACTGATCGTCTTCCACGATGGTGCGGCTGCGCCAAATTTCCAAGTCGCCCTTGTCGGGGTTGATGATGATGTTGTAGTTTTCGTCCGTCCCGTACATTTTTGAAATGACGCTGCGGAACGATTCTTCCAATACGCTGATCATCGTTGTTTTATCAATATTTTTCAGTTCGTTGAATTCTGAAAAAGTATCTATCAGGCTGATGGTTTTTGTTTTTTTGCCCATAAGTTAATGAATATCTGTTTTTTCTATTGTTTTATGTTTGAAAATTATATTGTTACGTCCAAGCCGCATCTTTTTTGCGATGGTTTCCGTATCCTAAATACCCGACGATTGTCATTTGAAGCCGATCAGATATTTCGTGTATTTGAGTTCATCGTAGGCGAAACTGAAATCTTCCTGCACTTCTGTTTTGCGCTTAGCCCCTTCGAGCCTCACTTTTTTTGTAACGGTAATCGTGCAGCCGTTTTCGTCCGCCGTTTTCAATGTCCCGGATAGCTTCTGCCCTTTTTTCGTGAGCAGTTCCACTTCTTTGCCCGCGTATTTTTTGTATTGCCGCAAGGTTTTGAAAGGGGACGTCAGCCCGACGGAAGTTACCGTGAGCTCGAAATCTTCCGTGTCGCGATCGAGTTTCGTTTCCAAATGGCGGCTGAGCTTGATGCAATCGTCGATGTTCACACCACTGTCGTTGTCAATTTCAACCGTGATGACATTGCCGGGATTTATCAAGACGTCCACCAAATAGTCCGGTGAACCATCGAGAAATTCTTCCGCGTGCCGAATTAAAACGTCTCTATCAATCATTTCTACACCTTTATCTACACGTCAAAGAATAAAAAAGGAAGCCGTTTTTCCTGCTTCCCTCTTTATTTCCCGTGCAAAGATATTATTTTTAAATGGATTGGCAAAATTTTTCGTATTTTTATTGCGAAAAGAGAATTTCTTTGTAGATTATTTTGTAATTCGGAAAATATATGTACCTTTGCACTCGCTATCGAAAACGGATAGCCAACCGGTGTGGTAGTTCAGCTGGTTAGAATACCTGCCTGTCACGCAGGGGGTCGCGGGTTCGAGTCCCGTCCATACCGCATAATAAAGCTCTAAGTTAGTTATTATCAGCTACTTAGAGCTTTTGGTTTTTGTATAGGGGCTAAAATAGGGGCGATTTTCAAAAATCGTCATGATGCTGACACACAGCAATTTGGCTATAAAGAATTTCCCAAAGAATTTTATCTATCAAAAAAACTTTATTACCTTCGTACATGAATTACAAAAGAAAATTTTATGAAACCATTTTCGATACATGCCTGCATCAGGACTGACAAGCCAGCTTTAAAGAATGGCAAGTACCCTATTTATTTAAGAGTTCGGATACAGGGAGATGAAACTAAAATTCCGACAGGTTATGAGGTTGAGAAAAATCTCTGGGATGCCAAGTTACAGCAACCGAAGAAAAATCCGTTATTAACCCTAATTCAAAACGAAAAATCAAAGTTGGATACTTATTTGCTAACCGAACAGAGCGTGGGAACTGAAATATCTATTCAACTTGTCAAAGACTTTTATGCAGGGAAAAAGAAAATCAAACCCGAACATGAATCTTTCTATGATTATTACCTGAAATTTGTAGCGGAGAAGAAAAAAGGCGGCAAAGATGACGATACTATCAGAATTTACGAAGGGACTTACAAGATGCTAAAAGAGTTTGCCCCGAAGCTCAAAATAAGCGATGTTACACTAAGGTTTATTGAAAATTTCGATGCTTTTCTTCGGGATGTCAAACATAATCAGGATGGCGGCAGAGAAAATAAGCACAAGAATATTCGTGCGGTTGTCTTGGATATGATTCGCCACGATATAAATATCAAAAATCCATACGCAAAGGATAAATTCAAAATGCCGAGAGCAAAGATAAGGGAAGTTTATCTTGAATTTGAAGAGCTGATTGCAATGCGGAAACTCCTACCTAAATTCAAAGCGTTTTCGCCCCAAAGAATATCTTTACAAATGTACCTTCTTGCCTGCTACACAGGATTAAGGATTTCGGATATATTAGACTTAAAATGGTCTCATATTGATTGGGAAAACAAGCGGATTTATAAAAACCAAATAAAAACGAAGGATACGGTGCTCGGGATTATTGAACCTTGGGCTGAAGCCGTCCTGCTTGAATTTAGCAATGCCAAAAAGAATATCGGAACGGATAAGCATGTATTTGAAAATCAGCAAACGCCTCAAAACATAAACCGGCATCTCAAAGAGTTTATAAAAATGGCGAATATCAACAAGAACGTTACTTTCCATTCTTCAAGGCATACTTTCGGGACATTGAAAATTTTGGCTGAATCGGATATACTCACCGTTTCAAAATTATTGGGTCATGCCGATATTAAGACGACTATGATATATTTTAATGATACTAAAAAGCTGATAGACAACCACGCTAAGAAGGGTCAAATTTTTAGTAGTCAGGAAAAAGCGGGGAAATGAAAAATATTCATTTTTTCACTTCACTTTTCAACTTTCTAATAAATTTCTTCTGGTTCTTGATATATTCTTGATGTAATGTATCCGTCTCAATTTCAACTTTAATAATTTCTAAATCATCTATCATTTTGAAATTTGAGAATTTATTTTTAGGAAGTTCTGTTCCAGACAAATAAGTATCCTCATAGTTTGCCAATGATTCTACAGCTTTGACAGTCCCTTTTACAAATCCAAAATCACTAATATTGGCATAATAACAAACATAAAAAGATTGGGTTTCTCCGTTTTCTTTCGTGCTTTTCCTTGCCGAAAATCCTATTAAACACAATTCCCGCTCCAATCCCCAAATCATAGGCTCACTACATTGCAATGTCAATGGTAGATAAAGCTCTCGCACATATAAAATTCTTGCGAGAGCAGAAGGTGTCGGCGCAGCGAGATAGCATGAAAGATATAACAATGGATTATCGTATTGTACCGTTCTTAGCGAGTTTCCAAAGAAAAGTACCAATAATTGAGACGCATGATAGTAGCTGATAGAATAATCGACATTATCAATATCTTCATATTCATTATCATAAACAAGTTTATCAAGTTTTCTTGTTAATCTTCTTTTTCTTGTAATATTACTATCAAAGGTTGTTCCCAACGATTTTGCATAGTTATACATTTGTTTCACATGCTGATTTATGAATGAATCTAACATTTCTTTATAATAGTAATAACTTGGTTCTTCAGGATAGCGCTGATAGAACTCTTCCAGCGATTTCAATAGAAGGATGGAATATCTATGAGCATCAGGATTAGAATCAAAGGCTAAATGAGATAATTCTTTTACATCAAGGATGCAGTTTCCAATATATTGCTTATTAAGTTTTTCCGAAATATATTTATCGGGGTATTTACCCATTATCCGAAGACATTCCTTTCTTAATACTCTGTTAGCTTCGTGCATTATTTCAAACTGTTTAGACACATAGTTCTCTACTAATTTCTTCCTCAATAAAGGATAACCAATGATTAATCCTACAATCAGACTCAAAGGAGTAACAATCAAATTAAAATACTCCAAAAAATCCTTTGTTATTCTATTCAGTGTTTCACAATTTAATACACTGATAACAAATAACGACATGATAATAATGACACATATTATCAAAACAACATAAATCCATTTCTTCTTCACTTGCCTCATATTAAAATTCGACTTTAAACAACAACTATTCCATGCCCGATAAAGGACTTTATTTTTGATTAGCAGCATTTATACCGCCTGACCTTAACTTGTACCTTCGAGCCGAAAACAAACGAAATTTCGCCCGAAATCAAGCCGAAATCAAAAAACGGCTCAAAATATACTTCGTATTACCTTTCTAAGGCTTCGTTTCACTCAGCCTTAGATTTATTACGCTTTCCATATTATAATACAACTGATGGCAACCCAATATTTCTATACATCCCTTTGCGTATATGCACCAGCCAATATTATAATTGCACTTCTTTATTATTTTTTTGCGTTTCTATTGCACATTATTGCATATATGCCCAATTCGCAATAGCACTCAATTACATACTCAATATTCTGTACAATGCTATTATTGATTTAGTATTTACTCTATTGCATATTATACAGTATATTATCTATACTTACTTTTTCTACTTATATTATTCCCTGTACTGAACATCTGCGCCCCAAAGGTTACGGAAAAGAAAAGGTAAGTCTATTTCTTCCTGCTTACTTTTTCTTAACAAATGCTTTGCTATATCTATCCTCAAAGAATTTTTTCCGTATTCTTTGCGAGAGCCATATTTTTCGAGTACATTGAGAACTTCTTTATACGCTTTGCTGCGTGCAGCTTTTAATCCGTCTTTCGTTTTGGATTTACAAAGGCTTTGATAATCTTCGACAAATCTCTCAAATCCTTCGTGGTTCAAACCTAATCCAATTAGATATTCAGTTTTTGTCATTTTTTGCATATTCTTTTCTATCGGAGAAAATATAACAAGTCGACTGACCTGATACGTCCAAAATTCGTACAGGTTGGAAAAATGAATAATCAAATCGCCAACGGTGCTGATATGCTTCATTTCGTGCTGGTTGAATGACTTTTGATTGAACAACTTAAATTCTATCCGCAAAAAATGGTAACCTTTTTCTTTGAGTATGCTCATGGCTCCTCTCTTTGATTTATTGCCTTTGGCTCCAATTTCCGCTAATTTGTCGTATATAATCAATTTCTTTGCTTTGCCGTTAAAATATACAGTTTCATCCTTTACCGGTTTTCTTTCAAGATGACTATAATCTACTATTTTAGGAACTATTTCCGTTGCAGGAATTTTCACAGGGATATTTTGCCCTATCTCGCATTGGGTAACTTTTCCCCTGCAAAGTTCGGATAACGGAATATTCAAATCCTCTGCCAACAACCTCATGGCTTTGGTAAAAGATTTTGCCGTTAAATCGAGCAAAGAACCTTTGTTAAAATACCATTTCCTTATACTGCGTGAGATAACGACTTTTCCTGTCGTCCTGCTTTGCTTGACGAATAATTTAGTGGATTTTGAAATACCATGAGTCGGCAACGAGTAAAAGCTGTCATATTTACCTTCTCCGATATACCGGCAGTTATCAAAATTACCGGAAAAATTGCTTAGAGTTATTTTTACGTTGTCAATCATGGTTTATGCTTTTTCAGATTAGCCATGTATTCCTCTATCTCTTTCTTGTTGAACATTACGCTTTTTCTGCCTTCTATTTTGACAAAAGGAAAACCGTCATACATCCTCATCCGGTAGAGGGTTGATTGCGAAATTTCAAGCATACTGCAAACATCTTTTGCTGAAAGTAAATCGGTTGAGGGTTTTTCTTTCTTCCTGTCTTTGTTCAGTTCTTTGAGCGTCAATGTCGCTATTTGATTCTGAATATCAAACAATTTCTCCGTCATGACAAGAATACCTTTTTGATAGGCTTTTTGTCGCTTGATTAGTTTTTGAATATCATTGACTTTATCTATTTGCTTCATAAATCAAATATTTTATCGGTTAAAGGTAGTCAATTTCTGGATAATACGCAAGAGAAGACTGCGAAAATGCAGCCTTCTTTGTAATCAAAATACGGATATTTGAATATTTATTTCGTCCTGCAATAATACGAAATGCTTCCCGATTGATTTGCAGACAAGTTCAATTTGCTAAATTCTGCTTGTAGAGAGGCACTCAAACATGCTTGCTTTACGGAATTGTTATTGACCGTTGTCTTATCGCTTAATTTTGCATTTGCAACTTTACCTTCGGGAGTAACTTCTATATCAATGACAACAATTCCTTCTTCAAATTCATTCTTAAATATTGGTCTGGGTAAATTTTTAGCAGAACGTCCAGCTACATTATAAGACAAATTCATTGCCCCCGCACTACTGCCAACCGGTTGCTTTTCCTTTCGTTTAACCCAAGCATTTTTTGAATTGCTCCAATATATTCCTTTGCTTTTAAGAAGTTCTTCAAATTCCTTTGCCTCTTTTTCATCTTCAAATCCGATATAATTCCAATCCGTTCCGTCATCGGGAGTTCCTACATAATCATTCAAATCAACAATTTCTTCATTGTCGGAATTTCTTGAAGTAGTTTTCTCTTTGGAGACTTTTTCTATAAGCAGCCTTTCTTCCTCTGCTTTTCTTCGTTTTTCTGCCAAATCGTGATATTCTTTGCCTTGTTCTGCAACATCTTCATCAAATTCGACAATCAGAGCTTCCGCAATAATTTGGGGATTTTTTTCTCGTAATTTTACGCTTGTAGTCTCTTCTTCAAGTTGAATTTTCGGTACAGATTCAACTTGTGAATACTGTATTTTTCGAGAGTTTTGCTTTTCCTTGTGAGAATAAAAGATATAAGCAACCATTAAAATAATAGTGGTGCTTAGCATCAAAGGAGCTAAGCAACCCCATTTCTTTTGTACCGTTCCGTATTCGTCAGGCTTGATTTTGTCGGATAGAAGAACCGCTATAAGGCTGACAATCGGACTTAACCAAATTCCTAAAAATAAAGCCCAACCAAAACCGATATTTCGCTTTGCACCTGCATTGGCTATAATGAGTGCTAAGACCAAGCAAATTAAAAGTCCGAATAAAATTGCCAAAATATTCATGAAATATATCCATATCAGACCTTGGCAACCGGAAGGCGATTTTACAAAAAAGAAGTGGGCTGCCATCCACGCCTATCAGGTATCGCCAAACACCTACATATACATGCACAAACAACCCACCCTATTCGGGGAGCTATCTGTACCTTGTATATGCTTTCAAAATTTGGCGATTTCGACAGGCAAGGCACTTCTCTTACTATTTCTAATAAGTTGTTCCTAAGAACGGTGCAAAGGTAATAATATATCCTCTATTCTCAAGAAACTTAGACAAACTCTTTTATAGGGTGGGTATCTTTTTCCAGTATACAATATTCAGATTACCAAATAATTGAATAATTTTCGGGCGAAATTAGATATTTTGTCAATGCGGACAAAATTTTACTTGGGAAAAAGTAAGCACAAAAAATTTAGATTATTTAACCCAATGAGAAATACACGATGAATTGGAGGGGCTAAAATAGGGGCGGCATTTTTGCTATAATATGACTTTGAGTGAAAAATAGAATTCAATGAAATTATAAAATGCAGCTAATTATGAAATATTTATCATTCAAATAAAGTCATATAAATTCATTTTAAGCTACCGTCCATACCGCAAAAAAGCCTGTTAGTCGATTGATTAACAGGCTTTTATTTTTCACTGTGTTGCATTTGTGTTGCAAATCTACGTTGTCCCATTTTTTCCCACCATTATGCAATACAGAAAAATATCCGTAACCTGGATAAATTTCACTAAATTCACTCTAACTTATTCCCATCCATCAAAAGTTGTGCTTGTATTTAAAAGTAAATCTGATACTGAAACACCTATTATTTGACCAGTAGTTGTGAGATCTATTTTCTGAAGGTTGTTCCATATTGTTTTCATAGACTCCTTTAAAGAGGGGTCTGTCATTTTCTCAAAATCGTAAATTAGATTTTCTTTTCTAAACATACCGTTTAAACCTCTCTCTATAAACGCATTGATTTTTAAGCATGACAATGATTCAAGATGTGTGAGATCAATTTGACGACATGAAATATTCTGATATGGTTTAAGTCTAACTATCAACCAACTGTCAATCCAACCTTGGAAACTGGTTTCATTTATAAAAAACGGAGGATAACGATTTGGTCTTATTGCGAAAAAATTCACAGCAAGACCTAATATCATTAATTGATTTACCGTAGCATATGCAACAGCATCACATGCCATCTTGGATCCTAAAGCTAAGATGGACTCTGGTTTCGATTTCAATCTTTCAGATACTAATCTTGCAAGAACGGTGTGCTTATCCTTACTGTCTGTTTGTGCAGAGGTCAATAATGCTTTTTGAAGTAGCGCAGTAAAGTCAGGATGATTTTGAGCTGCATCAATTACTTCTTTTGGTACCTGATTAGAAGCTTCAAGAGCCTTGACTTTTAATGCCAATTCATTCAGAAAATCCATTGTATTTTCTGTCGCTTTTTGCTGTGCGACTTCATTATGATCTTTGAAATAGGTTTTAATCCATTTTTCCCCTGAATCCCAAGCCTTTTCTACAAACTTCCCAGCTGCACCTCCAACAGCCGCTCCCAACGCAATGATAGATAACGGTTCCATATTTAATAATTTGCTTGAATAATCTACAAAGATAATATGATTTATGCCTAAAAGTAACTAATTCAAGAGAAATAGCTACCTTTATGACTTAATTCAATTCACATGAGTAAGTATCGTAAAATGTATAATGAGAATTTGTTGGGAACACCGGATGTTCCCCTTCTGAAAATTCCCCTTATGATACTGGACAAGTACAAAGGAAAACTACCTCATGGCGCATTACTTCCTAAAATCAGCAATCAAAAGATGAACAGCTATTTGAAGGAAATTGGAAATTTGTGTGGTATAGAGAAGAACCTTACCACGCACCTTACAAGACACACGAATTTTTATTTCCTCTTGAAAACAAACAAGTTACAAGAAAATTTTTCTTGACAGGTAACGATTTAGAAACGAGCGAGTCCCGCTTTTTTACGTCGTTTTTCACAATTCA
>JAISYO010000014.1 GCA_031269865.1 Dysgonamonadaceae bacterium | reverse complement strand
ATGTAGTATGGGTAAAAAAATCAGCAAATTCCTACGGCAACAAAACCATTTTCCCGCATTATGTAGAAGACATAAGCAGTACTTCGACTCCAGCTTGTCCTTTGCAAGGTATTGTATTTATAGGCGAAGCGTTTCAACGCAAACACCACGATGCTGTGTTCGTGTACACGGACCAAAAACCAACGACACGTAAGGGAAAACCAATTGCCACCAAAGATTTCGAGCGGCTGCGGCAAGTTTGGGGATTGTATCAGCCCAAAGGCAAAGTCGGCAAACCGGGGTTGCCGAAAGGCGTAAACCAAACGATAAGGAAGCCCGAAGCATACCAGGGATATCTCGACGCCGCTAAAATACCGGTGTACTACTCCCAAGTCGGCGGCATCTATTACCTTTCGCCTGCCTGCATTGGCAAGGAGGTATTCTCGCGCACGATTACCGAACTGCTTGAGGTAAACGGCGGCCATCAACCCTGCGGCAGCAAGAGAGATCACGGAAAGGAAGTATGTCCCGCGTGCGCGTTGTTCGGCATGATCGGGTCAGAGGACGTCATTCCCTCGCGTATTCAGGTTCGCGATGCTGTCCCGGAAGCGGGGCAAGACGAACTACTTGTGCCCCGTAATATGACGCTTCCTATTTTGAGCGGCCCCAAAATTACGGCGACCGAGTTTTATATGGAGCCGTATCCGAACAGCGAGTTTTTCAATTACGACTACTATAAGCACTCGAATGGCAGCGAAGCGTTGATAGCCAATCCGAAACCGCGCGGGCGAAAATTCTACTGGCATCATCACGCCGCACAGACAGCAACGCCAAACAGCGGCCAGAACGCTACGTTCAAGCCGATTAACAAAGGCAAGTGTTTTGAGTTCGAAATCGCGTTTGAACGCCTGAATGATCTTGAATTGCAGCAGTTGCTGTGGGTGCTGTCGTTCGGGCGATATTGGCAGCAGCCCAACGGCGATAACTATGCGCACAAGCTCGGTCATGGCAAACCGGCAGGTTATGGGAGCGTAAAGATAGACGTAACTGAGGTTAAGCTATTTACTATAGATTCGCAAACGCTTCAATTGAAGAGCGAAGATGGAAAGCCGAATGATTGGAATCCCGGTGACAGCAAATCTGTTCAGGAGTTGCGGGCTATGTCCGATTATGTGCGCGCTCCCGACAATGTCAATTATCCGGTTGGGAAAATACCAAATAAAAGTCACAAAAACGAAACCGGGATATATCAGTGGTTTACACTGAACAAAGGCGGCGTTGGGAAATCCAAGTTTACCGACGTTTTGCCGCGAGCCACAGACGCAAATGGCAATATCAATCCGGCACTGGCACTGCAAGGTTATGAGCAGTACGAAACTGAAAACCATGAACCAGACCCGCAGAGCAATATCGAAAGTGTAACCGCGACTTTTCCGGCGATCGGGGAGACGGTTTATTCTGCTTCTGCCCAAAATGTAATTAATCGATCTCAGCCGGAACCTGCCCATGTAAATACAACCGCACTGCAAACGGATGTTCAGCGCCAACGCGCCAAACAGGAGAAGATAATCAAGAAACTTGCCGAGTTGTCCAGAGAGGTTGGAAAGCCGAGGATGCCAGTGCAAGTAGAAGCCGCCAAAAAAAATTTGTCGGCATTTCTGCAAAACAATCCCAGACCGGACAATGCTTCTCTGAAATTGGCAAAAGCATATGACGAAGCTGAAGCGAAGCTCAAGCAAACGAAGTAGAACGGAGGACAACTCGATGAAAAGCTACCTGCTCACCTGGTTCGGAATGACCGATTTCCGCGCCGCAAAAAACTGCCGAGCCGCGAAAGAAGAAGGCGATAAATCCAAGGGCATTCAGGACGGCCCCATTTTTGCCGCGCTGAAAGAACACCCTTACACGGACGTGTTGATTATGTGCCCGGTAATTGAAAATGACGGCGAGCAAAACACAGTCGAAGGTCACAAGATACTGCTTGACAGTCTGAAAGAACGCATGGAAAAGTACATGGTAGATCATAAAGATCGCGAATCTGTCACAATTAAGGGTATTCCCTGTACACTGGCGAACATCAACGACTACGAACATATGAAAAGTTCGGTCGTAGAGGCTCTGAGGCGGTACGATAGCGTAACAGATCCAAAGCTGTTATCTGTCTACCTCAGCCCTGGAACAACGCTTATGGCGTACGCGTGGTCGGAGGCTTTGCGGCAGTATCCGCACATAGACGCGAAGATTCTCGTCTCTCCGCGCGAAGATGCTGAAACGCGCGTTGTCGATACCCGCGGTACAGCGCTGAAAGGTGACGGCAATTTCATCGACGACTACGAGTACGATGCGATTTTCCATTTGTTCAGCGAAAATAAAATTCCCAATCTGCTTGCACTAAAACAGTTCAGTAAATGCAAAAAACACATTTTTCTAACCGACGAAAAAATGCCGGCAAGCAGTATGCGAGTGCTTGTAAAAGATTATGCTAAGGAGTTTGCATCGATTGAAAATATAGACCCAAACAATCCCCGAAGCGTATTTAAGACAGTTTCGCGGCATTTGGATAAATACAAGGAAAAATATAAAGGTAATCTTGGTTTCAACGTCACCGGTGGCACAAAGCCGATGATGGCGGGTGCGCTCGACGTTTGCCGCGCCTACGGAATTGTTCCTTTTTATTACGGCAGAAAACTCATTGACTTTACAAACGGTGACAAAAAAGTCGCCGCCTGTCTTGACAACGTGAATGAGATAGTCAAACTAAATATGGATCGTGAGTTGACCTTCGAGGACGCAACTGAAACCGAAGGATCATTTAATATCGCAAAAAAAATTGTGGAAAATCGCGGACTTATTGAACGGCATTATAAGTATCTCAACGAATCCGCACAGAATCGCAATCCGTTGGAAATCTGCGAAAAAAACATAGAAATAAGATGGGCAGAGAATGAGCCTGCATACTTGAGATTGAGGGACAAAGAGATAATAAACGGGAAATTTTCCGACTTCCCGCGATTTATTTCCGGTGGCTGGCTTGAACTGTATGTTTACAGCCAACTTATGCCTCTGAAAGATGATGGATTGATAAAGGATATTCGGTTGAACTACACTGTCAAATACGAAAATAATAAGTATAACGAAGCGGACGTGCTTTTCACCGACGGCCAGAAACTTTATTTTGTCGAGTGCAAGGCCGGTGAAGTTAAACTTGATGCCATTGACAAAGTAAAAAACACCGCCGCTGCTCTCGGCGGGGTCAAGGCAGTTCCGATTATCGTGGCCGCGACAGTGTTTGAGCCTACAAAAATACCCGAAGTTCGTCAACGAAAAATGAAAAATCTGGGCATCGAGCTAATAAAAGGTGATGATATTGATATTCCGAGGTTGACAGAAAAATTTCGAAATATCATAGGGGTTTAAAGGGAGGGGAAAATCCACTTAAACCTTGCCTCGGGAGATGACGCGATGCTCAGCTTCGTCGTAAAACTTACGGCTCAAAAAGCGATAATCCTGCCCGCTTCCAACGGCTATTTTCTGTTCTCGATGCTCTGCTGGCTGACGCGCGCGACTCCGCTGGACGAGGTCTTTCACCCCGGCGGGGAAAAATCCGGAAAGTCCGTATCGGTC
>JAISYO010000198.1 GCA_031269865.1 Dysgonamonadaceae bacterium | reverse complement strand
CGACACTCGGCGAGGTGGTTGTAACCGGCACGAGGACACCGAAAAGGCTTAGCGAAACGCCTGTCCCAACGACACTTATCCGCGAGCGCGACATTCGCAAGGCGGCGGCGGTTTCCACTCTCGAAAGCCTGCAAGACAACATTCCTGGAATTGTCAGCTCGCCCAACGCGATGGGCAACAATATGCGGATACGGGGGCTGAACAGCCGTTATATCTTATTTCTCGTTGATGGCGAGCGACTTGTGTCGGAAGGGGCAGGGGGGAACGTGAACCTCGATCAGATTGACGTCGGTAATGTCAGTCGCATAGAGATGGTAAACGGTGCGCTGTCGGCTCTCTACGGCTCTAATGCGGTTGGTTCGGTTATAAACATCATCAGCAAAGAGCCTTCGGGCAAGATTGAGACGACTGTTAATCAGTCCGTTGAAAGCAACAAGGGCTTGCGCACACGAATTGACGCGGGTACGAAGGCAGGGCGTTTTTCCGCCCGCGCAGGTGGTTTTCGCAATTCGTCCGACGGCTTCGGTTCCGACGGCGCAGGGGCGTATGCCGCTCGTTATGAGGACTTCGGGGCAAATATGAAAGTGGGCTTCAAACCATCGGAAAACGCTGACATTAACGTTTTTAGCCGTTTTTTCGGACACGAAACTTTCAACCCTGCCAACAGTATGAACGTCCGTCATTCGCTGACAAACAACCTGACGGCAGGTGTGAACGGCGGAATCAAATTGCTATCTAACACTTTGCGTATCAGCGCAAACTACGATAAATACTTCGATTACTACGTAATGGAAAAGAAGAACAATGAGCGCGATTTGCGAAACACGGCTTCGTACCTGTCGCTTCGCTTGCTCGACACCTACTCGTTGTCGGAAAAATGGGAATTTGTCGGTGGCGCAGAGTACAACCACGAGGAAAACTACGCCACCACAACGCTTGGCGCGACACCAACCACCAAAAGCCTCTACGACGCCAACATTTTTGCTCAGGCGCAGTATCTGCTGAACGCCAATATGGTTCTTGTCGGTGGCACGCGATATACACACAATACCTTGTTTGGTAGTGCCTTAACACCGAAAATATCGGCAATGTACACGTTCGGCATGGTGCAGATTCGCGCCGGCATCGGCTCGTCTTTCCGTGCGCCGAGCATCAAGGAACTGCATTACGACTTCGATCATCAGGGTATGTTTTGGGTTTACGGCAACCCCGACCTCAAACCCGAAAGGGGGCTGTATTCCTCCTTGTCGGCGGAATACACCATCAATGGTTTGAACCTTTCCGTAACGGGCTATCACAACAAAATTTCGGATAAAATCACTCAATATGACGTGATTACGGCGCAAGGCACCAACGAAAAATACTATCGCAACGTCAGCAGCGCCACGTTGAGGGGCATCGACGTGAATGTGTCCTATAATCTATTGAATCAGTTGTTGTTGCGCGGAAATTACAGTTTTTGCGACGCGGTGGATAATTCCAACGGCTTGCAACTCGAAAGCAACGTCCGCCATAGCGAAACGCTTTCCGCAACGTGGAACGGCGCGATTTGTCGCAGTCCCTTCTCGTTGCAAGTCGCAGGGCGGTTGCATTCGCCTATTCTCTACCAATATATGGTTACGGCACCTGACGGTTCGCAAACCGCAGAACTCACGCAATCGCGAGCATATTCAATATGGAAAGTCGTGTTAGTGAAGCCATTGCAATGGCGTAGCCACACCTTTGAATTGACACTCAAAGCCGACAATCTATTCCATTTCAAAGAAACATCGTTTATCAATCCCGGCAGGCAATTCCTCGCCGGAATACGATATGCTTTCAAACAATAATTTTTTTAATAACTAACTAATTTATATTCAAATGAAAAAAGTATTTTTTTATCTTACAGCAACGCTATTTACGGCATCAGTTTTCACATCGTGTTCAAAAGACGAAGAAGATCCACAACCGGGGGAAACAAAAGAAGTTTATGTGAATGCCTCATCATCAACCGCTTGGCACTATTATTCCTTTGCCAATGAAGCGATTGTCGGTTCGGCTGACGAATCGGCTGAAAACAACGCGGCTTGGGCGGCTCGCAAGGATTGGGACATCGCTATCCGCCGTTACAATATCCGCACCAACAGCGGCGAATTTACTTCTGCGGCTGCCAAAGGGGGCGTTTACACCTCCGATGCCTCAACCACCTTTGCATCGGTGTTAAATGTGCCTGATAATGCGGTATTTGCAACTGACAAAGCGGTTACTTCAAGTGGAATGGGCGGTACGACGACGATTGTGCGATCCGATGCGCAAGTCATTCAATTTAAGCAGAATGAAGACGGCTCGTTAGTGATGCCTCCGGTTTATCTGCAAGCCCCGGTTTATGTGTTCCGAACAGCCGGCGGCGACAAGTACTACAAGGTGCAATTCACTCAATATCAAGATGAAAATAGTACGACAGGACACGTTAAATTTAATGTTGCTTCAATTCCTCGCTAAATGAAAAAAGGTATTATCCCGATTGTCTGCCTGTCGCTTATCGCAGTCTGCATTGTCGTTTGGCAACGGACGGCTTCGGCAACGAAGATAGCATTGGTTGATTTTCAGCCCTTTCAACGGGCGAGTATGGTAAAGGCAAACGATGATCGGCACGTCCGTTTCGATGAAGTGTCGCCCGAAAAGTTCAGCAAATTAAAGTCTTACGATTTTGTGCTCGGTTTCGGTATGGGAATGCACATCACTGCCGAACAGAGGGCGATGCTTCAACGTGCCGCCGATGCGGGCACTCCGGTTTATATTTACGCCGCCACGAACCCTGAGAATGCGATATGCAATTTGGATAGTGCAACGCTCTCAAACGTAAAGGCTTATCTCGACAACGGCAACAAACGCAATTATCGTTCGCTTGCGCGTTATGTGCGTCAGAATATCGACAGGAAAAAGTTTTTCGTCCTTCCGCCCGACAGCGTTCACGAAACCGAAACGGACGTGCTGTATCATTTGGATGAAACGGCGTCATTTAGCAATGTCGTTGATTACGAGGCGTTTCTTCGGCGCGAAAAGATTTACGTTGAAGATGCCTGGCGCATCGCCATCGTGGGTGGCTTGAACGATCCGTTCAGTGGCAACCGTGCCAACACCGACAGCCTGATTGTCAGCTTACAACGCGCAGGAATGAATGTCTATCCCGTCTTTTCGATAACGAAAAGGCTTGATTTCCTGCGCGATATAAAGCCCGATGCCGTGATTTATTTTGCTCACGGACGCTTGGCTATGGGGCAGAACGATGCTGCGGTGGAATGGCTTCGCGAGCGCAACATTCCGCTCTTTGCCCCCCTCTCGTTGCTTCAAACGCGAGAGGAATGGGAAAAAGATCCGCAGGGAATGTCCGGCGGATTTTTGTCGCAAAGCATTGTCGTGCCGGAACTCGATGGGGCTATCACGCCATACGTGGTTAATGCTCAGGAAATTGACGATGAAGGGCTGTATCTTTTTAAGGCTGTCCCTTCGCGCCTGAGCGATTTTACGTCCATCGTGTCGGGCTATTTGGAACTGAAACGAAAAAGCAATGCCGAAAAGCGCGTGGCGATCTATTATTTCAAGGGACCGGGGCAGGCAACGCTTACCGCGCAGGGCTTGGAAACTGTCCCATCGCTCTATAAACTGCTTCAACGCCTTCGTAACGAGGGATATAGGGTAGAAAACCTGCCGCCTACGGAAGCGGAATTTAAGCAATTGCTGATGACACAAGGTTCGGTGTTAAGTACCTATGCCAAAGGTGCTTTAGATGACTTTTTGAAAGACGGCAAACCCGCAATGGTTTCCAAAAACGACTACGAGGCGTGGGTTTCGCGGGCATTGCCCGAAGCACTTTATGCCGACGTGGTGGAAAATTACGGTGTCGCTCCCGGCGATTATATGGCTGATAATGGGAATATTGCCGTTGCACGGCTGGAATTTGGGAACATTGCCCTGCTGCCGCAACCGATGGCTGGGCTTGGCGACGACGCTTTCGCCATTGTTCACGGTGCGAAAACTGCACCACCGCACACATACATAGCATCTTATCTCTGGGCACGTTACGCTTTTCGCGCCGATGCCTTGTTGCATTTCGGCACGCACGGCAGTTTGGAATTTACGCCGTCAAAACAAGTTGCGTTGGGCAACTTCGATTGGGCGGATCGCTTGATAGGCTCACTGCCTCATTTCTACTATTATACGATAGGAAATATCGGTGAAAGTATGATGGCGAAACGGCGTTCCTACGCTTCGTTGCTGTCCTACCTGACACCCGCATTCAGCGAAACGCAGATGCGCGGACAATTTAGGGATTTGCAGAATGCGGTAAGTGAATATCAGGCGGTTGGCGATTCAAAAGACAGCTTGTCTATCCTTAAAAAATCGCTGAAAATCAAACGTATAGCCTTGTCGCTCGGTTTGCATTGCGATCTGCGTTTCGACAGTCTTGCCACCACGCCTTTGTCGGCGGAAGAAATTGTCCGCATCGACAATTTCGCCGAAGAAATTGCCAACGAGAAGATGACGGGCGGACTTTATACTACCGGCGAAGCCTTCGATGCCGACAAAATACGCTCTACCGTGCTCGCAATGAGCGCCGATCCCATAGCGTACAGCCTTGCGGCTTTGGATAAATTGAGTGGCAAAACCGCTGACAATCAGTTGAAAAACCGTTCTTTCTTTACCAAAAAATACCTCGAACCTGCCAAATTGTTGGTGTTGAAGGTTTTTAATGGTTTGGAAACGGACGATGAACTGATTTGCGCCGTCGCGCATATCACGCCCGAAGATTTGCAGGAAGCAAAAACCGTTCTCACGCCCCCTCGCCGTACAATGCCGATGCTTGCCGAGCCAAAACCTTCGGAAGCAAAACCGACATCTTCGGGCGGCGGACACCCTTCGTGGATACCCAAAACGAGCAAAAAAACGGACACAACGCAGATAAAAACGGTGCAGACACCCGCTAAACCTGCAAGCCCGAAATATAGCCCCGAACAAAAATCACGCGCCCGTGCAATTAGCGAGGTGGAACGCACGATCCGCAACATCACGGCATACAAAACCGCCCTCGAAGAAAGTCCCGAAAAAGAGCTGAAATCCTTGCTGAACGCCCTTGGTGGCGGTTACACGTCGCCTTCGTCGGGTGGCGATGCGGTGGCTAATCCGCAAGCGGTGCCTACCGGACGCAACCTCTACGCCATCAATGCGGAAGCAACCCCTTCGGAAAGCGCGTGGGAAAAGGGCGTGGCGCTTGCGCAACAAACCCTTGACGAATACCGCAAACGGCACGGCGGCTATCCCCAAAAAGTCAGTTACACCTTTTGGAGTAGCGAGTTTATTGAAACGGAAGGCGCGACAATTGCGCAGGTGTTGTATATGCTTGGCGTTGAGCCTATTCGCGATACATTCGGCAGGGTTTCTGATTTGCAACTGATCCCCTCTGAAACGCTCGGACGTCCGCGTATTGACGTGTTGGCGCAAACTTCGGGGCAGTTCCGAGATCTTGCCGCCTCGCGACTTGCATTGCTTGGCAGGGCGGTAGAAATGGCTGCGGCAGCCAACGAGGGCGACAACCGCGTGGCAAAGGGAAGTATCGAAACCGAGCGACTGCTTGTGGAACAAGGCGTTCCGCCCCAACAAGCCCGCGAAATGTCCACCCAACGCATCTTTGGGGGCATCAACGGAATGTATGGTACGAACATTCAGGGAATGACAACGAACAGCGATCGTTGGGAATCGGCTGACGAAATCGCCGACACCTACATTCACAATATGGGCGCGACTTACGGCAACGAAAAGACGTGGGGGCAGTTTCACGAAGGCTTATTGCGGACGGCGCTTCGCAATACCGACGTGGTGGTGCAACCCCGGCAGAGCAATACGTGGGGCGCACTCAGCCTCGATCACGTGTACGAGTTTATGGGTGGGCTTAATCTTGCCGTCCGTAGCGTAAACGGCAAAGATCCCGATGCTTTTTTTGCCGATTACCGCAACCGCAACAACGTCCGTATGCAGGATCTGCGCGAAGCAATAGGCGTTGAGGCACGCTCAACGGTATTCAATCCCGCTTATATCCGCGAAGTGATGAAGGGCAAGGCTTCGAGCGCGGCTCAGATTACCGAAGTCGTTACCAACACTTTCGGTTGGAACGTGATGAAGCCCGACGTGATAGATAATGAATTGTGGAACAAACTGTTCAGCGTTTATGTCAAGGACGAGTACCAACTCGGCACGGAAGCGTTTTTCAGGCGCGAAAACCCACAAGCATTGCAGGAAATTACTGCCGTGATGCTCGAAACCGCCCGAAAAGGAATGTGGCAGGCGAGCAATGCGCAACTCGATGATCTTGCGCAATTGCACACGGCTTTGGTGCGCGATTACGGTTCGTCGGCAAGTGGTTTTTCGGGCGGAAATGCTAAATTGCAGGATTTTATAGCGAAGCGCACCGATGCCGCGACAGCAAATGCCTACCGCAGGCAGTTGCAAAAAATGCAGACGGCGGTTCAGTCGCCGGAAGCCACGAAAAACGGCGTGGTGCTGAAAAAAAACGAAGTCGCCATTGCGGAAAACGGACGGCAAACATCGCTCAACGGCTTGTGGGTAGCCGCCGCCGTTTTGGTTGTTTTTGTAGCCTTGCTACTGATTTTAAGGAAGAAACGGAAACGGTAAATGGAATACATCATTCAACTGTTGATTCTTTTTATCCTGCTGAGTGCCTTGCTGAAACTCAGTTTTTGGAAATTATGGCAAACGGCGGTATTCGCTTTGTTCCTGGCGGCTTTCGTCATTGTCGCTCAACGTTGGGCGGTTTTGCAGTCGAAAACGCAACTGACGGATTTTCTCAACAACGTGAAAATTATGCAGGATACCGCCGTCTTGATCACGATTGAATCGGCTCTTGGCTTTGCCTTTTGCTTCGCCGAATTGAGGGTAATGTTCGGCTTGAAAAAAGCGCGTTGGTGGCAAGCCCTGCTTCGGTGCTATCCGGGGCTATTGGCGTTGCCCGTTTTGTTTTACCTGCAAACCCAACTGATTTTCGCGATGCCGGGAAGCGATTTTACGCTGCTCACATCGCTGTTTGCCACCGCCCTATTCCTTGGTTTTCCGCTACTTAGCCTTTGTCTCGCGTGGCTATGCCCCGAAAAAGAATTGCGCCTCGAAATTTATTTCTTAGTCAATCTTTTCGTCTGCATCATCGGGCTGATAACGACAGTCAGTGGCGAAACCACATACACCGCCGCACGCAATCCGCTTAACGTCAAAGCTGTACTGCTCTCGCTCGGCTTGCTTTGCACGTTTTTTGCCGTCGGCGTTTTATTCAATAAATTAAAATGGAAAATGAAATGGAAGTAATCTCAAAAACACTCTTTTGGGTGGCTAACAGCTTGTTAATCCCCGATATAATAATCCTGCTGATACTCTTTGGCAGGGCGTTGATCCTCGCTGGAAGTTTTTACAATCAAATGATGACGAAACGCCGTAACGACGCGCTTTTCGGCGCGAAAATCAAAGCCTTGTCGCCTGCAACGATAGACGAACTGCCACCCTTATTGCCTGCAAGAGACAATTCGCTGTTTATAAAATACTTGCGCGACTTGCTGACGTCCGCAAAAAGCGAAGCCTATTCGGATTATCTGCTGTCGAACCTCGAAAACGAGGCGGACAAAGATCTGTCCATCTCGCGAATCCTCGCAAAAATGGGACCGGTGCTTGGGCTGATCGGCACGCTGATTGCTATGTCGCCCGCCCTCGTGGGCTTATCCACCGGGGACATTTCGGGTATGGCATACAATATGCAAGTTGTGTTCGCTACAACGGTTGTAGGATTGGTAGTCAGCGCAATAGGCTTGGTTACGCTTCAATATAAACAGCGATGGTACGCCAAAGATATTTACAGTTTGGAATATGTTGCACGAGTAATCAACGACAAAGATGAAAAGTGAAAAATTAGAAATGAGAAGTTGGAAATAAGAAATAAGAAATAATATGCTGAAGAACAAGCGTTTTAAAAAACGATTTACGGACGAGGACGGCGATCCGCTGAGCGTTGTCGTAAACCTCTTCGACGTGGCGATGGTGTTTGCCGTGGCTTTAATGGTGTCGATGGTTATGCACCTGAATATGACAGAGATATTCAGCAAAGAAGATTTCACGATAGTGAAAAATCCAGGCAAGGACAATATGGAAATCATTACCAAAGAGGGCAAAAAAATCAACCGTTACAGCCCTTCGTCCGAGCAGTCGCAGGACAAATCCAAGGGCAAGCGCGTGGGCATCGCCTACGAACTCGAAAATGGGGAAATAATTTATGTGCCGGAATAATATCTATTTTGCCACCTTTTATAGGCTGTATCAGGGAAAAAATAATTATGCAACAATAAATTAACAGAATAATCTGCCCACGAAAGATAATAAATGGCTTAATTACCGAACGACTGTCTTTGAGATAAACTTTTTGTTCTGCGCCTTCTGAAACGTACTTGCTTATATCAATATCTTTAATTGTCCGCAAAACGCACAGGAACTTTACAAAGGACGCCGGCAGGTTGAAACTGCGTTTAAAGCGTTGAAATCGAGCGGTTTTAACATCTAATACACGCATCTTGTTGATTTAAAGCGTATTGAATGACTTTTTTCGCTGGTTACGGTGGCTTTTTTGTGGGCGTATCTTGTCGGTATTTTCCGAGACGAAAATCTAAAACCAATTAAAATACTCAAACACGAACGTCGCGCTAAAAGCATTATTAAATATGGTTTAGAGTACCTCGCACGCATCCTCTCAAACCCGCTCGCTAAAACTGATGTCGATATCTTTCAAATTTTGTCATATAGTTAGATTCCGGTTATTTTTTTGAGATTTTCCCCCTTCGCCCGAAAGGGTGAGATTTGAATAACCTATGCAAGGCGTAGCCGCAGCTTACGGAAGACACTCGCCCCCCAATTCCACCCCGAAGTGGGTGGTGCTTCCCACGCTCATAGTTCAACCCGCTTCGGGGTTAGGGCGGAAGGGGGATATTCTGTCCGCAGGTTGCGCTTCGCTTACCTACGGTTATTCAAATGTAGTCCCGCAGGGACAAAACCGAACTTCCAAACGTCCACCCCCCCCAAACATCTTTTTGTCCCATAAAAATCCCCAAAATCCAATATAAAAACTTATTTTTGTGTTTTCAATTCGCAAAAGATGCCGTTAAGCAAAAGCAAAATAAAATACATACAGTCGCTGAGGGACAAGAAGCACCGCCTCGCGCAGGGCGTGTTCGTGGCGGAAGGCGTGAAATTGGTATCCGATTTATTGCAGTCCTGCCGATGCCAATTTGTCGCGGCTTTGCCGGAAATCGCGGAATCGCTTCGCATAAGCCCCGGCGTAGAAACGATAGTGGCAAGCGAGGACGAGTTGAAAAAAGCCTCGTTCCTGAAAACCCCACCGCAGGTTATCGGCGTGTTCTACCAATTGCCCGACGAAATTTCGCCGGACGATTTGTCCCGAAACCTGCATTTGGTGCTCGACGGCGTGCAAGATCCCGGAAATATGGGGACTATCGTCCGCCTTGCCGATTGGTTCGGGATAGGGCATCTGTTTTGCTCGCCCGACACCGCCGATATTTACAACCCAAAAACCGTTCAAGCCACTATGGGTGCCATCGCCCGCGTGAAAATTCATTATACCGACATCGCCGATTTGTTGGCGGACAATCCCGAAATGCCGATTTACGGCACTTTCTTAGATGGGAACGACATTTATCGGGAAGAGCTGTCGAACAGCGGTTTCATCGTGATGGGTAGTGAGGGTGGGGGCATATCGCCTTCCGTTGAGAAGTTGGTTACCAGCAGGTTGTTTATCCCCAATTACCCCTTCGGCAGGGATACTTCCGAATCGCTGAACGTGGCGAGCGCGACGGCAATCGTCTGCTCGGAATTTAGAAGAAGAAATTTCCGACAAGCATAAAAAAGGAAGGGGCAAAGCTCGGTAAACGGCTCTGCCCTTTCTTATTTCTAATTTCCAACTTCTAATTTCTATTCACTAACCCCCACCGAAAATTTATAAATACATTCGCTCGTGTATTTTTCGCCCGGTTTCAAATAGGGCGAGGGGAACAAGGGATAGTTGGGCGAGTTGGGGTATTTCTGCGTTTCGAGGCAGATAGCCGAGCGCAAGCCGTACACGATGCCTTTTTTGCCTGTAACCGTCCCATCGAGGAAATTTCCGGTGTAAACCTGCAATCCGGGTTCAGAGGTGTAAACGTCTAATTGTATGTGGTTTGTCGGATTCCGAACAGTTGCCGCCACTTGCGAAATATCGCCCTGTGCGTTCAGCACCCAATTGTGATCGTAGCCCCTTCCGTATTTCAGTTGATCGAAATCCGTGTCTATACGCGCCCCGATTTTCGTGGGTTCGCGGAAATCCATAGGGTTTTTTTCCACGGTGGCAATTACCCCGGTAGTCATAAAGGTGCTATCAACGGGCGTGAAAGCATCGGCATTGATCATCAAAGCATCGTCCATAACGCTATTCGAGGGGTTTCCGCTCAAATTGAAATAGGAATGGTTCGTGAGGTTCACGATGGTTTCCTTGTCGGTTTCCGCCTCGTATTTAATGTCAATGGCGTTGTTTTCCGTCAGCGTCATAGTAACTTTCGTGGAAAGGTTGCCGGGGAAACCTTCCTCGCCGTCTTTCGAAAGATAGCTTAGCTCAACCGTCAGGCTGTCGGGCTGAACGGCTTTGAACACTTTCGTGTCGAATCCGCCGGGACCGCCGTGCAGGGTGTGCCCGAAATTGTTGATGGGCAATTGGTATTCCGTGCCAGCCACCGTGATTTTTCCGTGTTTGATGCGGTTACCATAACGCCCGATCGTCGCGCCGAAGTTGTTGTTAATATTCACGTAATCCTGAATGGAATCGAATCCCAACACGACATCTTGCATCTTCCCGTCTTTATCGGGAACCATTACCGATACGATTCTTCCGCCGTAGTTCGTAATGCAAACTTCCATTCCGTTTGCGTTTTTCAAAACATACAAATCGGTGGAATCGCCATTGACAACC